>CAZCPY010000003.1:0-54995 GCA_964499865.1 uncultured Rhodobacterales bacterium | reverse complement strand
CCGAGGGCATCTCGATCATGTCCACCTGGTCCTTGATGTTGGTCCACTTGTGGTTCTTCAGCGCGGCGACCTGGATCTCGTTGTCGAAGTGGCCGATGTTGCCGACGATGGCCATGTCCTTCATCGCCCGCAGGTGGTCGATGCGGATGACGTCCTTGTTGCCGGTGGTGGTGATGAAGATGTCGGCGGTGGCGACCTCGTCCTCCAGCAGCGTGACCTCGTAGCCGTCCATCGCCGCCTGCAGCGCGCAGATCGGATCCACCTCGGTCACCTTCACCCGGGCACCCGCACCGCGGAGCGAGGCGGCGGAGCCCTTGCCCACGTCGCCGTAGCCGCAGACGACCGCCACCTTGCCGGCCATCATCGTGTCGGTGGCACGGCGGATGCCGTCCACGAGCGATTCCTTGCAGCCGTACTTGTTGTCGAACTTGGACTTGGTGACGCTGTCGTTGACGTTGATCGCGGGGAAGGGCAGCAGGCCCTTCTTGTGCAGTTCGTAAAGGCGGTGGACGCCGGTGGTGGTTTCCTCCGACACGCCGCGGATGTCGGCGCGCTGTCTCGTGAACCAGCCGGGGGATGCCTTCAGGCGCTTCCTGATCTGGTTGAACAGGCAGACCTCTTCGTCCGAGGTCGGCACGGCGATCAGGTCGGTCTCGCCAGCCTCGACCCGGGCGCCGAGCAGGATGTAGAGCGTGGCATCCCCGCCGTCGTCGAGGATCATGTTGCAGGTGCCGCCTTCCCCGCCGAACCGGAAGATGCGGTCGGTGTAGTCCCAGTAGTCCTCGAGCGTTTCGCCCTTGATGGCGAAGACCGGGGTGCCGGCCCTGGCGATGGCGGCGGCGGCGTGGTCCTGGGTGGAGAAGATGTTGCAGGACGCCCAGCGCACGTCGGCGCCCAGCGCCGTCAGCGTCTCGATCAGCACGCCGGTCTGGATCGTCATGTGCAGGGAACCCGCGATACGCGCGCCCTCGAGCGGCCGCGACGCCCCGAACTCTTCGCGGCAGGCCATCAGGCCCGGCATCTCGGTTTCCGCAATCACCAGTTCCTTGCGGCCGAAGTCGGCGAGCGCGATGTCCTTGACGATGTAGTCCTGCGCCATGGGGCGGGTTCCTTGCCTGATCTGTGTCGGGCGCGGCCTTAGCATCGCGGGGCGGTTGCGGCAATCGGACAAGATGCTCGGCTTGCCGCGCAGGCCCTGGCCCGCCATGTTCGGCCCGACGAAGCGGGAGCGCACGATGCCGGAGACGAACGACTGCGCGGTGACGATGGGCTGCGACAGCAATTACCTGCCCTATGCGCTGCATCTGGCCTGGCAGATCGCGGTCAAGGCCCCGAGACGCCGGTTCGACATCCTGATCCTGACGCTGGTGCCCTTGCCCCTGCCGGACTGGGCCGAAGCCATGGGCATCCGCAATGTGGCGATGCCGTTGCGGCCCCCCTGGGCAGCCTGCGACCCGCAGCAGTTCGGCCCGGCGCTGTACCTCTATCTCTCGGCAATTCCGGACCTGGCCGGGCGCTACCGGCGCATCCTGAAACTGGACAGCGACATCTGGTATGAAGCCGGTGACCTCGACCGCCTGCTGCATGCCGATATCGGCAGCCACCCGCTGGCAGCGGTGCGGGATGTCATCGCCCTTTACCGCGAGCGGCGGGGCCATGCGACCGAGTTCAAGGACCGCGGCCTGCCGGCGTTCCGCTACCTCAATGCGGGTGTCCAGATCATCGACACCGCTGCATGGGTGACGCAGGAGATGGAGCGGCGTCTGCTGGACACCCATGCGGCCGAGGGCGCAAAACTCTTGCTGGCCGACCAGACGCTGCTGAACCTGACGCTGCGCGGCAGGTTCGCCGAGCTTGCGCCATGCTGGAACTGGATGTCGAACAGCCGCCTGAACCTCGCGACCTTCCGCTATGCCCCGCGGTTCCGGCATTTCTGCGGGATCAACAAACCCTGGCGGGATCCCCATGGCATGCTTGAGGCGCGGTTTCGCGACGGCTATGCCGACTTCTTCCGCACCTTTCTGCCCGAGGCCTTGCCGCGACTGGAGGACCCGACGACGGCGCTCTGGGGCCTGCGCGATGCGACGCGGGCGGTGATCGACTATGCCAAGGGCCGCGACCTGATCCGGCTGGCGCTGGCGCGGTTCCGGGACGAATGGACGGTGCGGACGTGAAGCGGGCCTGGCAGCGCATGCTGTCGGGGCGCAGGCTGGACCTGCTGGACCCCACGCCGCTGGACATCGAGGTGGAGGACATCGCGCATGGCCTGGCCTTCGTCGCGCGCTGGAACGGGCAGACGCGGGGCGACTGGCCCTATTCGGTGGCCGAACATTCGCTGCTGGTCGAGGACATCTTCGCCCGCATGAACCCCGGGGAGGGGCCGCGCTGGCGGCTGGCGGCGCTTTTGCACGACGCGCCGGAATACGTGCTGGGCGACATGATCTCGCCCGTCAAGGCCGCGGTCGGCGAGGGCTATGGCGAGCTGGATGCGCGGCTGGCGGCGGCGGTGCACCTGCGCTTCGGCCTGCCCGCGGTTCTGCCGGTGCCGGTCAAGCGGGCGATCAAGGCGGCGGACCGGGTGTCGGCCTGGCTGGAGGCGGTGGAGATCGCGGGCTTCACGAAAGGCGAGGCGGACAAGCTGTTCGGGCGGCATGACCCGGGGCTTCTGCGCGGGCTGGCGATCCGTTTGCGTCCGCCCGCGGTGGTGCGGGCGGACTACGTGGCGCGACACGCGCAGTTGCTGTCCGCGCTCACGATCAGAACCTGACGCGGGTCGGGATCGACTGCTCGAGGCGGCGACGGGCCTCGGTTTCCTTCTCGGTGCGGCGGGTGTCGTCGCGGCGGAAGGGCTCCATCCGGGTCGCGATCAGCAGGGCGTCGGCGAAGATGTTCAACATTTGCTTTATCCTTCTTCTGGCGTCGTGACGATGAAATACGCGCATTGACAGACAATGCGAAGACAGCGAATCTTTCAGACCTGATAGTCTGGCTAACAGATGAAGATCGACTGGACGCACCTTCCCCCGCTGTCGGCCCTGCGCGCCTTCCAGGCGGTCGCGGCGGAAGGGGGGTATTCGGCGGCGGCGCGGGTGCTGAACGTGACGCATGCGGCGGTGGCGCAGCAGGTGCGCACGCTGGAGGCGCGGCTCGGCCATGCGCTGGTCGCGCGCGACGGCCGCGGCATGGCGCTGACGGCCGAAGGGGCGCAGCTGGCCGCGGCGCTGACCGAGGGCTTCGGCACCATCCAGCGCGGGGTCGAGGCGCTGGCCTCGGGCGAGGACCCGGTGCGGGTGACGCTGACGGCGTCCTTCGCCTCGCACTGGCTGATGCCGCGGCTGCGCGATTTCTGGGACACGCATCCCGACATCGCGCTGTCGCTGCATCCCGACCCGCGCCCGGTGGACCTGCGGCGCGAGGGGATGGACGTGGCGATCCGCTACGGCAACGGCGCCTGGCCAGGGGTGGAGGCGAAGTTCCTCGCGCCCGCCCGCCTGGCCATCGCCGCGGCGCCCGGGCTTCTGCCCGGCGGGGCCGCGGTGGCGCCGCGCGACCTTGCCGGGCACGACTGGATCGTGGCGCGCAACTGGCCCGAACAGGACAATTACCTGCTCAGCCTGGGCCTCGACCCGGATGCGCTGAGCCGCACCGGGTTTCCCAGCGAAGACCTGTCGATTGCCGCCGCCCGGCAGGGTCTGGGCGTCATCGTGGAAAGCCTGGCGCTGATCGAGAACGAGATCGGGGACGGCAGGCTGGTGCTGATCGACGACAGCCGCAGCCACCTGCCCGCCTATTTCGTGCTGACGCCGCCCGGGCCGAAACGCAGGGCGGTGCGTCAATTCCTGACCTGGCTTGCGGCGGCGGCCTGAACGCAGCCGCCGCACACCGGGGATCAGATCGCCATGTCGCCCGGCGATTTGCCGGCGGCCAGCGCTTCGGTAAACCAGCGCGGCTTGCGGCCGCGGCCGGTCCAGGTTTCGGCCGGGTTGGCCGGGTTGGCATACCTGGCCGGGCTGACGCCCGGCTTGGTCCTGGCCACTGGCGTTTCCGCCAGCTCCGCAAAGGAAAAGCCCATCTCGCGCGCCGCGTCTTCGAGCTTGGCGCGCGCCTCGCGCTTGCGGCGCTCTTCGAAAGAGCCGATGGCGCGGGCCACCTGTGCCTGCAGGTCTTTCAGCTCTTTCAGGGACATCGCGTTAAGGTTGTGTTCCAATTTTTCCTCGGCCGGTGTTGGTGATTGGCTGACGTTACGCCCGATGCGCGGAATGATCAATCCGCCCGAATGGACAGTCTGCCCGGATCGGCCAAATCCCGGCAGAACGGCGATTTCGTCGCATTCCACCGCATACCGCGACCGGACAGGCTGCGGCCGTTACCTGGGGCTGCGCTTGGCCAGAATGCGCTGCAGGGTCCGGCGGTGCATCGCAAGCCGTCGCGCAGTTTCGCTGACATTGCGGTCGCATTGCTCGTAGACGCGCTGGATATGCTCCCAGCGCACACGGTCGGCGGACATCGGATTTTCGGGCGGGCCGGGCAGCGTGTCGCCGCGGGACAGCAGCGCGCTGGTCACCTCGTCGGCATCGGCGGGCTTGGACAGGTAGTCGATCGCGCCGATCTTGACCGCCGCCACCGCGGTGGCGATGGCGCCGTAACCGGTCAGCACCACGATCCGGCAATCGGGCCGCCGGTCACGCAGGGTTTCAACCACTTCCAGCCCGTTGCCATCCTCCAGCCGGAGGTCGACGACCGCATAGGCCGGCGGCCGTCCCTGCGCCGCCGCCTTGCCCGCGGCCACGCTTTCCGCCGTTTCGGGCACGAAGCCGCGGCGTTCCATCGCCTTGGCCAGCCGCTTCACGAAGGCCTCGTCGTCGTCGACCAGAAGCAGGCTGCGGTCCTCGCCGAGGTCCAGAGCCATATCCTGTGCCATCTGCCGCATCCTCCCGCTTTGGCGCTGGAACTGGGGCGCGGCGGCGGAAAATCAATCGCCCTGCCGCGGCGGCGGCCGGCCGGTCCGAAACGGCAATCCACGCGGCCGTGTCTTCGGTCGAAACGTCCCGGATGACGGCGTCGGCAGGGCGGGTGCGGGGCATCAGAAGGTCGGTGCAGGTCGAATCGTCCCACAGGCCGAATTCCCCGGCCGGGTCGCGCACCCGGACATCGGCGCGGAGCCCGTCCCCGGCGCCCCGCATCCGGTCCGCGCTGCCGGTCGGGCCGATGGGTCGGGGGTGCAGGGTTCGGGTGGACCGGCGCGGAACCGTCGGCGCGTCTGGTGCGGGATCAAACATGACGAAGGACAGCGCCCTGATTCCCGGGCTGTCCGGGACGCCACTTCACTGGCATTGCGGCCGGCGTCTTGCGGGCAGGCATCGCGGCGGTGGACGAGGTCGAAACGGACTGACGCGACAGGAGGCGCGGGCGCGGGGACCGATTTGGCTTCACTGACCTTGCACCCGTTTTCGTCGACCCGCGCCCAGCGCCCGGTGCGATTCCGTTCCCGCCATTTCCTTCCGCCCCCCTCCGGCCTAGGTTGCGGCAGGGCATCGCCGGGGGCCGGAGCAATGCGTTGATTTCGCCGCTTCCCGTGCTGCGCTCGCCCCAGGGCGGGCTGAGGGTCCGCACGCTGACCCTGATCCGCTGGATGGCAATGGCGGGGCAGCTGACGGCGATCCTGGTCGCCGACCGCCGCTATGGCTTTGACCTGCCGATCGGGCAGTGCCTGCTGATCGTGGGCGTCGCCGCCATCGCCAACCTGGTCACGCGCCGGGTCTACCCCGACGCGCGCCGGCTGACCGAGCCGGAAGCCTTCGCGATGCTGCTGTTCGACCTGACCCAGCTGGCGCTTCTGCTGTTCCTGACCGGCGGGCTGACCAATCCCTTCGCGCTTCTGCTGCTGGCGCCGGTGGTGATCTCGGCCTCGGCGCTGCCGTTGCGGGCGACGGTGTTCCTGGCGCTGGCGGCGATTTCCTATGCCACGCTGCTGGCCTTCGCCAACATGCCGCTGCGGCTGCCGGACGGCCGTCTGTTCACGGTGCCGCCGCTGTTCGAATTCGGCTTCTGGCTGTCGATCCTGATCGGCATCCTGTTCATCGGCTTCTATGCCTACCGCGTGGCGGCCGAGGTGCGCAGCCTGGCGCAGGCGCTGCTGGCCACGCAGATGGCCCTGTCGCGTGAGCAGATGCTGACCGACCTGGGCGGCGTGGTGGCGGCGACGGCGCACGAGCTTGGCTCGCCGCTCGCGACGATCAAGCTGGCCAGCGCCGAGCTGATGCGCGAACTGGCCGACCGCCCGGACCTGCAGGCCGATGCGCGGCTGGTGCGCGACCAGGCCGACCGCTGCCGCGACATCCTGCGGTCGATGGGCCGCGCCGGAAAGGACGACCAGCACCTGCGCCGCGCGCCCGTGACCGCCGTGGTGCAGGAGGCGGCCGAGCCGCACCTGGCCCGCGGCCGCACCGTCGAGATCGACGCGGGCCCCGCCGACCCCGGCCTTGCGCAGCAGCCGGTCGTGCTGCGGCGTCCCGAACTGGTGCACGGCCTGCGCAACCTGATCCAGAACGCGGTGGACTTCGCCGCTTCGACCGTCTGGATCACCCTGCGCTGGTCGGATACGCGAATCGCGGTGACGATCCGCGACGACGGCCCCGGCTTTCCGGCCCATGTGCTGCCGCGGATCGGCGACCCTTTCCTGCGCGAGCGCCCCTCTGACGGAACCCAGACCAACGGACGTCCCGAATATGAGGGGATGGGCCTCGGCCTGTTCATCGCCAAGACGCTGCTGGAGCGCACGGGGGCCGAGATGTCCTTTGCCAACGTCGCGGGCGGTGCGCCCAGCGGTGCCGTGGTCGAGGCGGTGTGGCGCCGGTCCGATCTGGATCTGGGCCGCGGCGGCGCTCTGGGCGGCAACCTGCCCTTTCTCCCTTGACGCGAAAGCCCTTCGCATCAACTCGCCTTTTGGATTAACGTGCTGTTTACTGTTTCTGCCGATGGTTGCGCTTGACGCCCCCTCCGGGGCAGGAGGCCGACGTGACGCTCGATCCGATGCTCGCGGTTTGGATGATCGGGGCCGCCGTTTTGTCGGCGATCTTCGGCATCCTGCTGGTGGCGACCTTCTCCGCCCCGACCACAGCCGTGCGGACCTCGGTCTTCGCCGACGCGGGCCAGACCGCCGCCTTTGTCTTTGACGGCGAAGACCTGATCGACGCCACCCCCGAAGGCCGCAGCCTGTTGCGCCATTCCCCCTTGCGTCAGGGCACGGCCTGGTCGCGGCTGCTGGCGTGGCTGCAACCCCGCATCGACGGCGCGGCCGAGGCTTTGGCCAGGCTGGGCGGCGACGGGACGGTGTCGCTGTCGGGGCCCGCCGGGGCCCGGGGCTGCACCCTGACGGCCGAGGCGCGCGGCGGCCTGATGCGGGTGACGATCCGCGAGGGCGAGGGCGAGGGCGGCGATCCGGGCGGCGACCCTGCCGCCATGCGCGCGATGCGCGACGAACTTGACCTTCTGCGCAGCTGCATGGCCCGGGCCCCCCTGCCGATCTGGCGCGAAACCGGCACCGGCGATGTGGTCTGGAGCAACGCGGCCTACCTCGACCTCGCGATGGCGGGCCTCGGCAGCGCCGAGGATCTGGCCTGGCCCCTGCCGCGGGTGTTCGAGCGGCAGGCCAGCGTCCAGGGCGCGCCCGACCAGCGCCAGCGCGTGCAGCGCCGCGGCGGCGGGTCGGCCTGGTTCGACCTGTGGAGCTATCCCGACGCCACCGGCCGCCTGGGCTTTGCCGTGCCGGCCGACAGCGCCGTGCAGGCCGAAAGCGCGCTGCGCGAATTCATGCAGACGCTGACCAAGACCTTCGCCCATCTGCCCACCGGCCTTGCGATCTTCGACCAGTCGCGGCAACTCGCGCTGTTCAACCCGGCGATGATGGACCTGACCGGCCTGCCGCCCGACATGCTGTCGGCGCGGCCCACGCTTGCGGCCTTCTTCGACGCGCTGCGCGACCGGGCGATGCTGCCGGAACCCAAGGACTACCGGTCCTGGCGGCGGATGATGACCGACCTTGAACAGGCCGCCTCGCGCGGGTTGTACGACGAGACCTGGACCCTGCCGGGCGGCCAGACCTACCGCGTCACCGGCAGGCCCCATCCCAACGGCGCGCTGGCGCTGATGATGGAGGATATCTCGACCGAGATGTCGCAGACCCGCCGCTACCGGGCCGAGCTGGAGCTTGGGCAGGCCGTCGTCGATGCGATCGACGAGGCGATTGCGGTCTTCAGTGCCGCGGGCGTGCTGGTGATGTCGAACGCGGCCTATGCGCGGCTCTGGGACCACGACCCTGCGGCGACGCTGGATACCGAATCGGGCATCGCCGCGGCCTGCGCGCATTGGCGGCGGCAATGCGCGCCCACCACGCTGTGGGACCGGGTCGAGGATTTCGTCGCGGCGCTCGAGGCGCGCGACGGCTGGACCGACAGCGCCGTCCTGTCCGACGGGCGCCGCCTGTCCTGCCGCTTTGTCCGCCTGCAAGGCGGCGCCACGCTTGCGGGTTTCCGTATCGGCAGTGCGGTCGCTGCCGTCGACCCGCGGCCAAAGGTGCGCAAGTCGGCCTGACCCGAACGGCCGAGCGGCCGGTGCGCGTCTGCGGTCCGGCCGGCCCGGCCAAGGCACCGCCCCGGGCGGCGGAAGCTTCCGCGCCTTGCGCCCATGGGCGGGGCCGGTAAGGTCCGGCCATGGATCGCGACACCCCGACCCGGCCCGCCGTGGCCCGCCTGCTGCCGGATCCCGCGGCCACCGATGCGCTTGGCGTCCGTCTGGCGGGAACCCTCCGGCGGGGCGACACCGTGCTCTTGTCGGGGCCGGTCGGCGCGGGAAAGTCGCACCTCGCCCGCGCCATCCTGCGCCACTGGCTGGGACCGGTGGCCGAGGTGCCGTCGCCCACCTTCACGCTGGTGCAGACCTACGACACGCCCGGGGGTCCGGCCTGGCATGTGGACCTGTACCGGCTGTCGTCGGTGACCGAGCTTGACGAGCTTGGCCTCGATGCCGCGCTGGGGCGCGACATCTGCCTGATCGAATGGCCCGAGCGGCTGGGACCGCTCGCGCCCGCGGATGCGCTGCGGTTGACGCTGGCGGTCGAGGGCGAGGGGCGGCGGGTCACGGCCCGGGGCGGGCGGGACGCCTTGCGCGCGGCGGTGGGCAATGGCTGATCGAGAGGCGGAGGTCGCAGGCTTCCTTGCGGGGGCGGGCTGGCAGGGCGCCGACCTTCGGCCCCTGGCCGGTGACGCCTCGGCCCGCCGCTATGCCCGGCTGAAGGACGGCGGGCGGCGGGCGGTGCTGATGGACAACCCGGGCGCCGCGGCGGTCGAGGAAAACCGCGCCTTCATCGCCATCGCCGCGCATTTGCGGAAGGCGGGTCTGTCGGCGCCCGAGGTGCTGGCGGCCGACCTGCCCGCAGGCCTGATGCTGCTGGAAGACCTGGGCGACGACCTCTATGCGCGCCTGCTGGCCCGCGACGCATCGGAGGAGCCCGCGCTCTATACCGCCGCGGCTGGGGTGCTGGCCGATCTTCAGGCCCGACCGGCGCCGCCCGGACTGCCGGACCTGACGGCAGAAGACTGGGCCGAGGCGGCGATGCTGGTCTTCGACTGGTATGCGCCCGGCGACCGCACCGGCACCCGCTCGGCCCTGACCGATGCGCTGGCGCGCCATGCCGACGGGCCGCGCGTGCTGATCCTGCGCGACTTCCACGCCGAAAACCTGCTCTGGCTGCCGCTCAGGCAGGGGTTGGCGCGGGTGGGGCTGCTCGACTTCCAGATGGCCCAGATGGGGCAGCCGGTCTATGACCTCGTCTCGCTGATCCAGGACGCCCGGCGCGATGTGGGGGCAGCCACGGCGCATCACACCCTGCGGCGCTTTGCCGACCTGACGGGGCGGGAGGCCGCCGCGCTGGCGTCCGCGGTGTCGGTGACCGGCGCGCAACGGGCGCTGCGCATCCTGGGCGTCTTTGCCCGGCTGGCGCGGCAGGACGGCAAACGGCAGTACCTGGCGCTGATGCCGCGGGTCTGGGGACAGCTTCAGGCCTGTCTTGCGCATCCCGCGCTGTCGGACCTGAGGCGCAGCCTGACCCTGCCCACGCCAGAGTCCTTTGCCGCATGACGCCGCGCGCGCTGATGATCTTTGCCGCGGGGTTCGGCACGCGGATGGGCGCGCTGACCGCAGACCGGCCCAAGCCGATGATCAGCGTCGCAGGCCGCCCGCTGATCGACCATGCGCTGGCGCTGGCCTGCGACGCGCACAGCGCGCCGGTGGTGGTGAACACGCATTACCGGGCCGACCGCATCGCCGCGCACCTGGCGGGGCGCGGCGTGGCGATCTCGCACGAGCCCGCGATCCTGGAAACCGGCGGCGGGCTGAAGCGCGCCCTGCCGCTGCTGGGCGCAGGGCCGGTGATGACGCTGAACAGCGATGCCGTCTGGGCCGGGCCCAATCCGTTGCGGCTGCTGGCCGACGCCTGGGACGGGGCGCGCATGGAGGCGCTGCTGCTGCTGGCGCCGGTGGCGCTGGCGCTGGGGTATGCGGGGCCCGGCGATTTTGCGCTGGGCGCCGACGGGCGCCTGGCCCGCAAGGGGCCGCTCGCCTATCTGGGCGCGCAGGTGATCGACCCCGCCCCGGTCATGGCCGAGGCGGCGGAGGTCTTTTCGCTCAACCGCGTCTGGGACGGGGCGATCGCGCGGGGGCGGGCCTTCGGGATCGTCTATCCCGGGCGCTGGTGCGACGTGGGGCGGCCCGAAGGGGTCGCGCTGGCCGAGGCGATGCTTGAGGGTGGCGGCGATGCGGGATGATCCCGCCCCCCGCGTCTATGGCCTGCCGCCGGGGGCCGACCTGCCGCAGCGGCTGGCCGCGCGGCTGATCGCCGAAGCCGGGCCGCCCGAGGCGCTGGCGCGGGTGACGGTGATCCTCAACACCGCGCGGATGCGCCAGCGTGTGGGCGAGGCGCTGGCGTCGGAGGGGGCGCGTCTGCTGCCGCGGCTTCTGCTGGTGTCGGACCTGGCCGACACGCCGGTGCCGGGCCTGCCCGCGGCGGTGCCGCCGCTGCGGCGGCGGCTGGAGCTGATGCAGCTGATCGCGGGGCTGGCGGCGGCGGACCCGGTGGCGATGCCCCCGGCCACGCAGGTGGCGCTGGCCGACAGTCTGGCGCGGCTGATCGAGGAGATGCAGGGCGAAGGCGTGGCGCCCGAGGCCATCGCGGCGCTGGAGGTCGACCGCTTTTCCGCCCACTGGGCGCGCATGCGCGACTTCATGGGCGTCGTCGCGCCCCTATTCGCGACCGAGGCCGCACCCGATGCCCAGGGGCGCCTGCGCCGGGCGGTGCTGCATCTGGCCGGGGCATGGGCGCTGCGTCCGCCGGACGAACCGGTCATCGTGGCGGGGTCGACGGGGTCGCGCGGGGCCACGCTGGCACTGATGCTGGCGGTGGCGCGGCTGCCGCGGGGGGCGGTGCTGCTGCCGGGGTTCGATGCCACGATGCCCGGCCCGGCCTGGGACGCGCTGGCCGACCCGCCGGCCGAAGACCATCCGCAGTTCCGGTTCCGCCGGTTCCTCGATGCGCTCGGGCTGGCGCCCGGGCAGGTGCTGGACTGGGATCGCCTTGGCCCGCCCGACCCCGCGCGCAATGCGCTGCTGTCGCTGGCCCTGCGGCCCGCGCCGGTGACCGACCGCTGGCTGGCCGAGGGGCCCTTGCTGGGGCCGATGGCAGAGGCGACGGCGCGGATGACGCTGGTCGAGGCGCCGACCCCGCAGGCCGAGGCTCTGGCGGTGGCCTTCGCCCTGCGCCGGGCGTTGGCGCGGGGGCGCAGCGCGGCGCTGGTCACGCCGGACCGGGGGCTGGCGCGGCGGGTGACGGCGGCGCTGGACCGCTGGGGTCTGGTGCCCGACGACAGCGGCGGCGAACCCCTGGCGCTGACGCCTCCGGGGCGGTTCCTGCGGCAGGTGGCGGGGCTGATGGGCGCGGCGGCGGGGTCGGTGGCGGTGACGGCGCTGCTCAAGCACCCGCTTGCGGCGGCCGGGCCGGGACGCGGCGCGCATCTGCGGCTGGCGCAGGCCTTCGAGGTCTGGATGCGCGAAGGCGGGCGGGCCTTTGCGTCTCCCGACGCCGTGGCGCGGTTCGCCGAGGACCGCGATCCGGCCTGGACGGCGTGGCTGTCCAGCTTCCTGGCCGGCCTGGCAGGCATGGCCTGGCCCTCGCCCCTGCCGCTGGCCGTGGCCGCGCTGCGCCGTCTGGCAGAGGCGCTGGCAGGCGGCCCCGCGGGCGGTCCGGGGGCCTTGTGGGCCGGGCCTGCGGGCGAGGCGGCGCGCATGGCGCTGGACCATCTGGAGGCCGAGGCGCCTGCAGGCGGGGATCTTTCCGCGGCGGCGTTTGCGGCCTTGCTGGATCAGGTGCTGGCCGGCGCGCAGGGCCTGCGCGCGACGGTCGAGCCCTATCCCGGTCTGGCGATCCTGGGCAGTTTCGAGGTGCGGGCCGAGGCGGCCGAGGTCGTGGTGCTGGGCGGGCTGAACGACGGCATCTGGCCCCCCGCCCCGTCGCCCGACCCCTGGCTGAACCGGCGGATGCGGATGCACGCGGGGCTGACCCTGCCCGACCGCCAGATCGGCCTTTCGGCACATGATTTCCAGATCGCGGCGGCGGCGCCGGAGGTGGTGGTGACGCGCGCCCTGCGGGACGACAGCGAGGGCACCGTTCCGTCGCGCTGGCTGAACCGGCTGACGAACCTGCTGGACGGGCTGGAGTCCACCGGCGGGCCGGAGGCGCTGGCGGCGATGCGGGCGCGCGGGCAGGCGCTGCTGCACCTGGTGGCCGGGGCCGAGCGGCCCGCGGACCCGGTGGCGCCCGCCCGTCGACCCTCGCCCGTGCCCCCCGCGGCGGCGCGTCCGGTGCGGCTGACGGTGACCGAAATGCCGGTGCTGGCCCGCGACCCCTATGCCGTCTACGCCCGCCGCGTGCTGGGTCTGAAGCCCCTGCCGCCGTTCCGCGCCGAAGCCGATGCGCGGCTGCGCGGGATCGTGATGCACCGGGTGATGGAGGACTTTGCCCGCGGCCGCATGCCGGGCGAAGCGCGGGCGGCGATGGCGGCGCGGCTGCTGGCGCTGGCCGACCGTCACCTGGCGCAGGCCGTGCCCTGGGCCGCCGCGCGCAGCCTGTTCCGCGGACGGCTGGCGCAGGCGGTGGCGCAGTTGCTGGACGCCGAGACCGAACACGGCGGCACGCCCATGTTCGTGGAACGCGAGGCGCGGCTGGCCCTGGGCGAGACCGGCGTCGTGCTGGTGGGGCGGCCCGACCGCATAGACCGCCACGCGGACGGGCGGTTGCAGATCTTCGACTACAAGACCTCGTCCCCGCCGGGCGCCGCCGACCGCGACCGCAGCGACGACCAGCTGTCGCTGCTGGCGGCGATGGCCCTGGCGGGCGCCTTCGGCGATGTGACGGCGGGGCTGCGCGGGGCGGCCTATGTCAGCCTGTCGCCGAGCGTGAAGACCCCGGTGATCGAGGTTCCGACCGGCGAGGAGGCGCTGGCCGCGGTCTGGGATGGCGCGGTCGCGCTGGTCACGCATTACCGTCGCGGCGACACCGGGTTCACCGCCCTGCGCGACGGTGCGGGGGCACCTGCCTCGGGCGACTATGCGCATCTGTCGCGGTTCGGGGAATGGCAGACGTCGGACCCCGCCCCGCGAGAGGACGTGCCGTGACCGCGGAAGACCCCGGCATCGCGCAGGCGCGGGCGTCCGACCCCGGGCACTCGGTCTGGGTGGCGGCCAATGCGGGGTCGGGCAAGACCAAGGTGCTGACCGACCGGGTGGCGCGGCTCTTGCTGTCGGGGGTCGATCCGGCGTCGGTCCTGTGCCTGACCTATACCAAGGCCGCGGCGGCCGAGATGCAGAACCGCCTGTTCGGGCGGCTGGGCGGCTGGGCGATGCTGCCGGAGGACCGGCTGCGCGCGCAGCTGGAGGCCCTGGGCGCCCGCGGCGCGGGCACCGACCGGGCGCGGCGGCTGTTCGCGCAGGCGATCGAGGTGCCGGGCGGCCTGCGCATCCAGACGATCCACGCCTTCTGCGCCGCGCTGCTGCGGCGGTTCCCGCTCGAGGCCGGGGTGTCGCCGCAGTTCACCGAAATCGACGACCTGTCGGCGGCCGAGCTGCGCGCCGCCTGTTTCGACGCGCTGGCCGAGGACGAGGGCGCCTTGGCGGCCGAGTTCGCCGGGCTGTGGACCGGGGCGAAGATCGACGCGTTCCTGTCCCGGCTGACCGGCCTGCGCACGGCCTTTGGCGGGGCCGAGGACCCTGCCGCGCTGGCCCGCCTGCATGGCGTGCGCGACGGCGACAGCCTGGATCGTCTGCTGGACGAAACCCTGGGCGGCACGACGCGCGAACTTGCCGCCGAGGCCGCGGCCCATCTGGCCAAGGGCAGGGCGACCGACCTCAAGCTGGCCGAGGCGCTGGCCGCGCTGGCCGACGGCCCGCCGGATGCGGCCGTGCTGGCACGGCTGGAAGGCGTGATGATCTACAAGACCGGCGCCCGGGCCGGCATGGCCAAGGCGGACGCACTTCCCACCAAGGACACGCGGCCCCTGATGCTGCCGCTGCTGGCGCCGCTGCATGCGCTGATGGAGCGGGTGGCGCGCGGGAGGGAGCGGCGGCTGGCGCTGGAGGCGGCGGCGCGGACGGCGCTGCTGCACCGCTTTGCCCGCGGGTTCCTCGCCCGCTATGCCGCAGCCAAGGAAGCGCGGGGGTGGCTGGATTTCGACGACCTGATCCTGAAGACGCGCGCCCTGCTGACCGCGCCCGGGGTGGGCGACTGGGTGCGGTGGCGGCTGGACGGGGGTGTGTCGCACATCCTGGTGGACGAGGCGCAGGACACGAGCCCGCTGCAATGGGCGGTGGTTCAGGCGCTGATCGAGGGCTTTGGCGGTGCCGACGGGCGGACCCTGTTCGTCGTGGGCGACCGCAAGCAGTCGATCTACGGGTTCCAGGGCGCCGACCTGCGGGTCTTCGATGCGCAGCGGCGGGCCTTTGCCGACCGTCTGGACGGCCTTGGCGCGCCGATGCGGGCGGAGCCGCTGCTGCATTCGTTCCGGTCGGCCCCCGCGGTCCTGCGGCTGGTCGACACCCTGTTGCCAGAGGGGCCGCCGGACGGCGCCGGGCATCTGGCGCATTTCCAGGCGATGCCGGGCGAGGTGGAGCTCCTGCCGCCGGTTGTCGCCCGCAAGGACGCGGTTCCGGACGACGGCCTGCAGGACCGCGTGACCGACCGCGACGCTGTCGAGGTTCTGGCCGAGACGCTGGCTCGCCGCCTGCGGGCGATGATCGACGCGGGCACGCCGGTGGCCTTGCGCAGGGCGGGCGGCGGCACGCGGCCGATGACGGCGGGCGACGTGCTGGTGCTGCTGCGCAGCCGGTCGGCTCTGTTCGGCGCGGTCATCCGGGCCTGCAAGCGGGTCGGCCTGCCGGTGGCGGGGGCCGACCGGATGCGCCTGACGTCGGAACTGGCGGTGCAGGACGTGCTGGCCGTGCTGGCCTTCCTGGCCCTGCCGCAGGACGACCTGTCGCTGGCCGCGGCGCTGCGGTCGCCGCTGTTCGGCTGGTCGGAGGCCGGGCTGTTCCGGCTGGCGCAGGGGCGCGAGGGCACGCTGTGGGACCGCCTGCGGCTGACCGACGACCCCGCCGCGGCGGTCCTGCGCGACCTGCGCGACCGGTCCGATTTCCTGCGTCCTTTCGAGCTGATCGAGCGCCTGCTGGGTCGCCACGGCGGCCGCAAGCGCCTGCTGGCGCGGCTGGGGGCCGAGGCCGAGGAGGGGCTGGACGTGCTGCGCGCCCAGGCTCTGGCCTACGAGCGCAGCGAAGTGCCCAGCCTGACGGGCTTCCTGGCCTGGCTGGCCGCCGGCGAGGTGGAGGTCAAGCGCAGCGCCGAGGCCGCAGGGGACCGCCTGCGGGTGATGACGATCCACGGCGCCAAGGGGCTTGAGGCGCCCGTCGTCGTGCTGCCCGACACCGGCCCGCGGCGCGACCCGCCCGCGGCGCCGCTGCTGGTGATGCCGGGCGGGCAGGCGGTCTGGCGCGGAAAGGCCGAGACGCAACCCGAACCCCTGCGCGGCGCGCTGGCGGCAGAGGCCGAGGCCGACGCGGCCGAGGAGTTGCGGCTGCTGTATGTCGCGCTGACGCGGGCCGAAAGCCGCGTGCTGGTGGGCGGCATCCTGCCCGAGGGCGAGGTGCCGCCCGACTGCTGGTATGGCCGTCTGCAAGGCGCGATGGAGCGCGCGGGCGCGGTGGCGGCCGAGGCCGGGGGCCTGCGGCTGGTGTCGGGCACCTGGGCCGCGCCGGAGGTTCCCGGGGCGCCTTCGGGTGTCGACGGCGCCTCCGTACCGCCCGCCTGGGCCGAGGCCGCGGCGCCCCCGAAATCGCGTCCGCCGCAGCCGGTCAGTCCCTCCGGCCTCGGCGGTGCCAAGGCTTTGCCGGGCGAAGGCGAGGAAACGGCGGCGGCGCTGGCCCATGGCACCGCGGTGCACCGGCTGCTGGAGCGTCTTCCGGGGCTGTCCGCCGAGGAGGCGGCGGCGGTCGGGGCCGACCCGGCGGCGCGGGCCGAGGCGCTGGCGGTGCTGGCGGCGCCGCATCTGGCGCATGTCTTCGACGCCGAGGGGCTGGCCGAGGTGGCGATCACCGCGGACCTGGGTGGCCGCCGGATGCTGGGGGCCATCGACCGGCTGCTGGTCTGGCCCGACCGCGTTCTGGCGGTGGATTTCAAGACCAACCGGCAGGTGCCCGCGGGCCCCGCGGAGGTGCCCGAGGGCCTGCTGCGGCAGATGGGCGCCTACGCCGCGGCGCTGGCGCAGGTGTTTCCCGGGCGGCAGGTGCAGACGGCGATCCTGTGGACGCGGACCGCCGCCCTGATGCCCCTGCCACACGACATCGTGCGGGCGGCACTGGACCGGGCCACGAAACCTTGACCCCGGGGCCCGGGCTTCTTACTTGCTGTGGTCTGTCGATTCCCAGCGGGAGAAACGCCATGGGCGCTGCCACCATCGCCGTCACCGATGCCACGTTCGACAAGGAAGTCCGCCAGTCGGACGTGCCGGTCGTGGTGGATTTCTGGGCCGAATGGTGCGGCCCCTGCCGCCAGATCGGCCCCGCGCTGGAAGAACTGGCCGCCGAGATGAAGGGCCGCGTCAAGATCGTGAAGGTCAACGTGGACGAAAACCCCGACAGCCCGGCCATGCTGGGCGTGCGCGGGATCCCCACGCTGTTCCTGTTCAAGGATGGGCAGGTCGTGTCGAACAAGGTCGGCGCGGCGCCCAAGGCGGCGATCGCCAACTGGATCAACGCGGGCGTGTGATCCACGGGGTACGGTGCGTGCAAGCACGCACCCTGCGGGGCGGTCCAGCGGGCCGCCCCTTTCGCTTGCGCGCCTGCCCGGCCATACAGGGGCAAACGGAGGCCCCGCATGACCGACGACCGCTTTCCCGGCTGGCACGGCACCACGATCCTGGCTGTGCGCAAGGGCGGGCGGGTGGTGGTGGCGGGCGACGGGCAGGTGTCGGTCGGCCAGACGGTGATGAAGGCCACCGCCCGCAAGGTGCGCCGCCTGTCGCCGGGGAGGCATGCGGTGGTGGCGGGCTTTGCGGGGTCCACGGCGGATGCCTTCACCCTGCTGGAGCGGCTGGAGAAGAAGCTGGAGGCCGCGCCCGGCCAGTTGCAGCGCGCCGCCGTCGACCTGGCGAAGGACTGGCGCATGGACAAGTACCTGCGCAACCTGGAGGCCATGTTGATCGTGACCGACGGGGCGGGCCTTTTCGTCATCACCGGCGCGGGCGACGTGCTGGAGCCCGAGCATGACGTGGCGGCCATCGGGTCGGGCGGGAACTACGCGCTGGCCGCTGCGCGGGCGCTGATCGACGGGCCCCTGGACGCCGAGGCCATCGCCCGCAAGGCGATGGCGATCGCGGCCGACATCT
The DNA here is from genome assembly GCA_964499865.1 of uncultured Rhodobacterales bacterium. GTDB lineage: Bacteria > Pseudomonadota > Alphaproteobacteria > Rhodobacterales > Rhodobacteraceae > JANOGU01. The sequence continues at coordinate 37,014 of CAZCPY010000003.1, read as the reverse complement.
GCGTCTACACCAACGGCAACCTGACCGTGGAAACCATCGGAGGCTGACATGGCGACCATGGAAAGCGTCACCCGCGACGACATCCGCGCCGCCGTGGGCGCGGGGATCCTGGACGAGGTGCAGGCCACCCGCCTGCTGGCGCTGGGCGAGGCGCGGCTGGGCCAGCGCGAGACGCTGGCGCCGGACGACGAGCCCTTCGAGCTGTTCCGGGGGTTTGCGGAGATCTTCGTCTCGCTTGGCATCATCCTGCTGTTCTCGGGCATCCTGACCTTTGCAGCGATGTCGCAGGGAGCCTGGACAACCGCGGTTGCCGCAGTGCTCGCCTGGGTCTTCGCCACCTACTTCACCCGCAAGCGCCGCATGGCGTTGCCCTCCATCGTGCTGGCCATCGTCTTCGGCCTGGGCAGCGCCGGGACCATCGGCCTGCTGATGGCCGAATGGCTGGAGGCGGAGACGGGCGTGCGGGTGGCGGGGCTTGTCTTCCTGGGACTGTCCCTTGCCGCGCTGGCCGCCTATTTCCGCGCCTTCAAGGTGCCCTTCGTGGCCTTCATGATGGGGCTGGCGGTGGCGGGGATCGTCTTCGTGCTGGTCGACATGGTGATGCCCTTCGGCACCGCGCCCGCATCGCTGCGCGAGGCGTTCGACCTGACAAGGGGCGGCGGCATGGCGGTGGCCACGATGATCTTCGGGCTGCTGGCGCTGGCAGCGGGGCTGTGGTGCGACATGAAGGACCCCCACCGTCTGGGACGCTGGTCGGCGACCGGCTTCTGGTTCCACATGCTGGCCGCGCCCGCGCTGGTGAACACGGTGGCGCTGACCGCCTACAACACGGGCGAAGGTGCTGCGACGATGGCGCTGCTGGCGCTGTGCCTGGTGGTGTTCGCGCTGCTGGCGCTGGTGATCGACCGGCGCAGTTTCCTGTCGGCGGGGGTGATCTACCTGGGGATCCTGATCGCCTGGGCGCTGCAGGCGGGCGATTCGGCGGGCAGTTTCGCCATGCTGATGATCGTGCTGGGCGCCTTCCTGACCTTCACGGGCGCCTTCTGGACCGACCTGCGCGCCCGCGTCATGCGCGCCCTGCCCGACTTTCCCGGCAAGGACCGCCTGCCGCCCTATGTGAGCACGCCATGACCGACCTCACCCCGCGCGAGATCGTCAGCGAGCTTGACCGCTTCATCATCGGCCAGCGCGACGCCAAGCGGGCGGTGGCCGTGGCGCTGCGCAACCGCTGGCGCCGCAAGCGGCTGGAGCCGGGGCTGCGCGAGGAGGTCTATCCGAAGAACATCCTGATGATCGGGCCCACCGGCGTGGGCAAGACCGAGATCAGCCGCAGGCTGGCCAAGCTGGCGCGCGCGCCGTTCCTGAAGGTCGAGGCGACCAAGTTCACGGAAGTTGGCTATGTCGGCCGCGATGTCGACAGCATCATCCGCGACCTGGTGGACGCCGCCCTGATCGAAACCCGGGCGCGGATGCGCGAGGACGTGCGGGCGCGGGCCGAGAAGGCGGCCGAGGACCGCGTGGTCGAGGCCATCGCCGGTGTCGACGCCCGGGACGCCACGCGCGAGATGTTCCGCCAGAAGCTGCGCAAGGGCGAGCTGGACGGCACGATGATCGAGGTCACGGTCAGCGACACCTCCAACCCCTTCCAGGGGCTGGACCCGGCCGGGCAGCAGATGGGGGCGATGAACCTGGGCGACCTGTTCAAGGGCTTCGGCGGGCGGCAGACGCGCAAGCGGATGACGGTCGCGGAAAGCCATCAGGTGCTGGTGGCCGAAGAGGCCGACAAGCTGCTGGACGACGAGGCGGTCAAGCAGGCGGCGCTGACGGCGGTGCAGGAAAACGGGATCGTCTTCATCGACGAGATCGACAAGGTGGCGGCGCGGGCCGAGACGCGCGGCGCGGACGTGTCGCGCGAAGGCGTGCAGCGCGACCTGCTTCCGCTGATCGAGGGCACGACCGTCTCGACAAAGCACGGGCCGGTCAGGACCGACCATATCCTGTTCATCGCCTCGGGCGCCTTCCACATCGCCAAGCCGTCGGACCTGCTGCCCGAGCTGCAGGGCCGCCTGCCGATCCGGGTGGAGCTGCAACCGCTGACCGAGGGTGATTTCGTGCGCATCCTGACCGAGACGGACAACGCCCTGACCCGCCAGTACGCCGCCCTGATGGCGACCGAGGCGGTGGCGGTCACCTTCACGCAGGACGGGATCGCCGCGCTGGCGCGGATCGCGGCCGAGGTCAACCGCAGCGTCGAGAACATCGGCGCGCGGCGGCTCTATACGGTGATGGAGCGGGTGTTCGAGGACCTGTCCTTCGCCGCACCCGACCGGGGCGGCGATGCGGTGACGGTGGACGCGGCCTTTGTCGAGGCGCATCTGGGCAGCCTGTCACGGTCGGCGGACCTGAGCCGCTACGTGCTGTAACGCCCCGACCGCCGCAGGTAGACATACAGCGCTCCCGCCCCGCCGTGGCGCAGATGCGCCTCGGCGACCTGCTGGATTGCCGGGGCCAGCGGCGCCTGGCGCAGCCAGACCGGGACCTGGTGGCGCAGGATGCCGGTCGGGCGGGGAAAGGGGTCGTCGGCGGGCTTGCCCTTGCCGGTGATGACCAGCACCAGCCGCAGGCCCTGCGCGGCGGCGTTCAGGACAAAGCGGATCAGTTCGGGATGCGCCTCGGCCAGTGTCATGCCGTGCAGGTCGATCCGCGCCTCGGGCGCCAGCTTGCCGCGGGTCATGCGGGCGTGGATGCCGGCGTCCATGCCCAGAGGTGCCCTCGCCGGGAGGGCGGGCGGCGAAGGCGGGGCGTGCTGACCGATGCGGAAGGGCAGAAGCGGCGGCAGCGGCTCGGGCTCCGGTGGGGCGCGCACGGCAGCGGCGGCAGCCGCTGGCGCGGCGTCGGGCACCGGGCCGCCATGGCGTCGGCGGATGGTGCGGGCGACCTCTTGCCAGAGGCGTTCCTCCTCCGGTGTGGGCACGCGGCGGCGGGCCATCGCCTCGCGTGCCTAGCCGCCGGGGAACAGCGCGAAGGCGCGCTCGATCGGCAGCAGCACGATCATCCGGCCAGGGTCCTTGACCCTGCCCGCGGCGTCCCCTGCACCGGTGCCGGTCCCGAAGAAGATGTCGGCACGCTGCGCCCCCTTGATCGCGCCGCCGGTGTCCTGCGCCACCATCAGCCGCCGCATCGGGCGGTCGCCGTCCTTTTCCAGCCAGACCGGCGCGCCGAGCGGCGTGAAGCGCGGGTCCACCGCCAGCGACCTGAGCGTGAAGATCGACCGGCCCATGGCGCCGATGGGCCCGGCCTCGGGCGGCAGGTCCGGCAGCTTGCGGAAGAAGATGTAGGAGGGGTTCGTTTCCAGAAGCGCCGCCCCGGCCTGCGGGTTGCGGCGGACCCAGCCCTTGATCTCCTGCGCCGACACGTCGGCCAGCGTGAGCGTGCCGCGGCGGATCAGCTCCTGTCCGACCGACCGGTAGGGATGCCCGTTGCGGCCGGCATAGCCCAGGCGCATCACCGACCCGTCGGGCAGCCGGATCCGGCCAGACCCCTGCACCTGCAGGAAATAGGCCTCGACCGGATCGTCGAGCCAGGCCAGTTCCAGGCCCCGGCCCGCCAGCGCGCCGTCTTCGATCTGCGCCCGGGACAGGTAGGTCATGCCGTCGCGCAATTCGGGCGGGCGGCGGTAGATCGGATGGGCAAAGCGCGGGGTGCGCCGCAGCGAGCCCGGGAGTTCGGGTTCGTAGTAGCCGGTGAACAGCGCGGGCGGCCGGCCGAACAGGACCGGGCGGAACAGCATCTCGAAGAAGCTGCGGGCGGCGTCGGGGTCGGGGTCCAGATCCCTCGCCAGCTTGCACACCGGGGCCCATTCGGGCCCTTCGATCAGGTCGCAGGTGGCACGGAAGGCGGCGAAGGCGGCGGTCGGGTCATCGTCCTGCCAGCCGTCCAGCGTCTCGAAATCCAGCAGTTCCTGCGCCTCTGCCTGTGCCAGGGGCGTCACCAGGGCAAGTGCCAAGGCTGCGGCACGCAGGATCATTCCCCGGTCGCGACCAGCATCCAGTTGGGATCGGCCGCGCCCATGGTGCGGGCAAAGGTCCAGAGGTCGCGCTGGCGCTTGATCTCGGTCGCGCTGCCTTCGACGATCTTGCCGCCGCGGTCGCGGACGACGGATGTCAGTTCGCCGGTGAAGCGGACAGTCACCTCGGCCTCGCGGCTGGCGCGGTCGAAGGTGGCGTTGGCCAGCGCCAGGTCCTTCACGCCCTTGAATTCGGCCTGCACGGTCAGGCCGTTCTTTTCGCGTTCCTCCACCGCGGCGGCGAAGGCATCATAGACTTCCGGCGCAAGAAAGCCCTTGATCGCGGACAGGTCGCCGCGTTCGTAGGCCATCACGATCATTTCATAGGCGCCGCGGGCGCCCTGCAGGAAGGTCGTGGCCGAAAAGCCCGGTTCCGCCATCTTCATGCCCGCCAGCGCCTTGGCCGCGGGCGACCCGTCGGGAACGTGGTCGGTGATGTCGCGGTCCTGCCCGCCCTCGATCACCTCGAAGTCGCGGCGGCTGCGCGAGGGCGTGGCCTCGGGCGGCACGACGGGAGGCTTTTCGAAGCCTTCGCGCGTGCCGAGGACAGAGCGCAGCTTGAGGATCAGGAACACGGCGATCCCGGCAAGGACGAGAAGCTGGATCAGCGAGGAATTCATCGGACAGGAACCCTTGGGCCGCGTGCGGCTGGCACGGCGGCGGTTTTGTCTTATGTAGGGGAGGGGCGGGGCCAAGTCCACCTTGCCCGCTGATGGAGGTCCGGGATGAAGGTCCTGATCGCGGCGCTGGCGCTGCCTCTGGTCGAAATCGCGCTGTTCGTGGTGGTCGGGCGCTGGATCGGCGTGCTGCCGGTGCTGGTGCTGGTGATTGCCGCGGCGGTGCTGGGCGTCGTGCTGATGCGGTCGACCGGCCCGGCGACGGCCGCCCGGGTGCAGGCGGCGATGCAGGGGCGCGAGAATCCGCTGGCCGCGGTGGGGTCGGCCGCGTTCCGGGTGGTGGCGGGCCTGCTGTTCGTGGTGCCGGGGTTCCTGTCGGACGCGCTGGCGATCCTGCTGCTGCTGCCGCCGGTGCAGGCGGTGCTGATGGCGCGTGTGGCGGCGCATCACCGGCGGAGCCGGGGCGATGCGGTTCACGTCACCATCGAGGGACAGGCGGTCGAGGTGCCGCCTGTCGCGCCGCCCGCCGACGGCGGCTGGACGCGGCATTGAGGCCGCGCGCGCTTGCTGCTAGAGCCGCCCGCGGATGATCCGGGAGGACGGGCGATGACGGAAGGCAACGGGGCTCAGCCGACGGCAGCGGCCGCGCCGGCGCAGCAGGCGCGGATGCAGGTGCTGGGCCAGTACATCCGCGACCTGTCCTTCGAAAACGGCGTGGCGCAGCGCGGCGTGGCCGCGGCCGAGGTCAAGCCCGACACGCAGGTGGCCGTCAGCCTGGACGCCCGCAAGCGCCAGGCGGAAAACCAGTACGAGGTGATCACCCGGTTCAAGGTCACGTCGAAGAACACGCTGAACGGCGACACGCTGTTCCTGGCGGAACTAGAATACGGCGGCATCTTCCACATCGAGGGCGTGGCGGAGGACCAGCTTCACCCGTTCCTGATGATCGAATGCCCGCGGATGCTGTTCCCCTTCGTCCGCCGCATCCTGTCGGACGTGACCCGCGACGGCGGCTTCCCGCCCCTGAACATCGATTCGGTCGATTTCCTGGCGCTGTACCGGCAGGAGCTGATCCGCCGGGCCGAGGCGCAGAAGGCCGCCGCGACGCAGGTTTCCTGACCGCCGGGCGCTTAGGCCCGCCACAACGCCTTGTCGCCCAGGCGGGCGACGAAGGCCTCGTGCGCCTGTCTTTCGGCCTCTGTCAGCCGGGGCGGCAGCGGCGCCGGACGGGGGGGCGGGCGGGTGTTTCCGGTCGTGGCCGGGCCGGTCGCACGCGGGCCGGCGGTCAGCACGAGGCCCGGCTGCCGCCCGCCGACCAGTTCCAGATAGACTTCGGCCAGCAACTCGCTGTCCAGAAGCGCGCCGTGCTTCTCGCGGCCCGCGTTGTCCACCCCGAAGCGGCGGCACAGGGCATCCAGCGAGGCGGGCGCGCCGGGGAACTTCTGCCGCGCCAGCGCCACGGTATCCAGCGCGCGGCCGTCGGGCAGGCGGGGCAGGCCGACGGCGGCAAGCTCGGCGTTCAGGAAGCGCATGTCGAAGGCGGCGTTGTGGATGACCAGCCGCGCCTCGCCGATGAAGGCCAGGAAATCGGCCGCGACCTCGGCAAACCGCGGCTTGTCGCGCAGGAAATCGTCGCCCAGGCCGTGCACCTCGAAGGCTTCCTTCGGCATCTCGCGGTCGGGGTTGAGGTAGCGGTGGAAGGTGCGCCCCGTGGGCAGGTGGCCTTCCAGTTCCACCGCCCCGATTTCGACGATGCGGTGGCCCTCGGCGGGATCGAAGCCGGTGGTTTCGGTATCTAGGACGATTTCACGCATGATCGTTCAGGTATCCCGTGAGCGCGGTGACATAGGATTCGGCGGTCGCCAGGTCGAGCGTTTCCAGCACATGCGTCGCCCGCGCGCGCTTGTCCCGGTCGGGCATCTGGCGGGCCAGCAGCGTCTGGAACGTCGCCTCGGTCATCCCCGGACGGGCCAGCACGCGGGCGCGTTGCAGCGCGGGCGGCGCGGTGACGAGGAGCGTGGCATCGAACTGCGTTTCGGCGCCCGTCTCGAACAGCAGCGGGATGTCGCACAGCGTCAGCGGTGCCCCGGCCTGCGCGGCCAGAAAGGCCGCGCGGTCCCGCGCCACAAGGGGATGTATCGCCTGTTCCAGCGCAGCCAGCATGTCGGGCCTCGCCACCAGCGGGCGCAGGATGGCGCGGTCGACGGCGCCGCCGCGCACCGCGGCGGGGAAAAGCCGGCCCACGGCCTCGGCCCCGGCCCCGCCCGCCGCATACAGCCGGTGCACCGCCGCGTCCGCATCCCAGACCGGCACGCCGCGGGCGGCGAACAGCCGGGCCGTTGTCGATTTGCCCATGCCGATGGAGCCGGTCAGCGCCAGCCGGATCATGCGGACAGCACGGCGTCGCGGGTGGCCTGGTCGACATCGGGGCGTTTTCCGAACCATCGTTCGAAACCGGGCGCGGCCTGGTGCAGAAGCATGCCCAGGCCATCGACGATGGTGCAGCCCTGCGCCTCGGCAATCTCGAGGAAATGCGTGCGCAGCGGGGCGTAGACGAGATCGTTGACCACGGCCCCGGGGCCCAGCGCGTCGAGCGGAACGCGGAACGGCGGCTTGCCGGTCATGCCGAGCGAGGTGGTGTTGACCACGCAGGTCGCGTCGTCCAGCACGTTGCCGGCCTGCACCCAGTCCACCACCTCGATCCGCGCCCCGAGATCGGCGCGCAACTGCTCGGCCCGCTGACGGGTGCGGTTGGTGAGGCGGATTTCCGGCACACCGACCTCGAGCAGCGCGGCCACCACCGCGCGCGACGCACCGCCCGCGCCGAACACGACGGCGGGTCCGGCGGCGGGGTTCCAGTTCGGCGCGGACTGGCGCAGGTTCGACATGAAACCCGCACCGTCCGTGTTGTCGGCATGGATGCGGCCGTCCTTGCGGAAGATCAGCGTGTTGGCCGCCCCGATCAGCGCCGCCCGGTCGGTCACGATGTCGGCGAGTTTCAGCACCGCCTCCTTGTGGGGGATCGTGACGTTCAGGCCGACGAAGCCGAGCTTGGGCAACTGCCGCAGCAGGGTCGGCAGATCCTCCTGCGCGATGTCCATGGGGATGTAGTGCCCCTGCAGCCCGTAGCGTTTCAGCCAGTAGCCGTGCAGCGCCGGGGACCGGCTGTGCGCGACGGGCGAGCCGATGACGCCGGCAAGGGGAATGCGGGGATGGTCGGTCATGTGATGAACCCTCGCTGTTCGAGATACAGCACCAGCGGGTGGAGGGGGAGCCCGAGGATGGTGAAGTGATCGCCCTCGACACGATCGAACAGGCGGATGCCTTCGGCTTCCAGCATGTATCCGCCGACGGTGCCGGTCAGGTCGGGGTTGCGGGAGAGGTAGGCGTCGATCCAGGTATCGGACAGCGCCCGCATGGTCAGGGTGGCGGTGGCGACGTGGCGCCACCGGGGCTGGCCGTCGTGGAACAGGACCACCGCGGAATGCAGCCTGTGCCGGCGCCCGCGCAGGCGGATCAGCTGGGCGCGGGTCTCGCCGGCGTCGGCCGGTTTGCCCAGGGCCTCGCCGTCAAGGTCCAGCACCTGGTCGCTGCCCAGCACCACCGCGGCCGGAACGCGCGGCGCGATCCTGGCCGCCTCCATCTCGGCCAACACATCGGCCATGTCGCGGGGCGAGGCGCCATCGGCGGCCAGGGAGTCCCGGATCGAGTGCTCGTCGATCCGGGCGGGAATCGCCTCGACGGCGATGCCCGCCGCGCGGAGCAGGCGGAGGCGGGCGGGCGAGGCGGAGGCGAGGACGATGCGCGACATGGGGGCCGGGGTGAAGCGATGCGGGGCTGTGGAGAGAACCGGGATAATCCTGCGATGTTCCTCTGCGCAAGCGGCCCCGGATCGCGGGCCGTGGCCTGCCCTGTGCGCAAGGGCCCCGCCCCGCGCTGCCTGCGGTGCGGTTTTCCCGCTGTGGAACGGAATGGAACGGCGCTGTGGACAGCTTGCGGCGGTATCGCCTCATGCCGCCCGAACCGACAGGCGCCCCGTGCAGACTGGCGTGCAGACTGGCGTGAAATCAGTTGCTTGCGTATCGGCAGGCGGGACGGCGAGGTCAGCCGTCGGGACCGGCAGCCTGTGGAAACATCGGGGGACGGTTTGACTTATCCAGTTATCCGCAGCCCCTTCTTCTGCCACATCCTCTTTCATTTTCTTTCTGTTAAGGAAGGGTGAGGAGGACATTGCATGACCGACCTTCTGACCGGCGCCTACCTCTGGATCAAGGCGATCCATGTCATGGCGATCATCGCCTGGATGGCGGGGCTGTTCTACCTGCCGCGGCTGTTCGTCTACCATGTGGAGCAGGTGGAGCGCGGGTCGCCCGCGGACGCGATGTTCCAGACGATGGAGCGGCGCCTGCTGCGGGCGATCATGAATCCCGCGATGATCGTGGCCTGGGCGGCGGGGCTGGCGCTGGCGTCGACGCCGGGGATTGTCGACTGGGGCGCGCCCTGGGCCTGGGCCAAGGCGGCCGGCGTGCTGGCGATGACCGGGTTTCACATCTGGCTGGCAGGGCGGCGCCAGGACTTTGCCGCCGGGCGGAACCGGCTGACCGGAAGGCAGTGGCGGATGGCAAACGAGGTGCCCACGCTGCTGATGGTGGTCATCGTCATCGCGGTGATTGTCCGGTTCTGACGGGTTGACGGAATGACGGCACTCGCATACCTCAGGACAGCGCGGGGCCGTCCGGCCCGGACGCGCCTCCCATTCCCCTGACGTCGCGCCCCCGGCCGCCCGGCCGCATCGCGGGTGCAAAGGTATCCCCCGATGAACGACGAGACGCCGCAGCGGCTTAACCTGTCTGAGCTGAAGGCCAAGACCCCCGCGGATCTTCTGGCCATGGCCGAGGAGTGGGAGATCGAGAACGCCCCCAGCATGCGCAAGGGCGAGATGATGTTCTCGATCCTGAAGGAACATGCCGAGGAAGGCTGGGAAATCGGCGGCGACGGGGTGCTGGAGGTGCTGCAGGACGGCTTCGGCTTCCTGCGGTCGACCTCGGCCAACTATCTGCCGGGTCCGGACGACATCTACGTCAGCCCCGAGATGATCCGCCAGTTCAGCCTGCACACCGGCGACACGATCGAAGGCGTGATCCAGGGCCCACGCGACAACGAGCGGTATTTCAGCCTGACCAAGGTGACCCGGATCAACTTCGACGACCCGGAAAAGGCGCGCCACAAGGTGCATTTCGACAACCTGACGCCGCTGTATCCGGACGAGCGGCTGGTGATGGAAACGCCCGACCCGACGGTCAAGGACCGGTCGGCGCGGATCATCGACCTGGTGGCGCCGATCGGAAAGGGCCAGCGCGCGCTGATCGTGGCGCCGCCACGGACCGGCAAGACGGTGCTGTTGCAGAACATCGCGCATTCCATCGCGACCAACCACCCCGAGTGCTATCTGATCGTGCTTCTGATCGACGAACGGCCCGAGGAAGTGACCGACATGCAGCGGTCGGTGAAGGGCGAGGTGATCTCCTCGACCTTCGACGAACCGGCGACGCGGCATGTGGCGGTGGCCGAGATGGTCAGCGAAAAGGCCAAGCGGCTGGTCGAACACAAGCGAGATGTGGTGATCCTGCTCGATTCGATCACAAGACTTGGTCGCGCGTTCAACACCGTTGTGCCATCCAGCGGCAAGGTGCTGACCGGTGGCGTCGACGCCAATGCCCTGCAGCGGCCCAAGCGTTTCTTCGGTGCGGCGCGCAACATCGAGGAAGGCGGGTCGCTGACGATCATCGCAACCGCGCTGATCGATACCGGCAGCCGGATGGACGAGGTGATCTTCGAAGAGTTCAAGGGCACCGGCAACAGCGAGATCGTGCTGGACCGCAAGGTCGCCGACAAGCGCGTCTTCCCGGCGATGGACATCCTGAAGTCCGGCACCCGGAAAGAGGATCTGCTGGTGGAAAAGGCTGATCTGTCCAAGATGTACGTCCTGCGCCGCATCCTGAACCCGATGGGCACCACGGACGCGATCGAGTTCCTGATCGGCAAGCTGAAACAGACCAAGACGAATTCCGACTTCTTCGAGTCGATGAACGCCTGACCCGGCGATGGCGGACACGATCTATGCCCTCGCCTCGGCCCGCGGCAAGGCCGGGGTGGCGGTGGTGCGCCTGTCGGGGCCCCTGTCATGGGAGGCGGTTGCGGTGCTGGCTGGCAGGCTGCCCGCGCCGCGGCAGGTTGCCCTGCGCCGGCTGACCCGGGGCGGTGAGGTGCTGGACGAGGCGCTGGTGCTGATCTTTGCCGCGGGCGCCAGTTTCACCGGTGAGGAAAGTGCCGAACTGCACCTGCATGGCGGCCCGGCGGTGGTGTCGTCGGTGCTGCGGGCACTGGCGGACCGGCCGGGCCTGCGGCCTGCCGGGCCGGGAGAATTCACCCGGCGGGCGATGCTGAACGGGCGGCTGGACCTGGCGCAGGTCGAGGGCCTCGCCGACCTGATCGACGCCGAGACCGAGGCGCAGCGGCGGCAGGCCGTGCGCACCATGTCGGGCGCGGTGGGCGCCCGGGCGGCGGGCTGGCGGGCGGACCTGTTGCAGGCGCTGGCGCTGGTGGAGGCCGGGATCGACTTTGCCGACGAGGACGTGCCGGTGGACGTCTGGCCCGAGGTGCGGGCGGTGATCGGGCGGCTGGACGCCGACCTGACGCGCGAGGCGGCGGGCAGCGTGGTCGCCGAACGCCTGCGCGATGGCTTCGAGGTGGCCATCCTGGGGGCGCCGAACGCAGGCAAGTCCACGCTGCTGAACCGGATTGCCGGGCGGGATGTGGCGATCACCTCGCCGGTACCGGGGACGACGCGCGACGTGCTGGAGGTGCGGCTGGACCTGGGCGGGTTGCCGGTGACGCTGCTGGACACCGCGGGCCTGCGGGAAACGGCCGATGTCGTCGAGGGAATTGGTGTGGCGCGGGCCCGCGCCCGGGCGTCAGAGGCCGACCTGCGGGTGATCCTGACCGGTCCGGAGGGGGCGCCGGAGGGGATTGTTCCGACGGTCGAGGATATCGTCCTGCGCGGCCGGGTCGACGAGGCGGAACCGGGGGCCGAGGGTGTCTCGGGTCTGACCGGGGCGGGGGTGGACGCGCTGCTGGCGCGGATCGAATCGGTGCTTGCGCGGCGCAGCCTTACGGCGGGCGTGCTGACGCATGATCGGCACCGCCGCGCCGTGACGGGCGCGCTTGCGGCGTTGACGGCGGCGCGGGAAGGTGCTGAAGCCGGGATGCCGCAGGCCGAGATCGTGGCCGAAGACCTGCGCACCGCCCGCCGCAAGCTCGAGTCGCTGATCGGCACCGTGGACACCGAGGCGGTTCTGGGCGAAATATTCGGCCGTTTCTGCATCGGGAAGTGATCGTGATGGACTGGGATGTGATCGTCGTGGGGGGTGGGCATGCGGGCACGGAAGCCGCCGCCGCCGCCGCACGCATGGGCGCCCGGGTCGCGCTTATCACGCAGCGGGCGGAAACCATCGGCGTGATGTCCTGCAACCCCGCCATCGGCGGTCTTGGCAAGGGGCATCTGGTGCGCGAGGTCGATGCACTCGATGGCCTGATGGGCCGTGCCGCGGATGCGGCGGGCATCCAGTATCGTCTGCTGAACCGCAGCAAGGGCCCCGCGGTGCAGGGCCCGCGCACGCAGGCCGACCGCCGGGCCTACCGGGCGGCGGTGCGGGCGCTGGTGCGGGCACAGCCCGGCTTGGCGGTGGTCGAGGGCGAGGTCGCCGACCTGACGGTCGAGGGCGGCCGCGTCGGCGGTGTGGTTCTGTCCGATGGATCGCAGGCGCGGGCCCGCGCGGTGATCCTGACGACCGGCACCTTCCTGAACGGCGTGATCCATGTGGGCCACGAGTCGCGTCCCGGCGGCCGCGTGGGCGACCGGGCCTCGGTGCGTCTGGGGCAGCGGCTTGCGGACCTGGGCCTGCCGCGCGGTCGGCTCAAGACCGGCACGCCGCCGCGGCTGGACGGACGCACCATCGACTGGGGCCGCATCGGAAGGCAGGAGGGCGACGCGGCGCCCGAGATGCTGTCTTTCCTGAACGACGCGCCCATCCTGCGGCAGGTCGCCTGCGGGGTGACCGAAACCACCGCCGCCACGCATGATATCGTGCGGGCGAACCTTCGGCTTTCGGCGATGTATTCCGGAAAGATCGAAGGTGTGGGCCCGCGCTATTGCCCCTCGATCGAGGACAAGGTGACCCGCTTTGCCGACAAGGCGCGGCATCAGGTATTCCTCGAGCCCGAGGGGCTGGACGACGACACGGTGTATCCGAACGGGATTTCCACCTCGCTGCCTGCCGCGGTGCAGGAGGCCTATGTCGCCACGATCCCGGGGTTGGAGCGCGCGCGCATCCTTCAGCCGGGCTACGCGATCGAATACGACTACGTGGACCCGCGATGCCTGACGCGCGGCCTGCAGGTCATGGCCCTGCCGGGGCTGTTCCTGGCGGGGCAGATCAACGGGACGACGGGGTATGAGGAGGCGGCGGCGCAGGGGCTGGTCGCAGGCCTGAACGCGGCGCGGCTGGCGGGCGAGGGGGAGCCGGTGATCTTCGGACGCGAGTCGAGCTATCTCGGCGTGATGATCGACGACCTCATCTCGCGCGGGGTGACCGAGCCGTATCGGATGTTCACCTCGCGGGCCGAGTACCGCCTGACGCTTCGGGCGGACAATGCCGACCGGCGCCTGACGCCGGTCGGGATCGAGGCGGGCTGCGTGGGCGCGTCGCGTCGGCAGGCCTTCGCGCGGAAGCAGGCGGCGGTGGATGCGGCGCGTGAACGGCTGATGTCGATGTCCATGGGTCAGGCCGACCAGCGCGACGCCGGACTTTCGCCGCGGCGGGACGGCGCGGCCTTGTCGGGCTTCGCGGTTCTGGGGCTGCATGGCGCGGATGCAGCGCGGGTGATGGCGCAAGCCGATTGTGATGGCCTGTCCGCCCCGTGGCAGCGGGCTCTGCTGGCCGAGGCGATCTACGCCCCGCTTGCGCAACGGCAGGCGCAGGAGGTGTCTGATCTGTCAGGCCATGGCGGCGCAGCGCTGGCCTTGCCGGCAGGGACGGATGGGCTCTCCGGCCTGTCCGGTGAACTGGCCGGCAAGATCGCGCGCCTTCGCCCGCGGTCGCTGGACGAGGCGGCGCGGATCGAGGGGATGACTCCGGCGGCGATGCTGGTGCTGATCGCCGCCTCGCGGCGGGCGCAGAAGGTCGGGCCCTAGACTATGGCACAGGCGGCGTCGCATGTGCCGTGTGTTTCACGTGAAACACAAGCGGCGCTGGAAGGGTTTTTGGCGCTGGTGCTGAAGTGGAACCAGCGCGTGAACCTGATCGGCGCCAGGACGGGGGCCGATGCCTGGGCACGGCATGTCGAGGATTCGCTTCAGCTTGTGCCGCTCGCCCCGGCGGGCGTGGCCTCCTGGGTCGATCTGGGAAGCGGCGGCGGGTTCCCCGGGATCCCGGTGGCCATCGCTCTGGCCGGTCGCGAAGAGTCCTGTCGGGTGACGCTGATCGAGTCGGACGCGCGCAAGGCCGAGTTTCTGCGCGCCGCCGCAGAGGCCTTCTGTCCGGCGGTGTCTGTTCTGAACGCGCGCGCCGAGTCCGCCGCGCCGCAGTCGGCCGCGGTCGTCTCTGCCCGCGCGCTCGCCCCGTTGCCGGACCTGTTGCCGCTGGTGGCGCGTCACCTCGCGCCCTCTGGCATGGCGCTGCTTCCCAAGGGGCGCCGCGCCGCGCAGGAAATCGTCGAGGCACGAAAGGCATGGTCCTTCGATCTGGAGGTGATGCCGTCGGTCACCGAAGCGGAGGCGGCTGTGCTGCGGCTTCACACCCTTGAGCGGCGCACGGGGGCCATCGGATGACGGCACGGCGCATCGCGGTGGCGAACCAGAAAGGCGGCGTCGGCAAGACGACGACGGCGATCAATCTTGCGGCCGCACTGGCGGAGGCGGGCCTCAAGGTCGTGCTGATGGACCTGGACCCACAGGGAAATGCCTCGACAGGCCTCGGACTGGCCGCACCGGATCGGCGGATCACGACCTATGACGTGCTGCTAGAGGGCAGACCGGTGACAGACGCGCTGGTGAAGACCGCCTCCGGGGTTCTCCTGTGCCCGTCGAATGCCGACCTTTCGTCGGGCGACCTGCAGCTGGGTGCGCGCAGCAACCGGTCTTTCCTGTTGAACGATGCGCTCAATCATCCGGGGTTTGACCAGGTGGGCGCCGATGTCGTGCTGTTCGACTGCCCGCCCACGCTGAACCTGATCACCACGAACGCACTGGTGGCAGCAGACAGCGTGCTTGTGCCGCTGCAGACCGAGTTCTTCGCCCTGGAAGGCCTGTCGCAATTCATGCTGACAATGCGGACGGTGCGGGATGCCGCCAACCCCAGGCTGAGAATCCTGGGCGTCGCCCTGACGATGCATGATGCACGCAACCGGCTGAGCATGCAGGTGGAGGCGGATGCGCGGGCAAATCTGGGCGACCTTGTCTTCACGACGGCCATTCCGCGCAATGTGCGGCTGGGAGAGGCGGCGTCCTTCGGCATGCCGGTTCTTGCCTATGACGGTGCGTCGCGCGGTGCTCAGGCCTATCGCGCGCTTGCGGCAGAGGTTATGGCACGGGGCAACCTTTCCAGGGCCGAGGCAACAACATGACGCGCGACAAGACCGGACGGCCAGCCCTGGGACGAGGGCTTTCGGCCCTGATGGCCGACATCCAGGGAGAACCGGGCGGGCGCAACGGCGGTGTCGAGGGCGTTCGAGAGGTGGACCTTTCCGCGATCTCGGCCAATCCGACGCAGCCCCGGCGGACGTTCCACCGCGAGAGCCTGGAAGAGCTGTCCGAGTCGATCCGGGCGAATGGTGTGCTTCAGCCGATCATCCTGCGACCCCTGGCAGCGCCCGACCGTTTCGAGATCGTCGCCGGTGAACGCCGCTGGCGGGCGGCGGGACTGGCAGGACTGGCGCGCATCCCGGCTTTGGTGCGCATTCTGGATGATGCCGAGGCGCTGCAGGTCGCGATCATCGAGAACGTGCAGCGCGAGGATCTGGATCCGATCGACGAGGCGGTCGGCTACCGGCGGTTGATCGACCAGTTTGGCCATGCGCAGGAGCAGGTGGCAGGCGCCGTCGGCAAGAGCCGCAGCCATGTGGCGAACACCCTGAGGCTGCTCACGCTGCCGGAAACGGTCCAGGGTCGCGTCAAGACCGGCGCGCTTACGGCTGGACACGCGCGCGCCCTGGTGACCGCCGAAGACCCGGAGCGTCTGGCCGCAATTGTGGTCGACAAGGGCCTGACGGTCCGCCAGACCGAAGCGTTGGCGCGCGGGGCCCGGCCGGGGACAAAGGCAGGCACGCCGCCCGAGAAGGACGCCGACACAAGGGCACTGGAGGGCGACCTGTCCGCGACGCTGCGGATGGCGGTGCGCATTTTGCATGAACCGGGCGGCGGCGGCGCGCTGACGGTGCACTATCGGACGCTGGAGGACCTGGACGTGCTGTGCCGTGCGCTGTCGGGCGCGTCACGGGACGGCTGAACGCGCGGGCTGGGCGAGAAGCTCGACAAGTATGCGGTCCAGCAGCAGGCGCCCCTCGGCAGTGGCGCGCAGGCGGTGGCCGGTGAATTCCAGCAGGCCCAGATCCTGCAGCGCCGCGACCCGATTGCGGGGCAGGGCGGAGCCGGAGAGGGCGGCAAAGCGTGTCGGGTCGATGCCCTCGGACAGGCGCAGGCCCATGAGCAGGAACTCCTCGCCCTGTTCGGTGGCGGCCAGTGCGGTGCCGGTGATGGCCGTGCCGGACTGGCCAACGCGTTCCAGCCAGGCGGCGGGGTCGCGCGGGGCTTCTTCGGCATGGCGGCGACCTGCCGCCGTGATGCGGCCATGAGCGCCGGGACCGATGCCAAGATAGTCACCGCAACGCCAGTAGGTGAGGTTGTGACGCGCCTCGGAGCCTGGCAGGGCGTGATTGGATACCTCGTAAGCGGGCAAACCCGCGGCGCCGCACAGGTCTTGTGTAAGGGCATACAGGTCAGCCGACCTGTCTTCATCTGGCAGACCGTGGAGCCGGGACCGGGCCTGTCGCCGTTGGAAGACGGTGCCGGGCTCGATGGTCAGCTGGTAAAGCGACAGGTGGTCGGTGCCGAAAGACAGCGCCTGCCGCAGTTCATCCCGCCACGAGGGCAGGTCCTGCCACTGGCGCGCGTAGATTAGGTCAATGCTGACGCGGGCGAAGACCGATTGCGCCACCTCGATCGCCCGGCGCGCCTCTTGCGCCGAGTGCAGACGACCCAGGCGGCGCAGGTCTTCGTCCCGCAGGCTTTGCGCGCCGATCGAGATGCGGTTGACGCCGGCATCGCGGTAGGCGGCGAAGCGGGCGGCTTCGACGGAGGAGGGGTTCGCCTCGAGGGTGATCTCGATCCCGTCGTCGAAGGGCCAGACGCTGCGCAGCTGTTCAAGCAGGCCGCCCACAAGGTCACCCGGCATCAGCGACGGCGTGCCGCCGCCGAAGAAGACCGACGTGATGCGACGGCCAGCAAGCCGGTCGCCGGCCGTCCTGATCTCTGCAAGGAAGGCCGCGCGCCACCTGCTGTGGTCGACGCGGTCCTGGACGTGGCTGTTGAAGTCGCAATAGGGGCATTTCGACTGGCAGAAGGGCCAGTGGACGTAGATGGCAAGGTCGGCAGGATCGGCGTGTTTCACGTGAAACACTCTGCGATCAAGGACGTGACGGCGCGGGCGCGGTGGCTGGTCGCGGATTTGCCAGATTCAGCAAGCTGTCCGTACGTCAGGGCTGACCCTTGAGGTGCAAAGATCGGGTCGTATCCGTGCCCGGCGTCACCGCGCGGGGGCCAGACAAGCTGGCCGTCAACCACGCCTTCGGCAAACCGCTCGCGCCCATCCGGCAAGCACAGGCACAGGGCGCTGACGAAGCGGGCCGGTGTCGGAAATTCAGCCCCGGCCTGCGAAACCGCCGCACAAATCCGCGCAAGTCCCGCCGCATCGTCGCGCACGGCGTCCCGTGTCGCCCAGTCGGCCGACCGGACACCCGGCGCCCCCCGCAGGGCCGCAACCTCAAGCCCCGAATCGTCCGCAAGGGCCGGAAAGCCGGTGCGCGCGGCCGCCCACCGAGCCTTGAGGCCCGCATTGGCGGCGTAGCTGTCGCCCGTTTCTTCCGGTGCAGACAGCCCGAAGTCGCCTGCCCCGCGCAGAATGATCCCCGTCGGTGCAAGCAGGGCGCGGAATTCCGCCAGCTTGCCCGCGTTGTGCGAGGCAAGCAGGAGCACCTCCCCGGCCTGGAGCCAGCGGGTCATCGGCCAAGGGCCGTCGCCTGCGCCCGGAACAGCCGGTCACAGCCGCTGCGGGCCAGTCCCAGAAGCGCCTCGAGGTCGCCGGAGGAGAAGACGCCGCCCTCGGCCGAGACCTGAACCTCGATCAGGTCGCCCGGCGCGCGCAGGACGAAGTTGCCGTCACACCCGGCCTGCGAATCCTCGGCATAGTCGAGGTCCAGCACCATCTGCCCGGCGAAGACCCCGCAGGATACGGCCGCGACGGCGCCGATCAGCGGATCGCTGCGCAGGATGCCTGCGGCCATCAGCCTGTCGCAGGCCTGGCGCAGCGCGACCCAGCCGCCGGTGATCGCGGCGCAACGGGTGCCGCCGTCGGCCTGGATCACGTCGCAGTCGATCACGATCTGGCGTTCGCCCAGGGCGCGGCGGTCCACGCCGGCGCGCAGCGCGCGGCCGATCAGGCGCTGGATCTCTGTCGTGCGGCCTCCCTGCTTGCCCGCGACCGCCTCGCGCCTTGTGCGCGTGTTGGTGGCACGCGGCAGCATGCCGTATTCGGCCGTCACCCAGCCGAGGCCCGAGCCCTTGAGGAACGGCGGCGGCTTGTCCTCGACCGTGGCGGCGCAGAGGACCTCGGTCCCGCCGACGACGATCCGGCAGGACCCTTCCGCATGCCGCAGCACGCCCGCTTCCATGACCACGGCCCGCAACTCGTCAACAGCACGCCCGGACGGCCGCATCCGCATTCCCCCGTACAAGAACCGGCGCCACTTAGGGCGGATCGCGGAACCTTGGCAACGCCAATTGACGTGGCGCCCCGGCGCTCCTTAATCAACGGGCGAGAATGCATCCATGGCAACACCCACGCGCACCCTTCTGGACGAGATGAACGACCGGTCCCGCGAGGTCTTCCGGCGGGTCGTGGAATCATATCTGGCAAACGGCGATCCCGTGGGGTCGCGCACGCTGGTACGCAGCCTGAACGAGCGGGTGTCGGCGGCAACCGTGCGCAACGTCATGCAGGACCTGGAGTATCTGGGCCTGCTGGACAGCCCGCATGTGTCGGCCGGGCGCGTGCCCACGCAGCTTGGCTTGCGGCTGTTCGTGGATGGCGTGCTGGAAATCGGCGATGTGGCGCCCGAGGACCGCGCGCGGATCGAGGGGTCGCTCGACGCGCCGGATCAGGACGTGACCGGGTTGCTGGACCGCGTGGGGTCGGCGCTGTCGGGCCTGACGAAGGGCGCGAGCCTGGTCTTTTCGCCCAAGCAGGACGAGGCGCCGATCCGGCATATCGAATTTGTCTCGCTGGCCCCCGACCGGGCGCTGGTGGTGCTGGTCTTCGCCGACGGCAACGTGGAAAACCGTGTCTTCACCCCGCCGCCCGGCCAGACGCCCAGTTCGATGCGCGAGGCGGCGAATTTCCTCAGCGCACTGGCCGAGGGGCGCACGCTCGGCGACCTGCGCGAATCGGTCGGCCGCGACATCGCGGCCCGGCGGCGCGAGATCGACGGGCTGGCGCATGCGCTGGTGGAACGGGGCCTCGCGCTGTGGCAGGACCGGGGCGAACTGTCGGAACGCCTGATCGTGCGCGGCCGTGCCAACCTTCTGGAGGTGACCGACTCCCAGGACTTTGACCGCATCCGCGTGCTGTTCGACGATCTGGAACGCCGCCGCGGGATGGCCGAATTCCTGGACCTGACGGAAACCGGCGACGGCGTGCGCATCTTCATCGGGTCGGAAAACAAGCTTTTTTCGCTTTCGGGGTCCGCGCTGGTGGTTTCCCCCTACATGAACGCCGACCGCAAGATCATCGGTGCCGTGGGGGTGATCGGGCCGACGCGGCTGAACTATGCCCGGGTGGTGCCGATCGTGAATTATACCGCGCAGCTTGTGGGACGGCTTCTCTCTGACCGCACAAAGGGATAGGTCGATGCCCGATCCACACCCACCGACCCGGACAGATGACGCCATGACGACCGAGACCCAGCCCCAGGACACCGACCAGATCACGCCGGAGTCGGCCACCGACGCGGCCACCGACGCGGCCATGTCCGAGCTGGACGCGCTGCGGGCCGAACGCGACGAATTCCGCGACCGTTTCATGCGCGCGCTGGCCGAAGGCGAGAACACCCGCAAGCGGGCCGACCGCGACCGGCGCGAGGCCGAGATGTACGGCGCGACCCGTCTGGCCCGCGACCTGCTGCCCGTCTACGACAACCTGCGCCGCGCGCTGGATGCGGCGACCGAGGACCAGCGCGCAATGGCCGCGGCGCTGATCGAGGGGGTGGAGCTGACGCTGAAGGAGCTGATCAAGACGCTGGGCCGCCACGGCGTGACCCCCGTTGTGCCCAGCATCGGCGACACCTTCGACCCCGCGCAGCACCAGGCGATGTTCGAGGCGCCGGTGCCCGGCACCAGGGTGGGGCAGATCATCCAGGTGATGACCGAAGGCTTCCTGATCCACGACCGCCTGCTGCGGCCGGCGCAGGTGGGCGTGTCGTCGAACACGCAGGGCTAGGGCCGGGCGCAGGTTTCTCCGCGCCCGGGAAGGCCCCTTCCCATCGTGATTTTCCTTCCGTAACGTCGCCCTCGAGACCGGCGCGCAGTCGTCCGCCGGGTCTGCGCCGACGCGGGGTGACGGGATGCCGATCAATGTGGGCCGATACTGGTACGACGATGCGCCAAAGCGCTGGGACGCGTATCTGAAGGCCAGCACCACCCTGCCGGACCTGGCGAAAAAAGCCCTCGAAAAGATCGCGGTCAGCCGCGACGAGATCAACAGGGAAATCGAGAAGCTGACGGTCGACCGTCGGCTTGCCGTCGAAAAGCGCGACGACGATGCCAAGGCGGCGGCCGGTCACGGCAAACGCTGCTCCGAGCTCAAGAACGACATCGACAGCTGGAAGCAGGAGCTGCCGAAGGAAAGGTCGAAACTTGAAGGCCTGAACAAATCCGCGGCCGAAGGCGCAAGGCGGCGCGACCAGGCCATCGAGGTCGCGCGCCGGCAAGAAAAGGAAATGTCCGAGCTGATGGGCCGGGACGACATGGAGACCCCATGGTCCGACAAGCCCGTCCCCGAGCTGGAGCCCAAGGTCCGGGAATGGGCCGAGAACTTCGTCCGGCTCAAGAAGGAAAAGACCATTGCCTACTTCAAGGCCGAATCGGAAAAGTTCGGCGCGCTGATCGACCTGAGCAAGGTCAGGAAGGATATCGCGGAATCCGAAAGCCGCATCCTGAGCCTTGAAAACAGCATCCCGCAGGCCGAAAAGCTGCTGGAAGAGCTGACCCAAGCCAAAGAGCGCGCCGAGAAGTCGCAGAAGGAGAACCACGAGGCAGTTCGCCTGGTTCAGGACAAGATCGACAGGCAGAATGGCCTGCTGGCCGACCACGACTACGTCGATCATCTTCAGGCCCTGGTCGGACAGCTGAAGGAAGCCGCGCTTGCCGGTGTCCGTGGTGTGGTCAACGAAGCGCAGGAGAACCTGACAAACATCCTCGGCGCCGTCCGGGCCGTCCAGCATCCATCCTATTTCAGCAAGGCGCAGGAAAAGTTCCGCGTGTTCGAGAACCTCTGGAAGGACAGGACGCAGGGACTGAAATCGTTGCGACTCGGGTCCGATGTCGCGAAGAACATCGAGGCGGTTCGGGCC
The DNA here is from genome assembly GCA_964499865.1 of uncultured Rhodobacterales bacterium. Lineage (GTDB taxonomy): Bacteria > Pseudomonadota > Alphaproteobacteria > Rhodobacterales > Rhodobacteraceae > JANOGU01. The sequence continues at coordinate 15,372 of CAZCPY010000003.1, read as the reverse complement.
GAGGCCAATCTGGTCCTGACCTATGCGACGACCGTCGACAGCTACTTTGCCACCGGCCTGCCGGTGGAAGCCGAAAAGGTGCGGCTGGCGACGCTGCGCTCGAGCCTCAAGCCCGAAATTGCGGAAGAGGTTGCAACCCGGCGCAACAGCGAAACCGGGCTCAAGATCGGCGCCAGGCAGCTTTCCATCGACGACGGCATTCTGGTTCGCATCTCGAACCGGTGCGACAAGGGCAGCCCGTTCGTTCCGGAGACCCTGCTTGGCCCGTTGCTGGATGCGATGGAAGATGCCTACACATACAAGCAGGAAGAAACGCTCAAGGAGCAGGCGAAAAACGCCAAGAACAAGGAAGAGGAAACCAGGCTCAAGGCGCTGGACGACATCGGCAACGAAAAGGACTTCGACAAGCTGAAACCCGGCCGCAAGAAGGCGACCATCGGCATCTACAAGGCGCAGCCGAAGGAGTCCTTCACCCACGAAGATGTGCGCAATGCGCTGAAGGAAGACCTGAAGCTGCAGCTTACGCCCAACAAGTCGCGCTGGCGCTCGATCCTGGGGCTGCCGCCCAAAGCGTTCTACGATGCAGAACCCTTTACCGACAGCAGCGGCGAAACCTACAAGGTTCACACGTCCTTTTTCGAAAGCGCACTGGGCGGCAATGCAGACGGTGGCGTCGGGGTCTACAAGACGGACGACACAAAGCACTCGGCCGACGAAGTCATGGAACTGCTGTTCGAGGACGGCATCAACGAGGTGCTGCGCGCCCATGCCTCGGTCGAACTGGAATGCAGCGACGGTCGCAAGCCGCATGTCTATGTCGGCGGACTCGACCTCTACTTCGGCGATACCTTCGACGAAAAGGTCAAGACCAAGACCGGGCACGATGCCGGCTGGACCACCAAGGCGCGCACCCACTGCCAGGAGGTCCTGAACCGCAAGATGAACGCCATCCGCAGCCTTGTGGTGACCTGGCTTGCCAAGGACGGCGCCGTCTGACCGGCTAGCGCAGCAGGTCCTTCAACGCATACAGCGCCGCCAGCGCCTCTTTCGGGGACAGGTCGTCGGGATGGATGTCGCGCAGCGCGGCCTCGACGACAGAGGTCCGTCGGGGCGCCGGTGCAGGCGCCACCGGCGCCGCCCGGAACAGGGGTAAATCATCCACCGCCGCCTTCGGTCCCGTCCCCTCGCGGTCGCCCTTCTCCAGCGCCTCCAGCACCACCCGCGCCCGGTCGATGACCGCCGCGGGCAGGCCGGCCAGGCGGGCCACCTGCACGCCATAGGACCGGTCGGCGGCGCCGTCCTGCACCTCGTGCAGGAACACCACGCCGCCCTCCCATTCCCGCACCCTGAGCGTCGCGTTGCGCAGGCCCGGCAGCTTGCCCGCCAGCGCGGTCAGTTCGTGGTAATGCGTGGCGAACAGCGCCCGGCAGCGGTTGGCGGCGTGCAGATGCTCCAGCACCGCCCAGGCGATGGACAGCCCGTCCCACGTCGCCGTGCCCCGGCCGATCTCGTCCAGGATCACCAGCGCCGCGCCGTCGGCCTGGTTCAGGATCGCCGCGGTCTCGACCATCTCGACCATGAAGGTGGAACGGCCACGCGCCAGGTCGTCGGCGGCCCCAACCCGGCTGAACAGCGCCGAGACCACGCCGATCCGCGCCGCCCGTGCCGGCACGAAGCTGCCCGCCTGCGCCAGCACCGCAATCAGCGCGTTCTGCCGCAGGAAAGTGGACTTGCCGCCCATGTTCGGCCCGGTCACCAGCCAGATCGCGGCCCTGTTACCTTCGGGCGTCAGGTCGCAGCCGTTGGCGACGAAACTGCCCCCGCCTGACCGCCGCAAGGCCGCCTCGACCACCGGGTGCCGCCCGCCCTGCACCGCGAAGTCGCGGCCCGCCACGACTGCGGGGCGCACCCAGTCCTCGGCCGCCGCAAGTTCGGCCAGCGCGGCGGCCAGGTCGGCCTCGGCCAGCGCCCGGGCGGCCTGCGCGATGCGCGGCGCGGCCTCGGTCACCGCAGTCACCAGCCGGGCGAAGTGTGCAAGCTCGATCGCCTGCGCCTCGGCCGCGGCGTTCAGGATGCGCGTCTCCAGGCCCGACAGGGTGGCGGTGGTGAAGCGGTAGAGGCCCGCCGTCGTCTGCCGGTGGAAGAAGACCGCGTTCATCGGCGGGGCCAGCAGGCGCTCGCCATGGGTCGCGGCAACTTCGACGAAATAGCCCAGAACGCCGTTGTGCCGGACCTTGAGGCTCGCGATGCCGGTCTGCGCCACCAGCTCGGCCTGCAACGCTGCCACCGCCCCGCGGCCGTCGTCCCGCAGCGCACGCTGGGCATCCAGCGCGGCGTCGTGGCCCGCCGCGATCAGACCGCCGTCGCGCGCCAGCAGCGGCAGGTCGGCGGCCAGCGCCTGCGCCAGCAGGTCGGACAGCACGGCAAGGCCCGTCATGCGCGCCGCCGCCTCGGCCAGCCGCGGCGGTCCGTCGGCCAGCATCCCCGCCACCGCCCCTGCGCCCGCCAGCCCCGCCCGGATCGCGCCCAGATCGCGCGGGCCGCCGCGCGCCAGCGCCAGGCGCGCCAGCGCCCGGTCGATGTCGGGCACGCGCCGCAGCGCCTCGCGCAGGTCCGCTCTGCGGTCCGGGTGGCCGACCAGCCAGGCCACCGCCTCCTGCCGCGCCACGATCTCTGCCGGATCGCGCAAGGGTGCCGCCAGCCGCCGCGCCAGAAGGCGCGCACCCGCGGCCGTCACGGTGCGGTCGACGACCGACAGCAGCGACCCCTTGCGCCCGCCGCCCAGGGCCTCGGTCAGTTCCAGGTTGCGGCGGGTGGCCGCGTCGATCGCCATCACGTCGCCGGGCGCTTCGCGCTGCGGCGCTTGCAGGAAGGGCAGGCGGCCGCGCTGGGTCAGCTCCACATAGGCCACCAGCGCCCCCAGCGCCGAAGCCTCTGCCCGCCCTTCGACCCCGAAGGCCGCCAGCGACCCCACCGACCACAGTGCGCAAAGCCGCCGCGTCGCGCCCTCGCTGTCGAAGGCGCCGCGGTCCAGCGCCGTGGCCGCCGCCCCGGCCTCGTCCACCAGCGCCGCGAGCCCGGGCGGCCCGCCGTCCGCCAGCAGCACCTCGCGCGGGGAGATGCGCGCCAGTTCCCCCGCCAGCCGCACCGCAGGGCAGGGCGCCACACGCACCTCTCCGGTCGAGATGTCGGCCCAGGCCAGCGCGCCTTCCCCCCGCACCTCGGCAAAGGCGGAAAGGTAGTTCGACCGCCGCGCCTCGAGCAGCGCCTCTTCGGTCAGCGTGCCGGGCGTGACCAGGCGGACCACCTCGCGCCGCACCACGGCCTTGTAGCCGCGCTTCCTCGCCTCCGCCGGGTCTTCCATCTGCTCGGCCACCGCGACGCGAAAGCCCTTGCGGATCAGCGTCAGCAGGTAGCCCTCGGCCGCATGCACAGGCACGCCGCACATCGGGATCGGCCGGCCCAGGTGCAGGCCGCGGCGGGTCAGGGCGATGTCCAGCGCTGCCGCGGCGGCCACCGCATCGTCGAAGAACAACTCGTAGAAATCGCCCATCCGGTAGAACAGCAGCGCGCCCGGATGGCTCGCCTTGATCTCCTGATACTGCGCCATCATCGGCGTTGCGTCGTCCGACACGCCTGCGCCCCCAAAGCCGCCCCCGGGCGCGACCCTAGACCGCCCCGCGGGCGCCCGCCACCTCTTCCCGGCGGGGCCGCCCCCTGCGCGACGGCCCCGGCAATCCGCAACGCCCCCGCCGCCGTGACCGGTGTCACCACATCCCGCCCCGGGATCGCCGCCGTGGTCTATCCGGGTCCGGTTCGCGTTCGACCCGGCCACGTCGCCCGACACCACCTCGCGCATGCCGCGCCGTCGCCCGAAGGCGCTCTCCACGGACCACAGGGAGCCGCCAGCCACCTCGGCCCGCGCCGCCCCCGTGCTGAACGGCGTCGCCGGCATCCGCCCCGGGGCCACCGGCATCCGCCGCGTCGCATCCTCTCGCCTGTGCCGGTCCCGCACCGGGACCGGCAAGCCATGCCGTTTCGCCCCATCTGGCAGGACTGACGCGCCCGGCCCCTTCATCCCGGCCCAAATACTCCGGGGTCCGGGGCAGAGCCCCGGTTCCAACGCCCGCCGCAAGCGGCTAGGCTTCCGGCAAAGGAGGCCCGCCCATGCCCGAACCTCACGCCTCAACGCACCAGGCCGCCGAGGACCCCCGCAACGACAGCCTCCTGATCTGGGTGGACGGCGCACTGAAGCCCAGGGCGCAGGCGACAGTCTCGGTCTACGACTCGGGCTTCATGCTGGGCGACGGAGTCTGGGAGGGGATCAGGCTCTACAACAACCGCTGGGCCTTCGTGGACGAACACCTTGACCGGCTGTTCGATGCGGCTTTCCACATCGACCTCGACATCGGGCGGACCAGGGCGCAGGTCCTGCAGGCGATCCTCGACACCCAGGCCGCCAACGGAATGGCGACCGATGCCCATGCTCGCCTGATGGTCACCCGAGGGGTCAAGACGCGGCCCTTCCAGAACCCCCGCCTGTCGCAGCAGGGACCGACCATGGTGATCATCATGGAACACTCGCGCCCCAACCTGCCGCGCCCGATTCGGCTGGCGACCGTGCCCAACATCCGCGGCCTGCCGATGAGCCAGGACCCCAAGCTGAACTCGCATTCCAAGCTGAACTGCATCCTCGCCCTGATCGCCGCCCACAAGGCCGGTGCGGACGAGGCGCTGATGCTGGACGTGCACGGTTTCGTGAACACGACGAACGCCTGCAACGTCTTCATCGTGCGCAAGGGGCAGGTCTGGACCAGCACGGGCGACTACTGCATGCCCGGGATCACGCGCCAGAAGGTCATCGACCTCTGCCGCGCCAATGGCATCCCGGTGTTCGAGAAGAACTTCTCGCTCTACGAGACGCATACCGCCGACGAGGCCTTCCTGACCGGCACCTTCGGCGCGCAGACGCCTGTCGGTGAAATCGACGGCCGCCGGATCGGCACCGGCCAGATGGGCCCGGTCACCACCCGCATCCGCAGCCTTTACAAGGAGCTTGTCGGCGCATGACCGATTTCGGAGGACTGACCGTGACGACCCGCCACCCCGCCGACCAGCGCACCGCCCGCGTCTTTCGCCGGGCCGAGGACTGCGACGTGGAGGTCTTTGCCACGCTGACCGCGCAGCAGACCGACCCCGCCGACTGGCCCCTGGCCGCGGCCGTCGAAAAGAACGTCCTGATCTATGATTGCCAGGCGATCGACCTGACAGACCCCGTGCCGCTCAAGGCCGAATGGGCAGAAGCGCTGGCCACCGGTCCCGGGGTGATCGTGCTGAAGGGCGCAGAGGCGGACCACGCCATGCTGGACCGCGCCTCCGACCTTTTCCGCGCGATGATCGACGACCAGAACCGCAGCGGCACCGGTGGCGGCGACCACTTCGCCAGGCCGGGAGCCAATGACCGGCTGTGGAACAGCCTGGAAAAGCACTGCCTGGCCGACCCCGCGAACTTTGCCCGCTACTACGGCAATCCGTTCCTCGCGCTGATCTCGCAGGCCTGGCTGGGCCCGTTCTACCAGATGACGGCGCAACTGAACGTGGTGAACCCGGGCGGCGCGGCGCAGTCGGCGCACCGCGACTATCACCTGGGCTTCCAGTCCGCCGCCGACATCGCCCGCTATCCGCTGCATGTGCAGACGATGTCGCCCTTCCTGACCCTGCAGGGCGCCATCGCCCATGTCGATGCGCCGCTGGAAACCGGGCCGACGCTGCTGCTGCCCTACTCGCAGCTTTACGCGCCCGGCTACCTCGCCATGGGCCGCCCCGATTTCCGCGCGCATTTCGACGCTCGTCACGTGCAGTTGCCGCTGGAAAAGGGCGACATGCTGTTCTTTTCGCCTGCCCTGTTCCATGCCGCGGGCGCGAACCGGTCGGCGGATGCGAAGCGCATGGTCAACCTGTTCCAGGTCTCGTCCGCCTATGGCCGGGCGATGGAGACGGTGGACCGCACGCGGATGACCCGGGCGCTTTATCCGGTGCTGCTGGCGGGCAGGCTGGACGGCAGCCTGTCCGAGGCGCAGGCCGCCGCCGCGCTGGCGGCCTGCGCCGAGGGCTATCCCTTCCCCACCAACCTCGACCGCGACCCGCCTCTGGGCGGCATGGCGCCCCGGTCGCAGGCGGCGCTGGCCGCGCAGGCGCTGGCGGAAGGCTGGGCGCCCGAGGCGCTTGACGCCGCGCTTGACGCGCAGGCGGCCAGGCGGCTGTCATGACGCGGCGCATCGCCATGTGGTCCGGGCCGCGGAACCTGTCCACGGCGCTGATGTACAGCTTTGCCGCCCGCGGCGACTGTGCCGTCTGGGACGAGCCCTTCTACGCCGCCTATCTGGGTGCCACCGGCCTCGACCATCCGATGCGGGCGCAGGTGATCGCTGGCGGCGACCGCGATCCCGACCGGGTGGCGGCGGCCTGCGCGGGGCCCGCCCCCGGCGGGGCGGCGCTGTTCTACCAGAAACACATGGCGCAGCACATGATCCCCGGCTTTCCGCTGGGGTTCATGGAGGCCTGCGCCAATGTCTTCCTGATCCGCCATCCCGCACGCGTGATCGCAAGCTACCTCGCCAAGCGCGAAAGCCCGGTGCTGGAGGACCTGGGCTTTGTCCAGCAGGCGGCGCTGTTCGACCGCCTGGCCGACCGCACGGGCCAGGTGCCGCTGGTGGTGGACAGTGCCGACATCCGCGCCGACCCGGCGGCGGTGCTGGGGCGGCTTTGCGGGGCGCTCGGGGTGACCTTCACCTCGGCCATGCTGTCCTGGCCCGCCGGTCCGAAGCCCTTCGACGGCGCCTGGGCGCCGCACTGGTATCCGGCCGTGCACCGGTCCACCGGCTTCGACGCTGCCGAGGGCCCCCCGCCCGACCTGCCGCCCGCGGCGCAAGCGCTGCTTGACGCGGCACGGCCGCACTACGACCGCCTCGCGGCGTATCGTCTCTAGCCGTGCGGGGAGGCTTCGCCCTGCGGCGCAGGCCATGAATGCCGCAATTCCTTTCCCGCCCGTCCCGCGCTAGCCTGCCTGCCGAATACCCCATCGCCCGGGCCTGCCGATGTCGCCGCCGACCGCTTCGCACAGACAAGGATGGTGGCGCGGGCCCCTGTCGCTGCGCTGGTGGCCGCGGACGGCACGGGCGGCGTTCCTGCGGTTCCTGCATGTCTGGAACCGCACCGCCACGCGCGAGCTGTCGCTGATCGCCGCGGGCGTGGCCTTCTTCGGCTTTCTCGCGATCTTCCCGGCGATGGCCTCCGTCATCGCGCTCTGGGGCTTTCTGTCCGACCCCGCCGTGATCCGCGCCGAAATCGCGCTGCTGCAGGACGTGCTGCCCCGGGATGCCTTCAGCCTTGTGGCCGCGCAGGTCGAGGCGCTGATGGCCGCGAACAATCGCAGCCTGGGCTGGACGACGCTGTTTTCCGTCCTGCTGGCGCTGTGGTCGGCGCGGGCGGGGATCGGGGCGCTGATCCAGGGGATCAACGCGATCCACGGCCATCCGCAGCGGGGGGGTCTGTGGTCCTATGCGCTGGCCTTCCTGATGACGCTGGCGCTGGTCGGCCTGGTGCTGGCGGCGCTGGGGCTGATGGTGGTTGGGCCGGTCGCCATCGCCTTCCTGACCGTCGACCGCTACAACGCGCTGGCGCTGGAGCTGATGAACCTCGGGCTGGGCCTGTTGCTGGTCGTGGTGGCGATTGCGATCCTCTACCATGTCGGCCCGAACAGCGAATACCGCTGGCGCCCGCCCCTGCTGTCGCGCGGGCTGGTCGTGGCGCTGGTGCTGTGGATGGCGGTATCGCGGGGGCTGGTCATCTACCTGACCAACTTCCCCAGCTACAACCAGGTCTACGGGTCGATCGGCGCGGTGGCGGCGCTGCTTCTGTGGTTCTACCTGTCGGCCTATGCGATCCTGCTGGGCGCCGCGGTGGACGCGGAACGGGCACGGCGGCGGGGGCGGCGGACCGGATAGGGGTCAGTAGTCCCTTTCCAGATAGACCCCGACGCCGGTTCCCCCGTCGCTGCCGACGGTGCCCTTCATCGTGACGCCGGGGCGCAGGTCCAGGTTCAGGTTGATCCGGCTCTTGCCGCCCTGGTCGACCTCGACCTCGGTGTAGACATTGTCCGAGATGTACTTGCCCGCCCGCAGGGTGGCGCCGGTTTCCTCGCTGGTGGCGATGTCGAGGTCGTCGAGGCCGAAGCCCTTGCGCAGCCGCGCCACGATCCCCTCGCCGCCCCGGCCCGCCAGCCGGGCGACCGCATTGGCCAGCTGTGCCGCCTGCAGGGCCGAGATGTTCTCGATCCCGCGGCCGAACAGCAGGCGGGCCAGCACCTCTTCCTGCGGCAGTTCGGGGGCGCTTTCGAAGGTCACCTCGGGCGCGTCCGCGCGGCCCCGGATCACGACAGAGGTTGCCACGCCATCGGAGGTGTTCGTGGCGGCGACCTCGATGGTGGGGATCAGGTCGCCCTGCAGGTCCAGCCGGGCCGAGGTCAGCACCAGCCGCTTGCCCAGGATGTCCAGCCGCCCGCGGATCAGGGTGAAGGCGCCCGAGGGGACGATGGCGGCGGTGGTGCCCAGAAGGCGGAGCTCGCCCCCCAGTTCGGCATCGAGGCCGCGCCCGCGCAGGAATAGCCGGTTCGGCGCCGACAGCAGCACATCCAGCGTGAAGACCCCCGCCCCGGAGGCGCCCGGCGCGGTCTCGACGCCGAACAGCCCGGCGCGGCGGCGCGTCTCGCGCACGCTGCCGGGTTCGTTCAGGTGGCGCAGGCCCGGCAACTGGCCCTGCGAACCCAGGCCGGTGTCGGGGATGCGCAGCTCGGTTTCCGCAAGGTTAAGCTGTCCGGCGATGCGTGCGCCGCCGGTCAGGGGGCCCGCGACGGACAGCGCGCCGCTGATCGTGGTTTCGAACAGGTCGGGGTCGCGCAGGCGGAAGCCGCGCAGGTTCACGGTCAGGTCGCCGCCGTAGGGCGCGGTCAGGCCGACGCGCCCGCCGACCGTCAGCCCGCCGCCGGTGCTGGCCTGCGCCTGCGCCGCGATGTCGGCGGCGCCGCCCGCAAGCCGGGCGGTGGCCGACAGTCCGGTCAGCGAGAAGGGCAGGTCGGGGTCGGCCAGTCGCCCGTCCGACAGGGTGACCGGGCCCGACAGCGCCGCAAGGCCGGGCGTGCCGTTCATCCGCAGCTCGAAGCCCAGGCGCCCGGAAATCGACCGGCTGCCGAGGAAGGCGTTGGCCAGCGCCGCCTGCGCCGTGCCCGCGATGGCCAGGTCGCCCCGCCCGTAGCCGGGCGCCATCCGGCCGCGCACCGTGGCGTCGATCTGCCCGGGCCCGCGCAAGCCGATGTCCACATCGGCCCCGGCGGCGGTTTCTACGATCGTGCCCTCGGCGGTCAGGGGCCCGGGAAACTCGGGCACCAGCAGGGCAAGGTTCGCAAGCCGGGCCGTCAGCGCGATGCGGCGTTCGCTGCCGGTCGCCGTGCCGGTCGCCTGCGCGGTGATCTGCGGGGCCTGAAGGCTGGCCGCGTTGATCGTAAGCCTGCCGCCGTCCAGCGCCAGGTCGGCCTCGATCCGGCTGTCCCCCGCCAGCAGGCGGTCGGCCTCGGCCTGTCCGATGCGCAGGTCGCGGGCCGCGCCCGTCAGCACGACGCGGCCCGCCTCCGGCGTGCCGGTCAGCGTCGCCGCCGCCTCCAGCCGCCCGCGGTAGGTGCCGCCCATCGCCGCCAGGTCGGGGATGACCGCGTCGACGGTCAGGTCGCTGCCCGCGGGGTCCAGCCGCCCGCGGCCATTGGCCTGAATGTTCGGGTGATCGATCCGGGCCGTCTCAAGCTGCATGGCGCCGTCCAGCAGCCGGGCGTCCAGCACGATGCGCCCCTCGCCGCGCAGCAGGGCGTCAAGCTCGGCCACCCCGGCCATGAGATCGCGGGCGGTGCCGTCCAGCGTCAGGCGGCCGTCCGCGGGCGTGCCCTTGAAGGTTGCAGCCGTGGAAATCCCGCCGTTCCAGCCGGGCCCCAGCACCGACAGGTCGGGCAGGGCAAGGTTGGCCGTCAGGTCGCTGCCCCGGGTCGCCACGCGCCCCCGGGCCGTCACCTGTCCGCCGCCCGCCTCCACCGTCAGCGCGCGCAGCAGCGTTCCCGTCCCGTCACGCAGCGCCGACAGCGTCACCCGCGACTCTCCGCGCAGAAGCCCGTCCGCCTGCGCCTGTCCGACGGCAAGGTCGCGCCCGTTGACCGTCGCCTCAAGGTCGAAGTCGCCGCCCAGCGGACTGCCCGAGCCGGTCACCTGGGCCTCGACCCGTCCCGACAGCGGCCGACCCGCCAGGGCGGAAAAGCGCGACAGGTCGGCGGCCCGCAGCCCGCCGCCGCCGGTCAGGCGATAGCCGGTGGACAGGCCCTCGATGGTGCCGGTCACCTCGGCGCCGTAGTCGGCGCCCTCCAGTCGCAGGACGCCCACGCGCACCAGCCCCGTCCCCGCCTGCCAGGACAGCACGCCCGTCCCCGCCAGCCGGTCGCCCAGGGCCGCGGCCAGGGCAGGGTCGGCGGGCGCCAGCCCTTCCGCCTGCACCGTCAGGCTGCCGCCGAAGACCGGCTTGCCATCCGCCTGCCGCCCGATCCGGCCCGATCCGTCCAGCACCACCTGCCCGGCCTTCAGGTCCGCACGGTCCAGTCCGTCCAGGGTCGCGCGACCGGTCCAGGCCTCGCTTTCCCCGGCATCGAAGGCCAGCCGCAGCGCGGCCCGGCCGACCCGCGTGGGGCTGCCCGACAGGGGCAGCAGCACCGGGCCGCCGCCGGGGTCCCGTAGCGCCGCGTCCACCTCGAAGGCGACCGGCACGCCGTCCGCGGCCAGTTGCAGGCGGCCCGAAACCTGCACCGCCCGTGCCGACAGACCGAAGGCCGACAGGTCCAGCGCCCCGTCTGCTGCCCGCGAGCCCTGCGCCGTCAGCCGCAGGTCATTGCCGAAGAAGGCGGCATAGTCGGGCAGGAACAGCGGCGCGAGGTCGCCCGACAGGTCGGCCCGGAAGGCCTGCGCCCCGTCGGCCGCGCCTTGCAGCACCACCTGCCCGGCAAGCCGGTCCTGCCCGCCCGTCGCGAGCCGGATGTCCGCGGCAAACTCCGAAAGCGGCCCGGCGCCCTGCACCGTCAGCGCGGCCGAAGGCGCACCCGGCAGGCCCAGCAGCGTCGCCGCGATGCCGCCCGCGTCCTCTCGGGCGGAGAGGTCGATTTCCAGCCGCCCGGTGTCGTTCGCATAGCTGACCGCCAGCGCGATCCGCCCGGCGGGCCCCGCATCGCCGCGCACGATCCCCAGCGCCGCCCGCCCTTGCCCGGCGTTGAGGGTCAGCGCGGCCTCCAGCGTGCCCTGCACGGGCTGGCCCAGCACGCTTTCGCCCAGCACCACCCGGGCTGCCGCCAGGCGCCCGATCTCGACCGATACGGGCAGATCCGGCAGGGAGAAGCCCGGCGCCTCGGGCGAGGGCAGGCTTGTCGGGGCGGGGTCGGGCAGGCGGTCGAGGATCACCTCCTGCGCCACCAGTTCGCTGACCTGAAGGCGGCCCGCGAACAGGGCAGACCGGCTCCAGTCCAGCGTCACGCCGTTCAGCGTCAGCCAGACGCCGCGGTCGTCGGCGATGGTCAGGCTGTCCACCCGCGCCTGCGACGACAGCGCGCCCGAAAAGCCCGTGACGGTGACCTGCCGCCCGGCGCCGGAGAGGTTGTCCTCCAGAAACGCCGTCAGTACGCCGCGGTCGTCCTGCGCCTGGGCAGGCAGGGGCAGCAGGCAGGCAAGGACCAGCCAGCGCATCAGAAGGCCTGCCCGATGCCGATGTAGACCTGAGCGCCCTTGCCGGTATCGCCCGCGATGGGGGCGGCCACGTCAAGCCGAAGCGGGCCGAAGCCGGTGTCGAACCGCACGCCAAGCCCCGCGCCTGCGTGCGACCGCGTGACATCGCTGCCGAAACCGGTGGCGCCGATCATGCCGTAGTCCACGAAGGCCGCGGCACCCCAGCGCGGGCCGAAGCGGGCGCGCAGTTCCAGCGAGGCGGCCAGGAAGGCCATGCCGCCGACCTCGGTATCCGCCATCCGCAGCAGCGGCACGCCCAGGGACTGGTAGGGCTGCCCCCGCACCGTGCCGCCGCCGCCGGAGTAGAACAGGTCGTCGCGCGGCGTGCCCAGAAGCGTGCCGCCCGCCACCGCGCCGACCTGCAGCCGCCCGGCAAAGGTCAGCCGGTCGCCCTGCCCGAAGCTGCGGTAGGCGCGCAGGTCGGCGGTCAGGCGGGCGCCGCTGTCGGTAGTGCCGAAGCCGAGGAACGGCTTGATCTCGGCATCCAGATACAGGCCCGACCGGGCATCGAGCTTGCTGTCGCGGCTGTCGTAGGTCACGCCAAGCGGCAGCGAAAGGTTGCGGTAGGTGTAGTCGCCGGTCGCGTCCTGCACGCGGGCAAACTGGTAGGCCAGCCCGACCCGCCAGGTGGTGCGCGCGTTGATCCAGGTGTCGAATCCGACCTCGATCCGGGCACCGTCCGCGGTGTAGTCATCCTCCTCGGAGTGCCCGAGGCCGAAGGACAGCCGCGCCGTGGTGTCGGGGCGGATCGTGGCGGGGCGTTCCAGCGTGGCCGAGAAGAGGTAGTCGGTGCCGCTGGACTGCGCGCCGATCTGGCGGACCTCGCCGCCAAGCGTCAGCCGCTCTGCGCCCCCGAACAGGTTGCGGTGCAGCCATCCGGCGGTCAGTGCGGCCCCGTCGAGGCTGGAGAGCTCGGCCCCGAAGGTATAGCGGCGCGGTTTCTGCTCCACCACCTGCGCGGTGATGCCCAGCCGGTCGGGCGGGGTGACCGCCTCGTCCTCGACCAGCGCGACCGAAGAGAAGACCCCGGTCCGCCGCAGCCGTTCCGCCGCGCGGTCCAGCACCGCGGGGTCGAAGCGGTCGCCCTCCGGCAGGCCCGCGATGGCGCGGATGCGGGCCTCGCGCATCCGTTCGCGCCCGGTCACGGCCAGACGGCCGAAGCGCAGGGCGGGGCCGGGGACGACGGTCAGGCTGGCGTCCAGCCGGGCGGTGCGGTGGTCTGCGGTGATATCCTGCGCACCGATCGCGGCCTTGGCATGTGACCGCGCGCGCCAGCCGTCGACGGCGGCCTGCGCGGCCTCCTGCACGCGGCCGCTTTCGGCCGGCTCGCCGGTGCGAAAGCCTTCGGGCAGCACGGTGCCGGGGGCCAGGGGTGCCACGCGCGCGGTGCCGAAGGCGAAGCGGGGGCCGGGGTCGATGGTGACCTCGACCCTGCGGATCGTGGTCGGGGCGTCCAGCGGCGGGATGTCGGCGGCCTCGCGCCCGTCGAGGCGGATCGAGATCACGGCCGAGTAGTGCCCGCGGGCATAGAGCGCGCCCAGGATGCGGCCGTAATCGGCGCGGGCGGCGGCGAAGACGTCCTGCGCGTCTTCGGTGTCGCCGGTGTTGCGCAGCTCGACCAGCGCCGAGGCGCCGCGCAAGGCGGCGGTCAGGCCGTCGTCGGCGCCGGGCGCGCGGAAGGCGAAGTCGTCCCGGGCGCCCGCGGGTGCGGCCAAAGCCAGCGCAACGGCCAGCGTCACCGCCGCGCCCGCACGCCCGAACTGCCCCCGCCCTGCCATCGCGCCGACTATCGCAGCTTGGCCTGGGGCGCACAATCCGGACCACCCCGCGGCGGCGCCCTGGCGGCGGGAAAACGCCCTACTGCGCCGCGATGTCGCGCGGTTCCCGCGCCGGGCCGAGCAGGCGTTCGGTCAGTTCCGACAGCGCCAGCGCCGCGGCGCCGTGGGCCCAGAGCAGGTCGCCCCAGGCGTGGATCTCGATCGGCGGGCGGGGGCGCCCCGAGGCGATGGCAAAGCTGTCCATTTCGGCCAGCGCGTCGTCGGCGTAAAGGTAGTCGAACCGCATCCGTTCGCCCGACAGGATGATCAGTGCCGGGTCGAACAGGTTGACCACGTTCGACAACCCCGCCGCCAGATAGCGCCCCGCCCGGCGGAAGATCGACCGCGCCGCGGCGTTCCCGGCCTTGGCGTGGTCGTAGAGGCTTTCCAGCAGCACCTGGATCGACTGGCCGTCCTTGTTCGTCCAGTTCAGCGCCGTCGTCGCCTCGCGCGCCAGCGCATAGTCCGCCACATAGGCCTCGAGACACCCGCGCTGGCCGCAGCGGCAAAGCGCGCCGTCAAGCTGTACCTTGGTATGGCCAAGCTCCAGCCCCAGCCCCATCGCGCCGCGATACAGGCGGTGGTTTAGCACCAGGCCCATGCCGACGCCGTGTTCGATGGTGACGACGGCAAAGTCCGACAGCTCGCGCCCGCGCCCGAACCACAATTCGGCCATGGCGACCAGGTTCGCGTCGTTGTCAACGGTCACCGGCAACCCGAGCCGGGAGGCGGCCGCGCCGGCAAGGGACACGCCGCGGTCGGTCAGGGTCGAGGACCATTCGACCCGTCCCGCCGCCCCGTCGACAAAGCCCGGCAGGCCGATGCCCACGCCAGACAGCCCGTCGCGCGCGATGCCCGCCTTGTCGGCCACGCGGTTGACCAGAAGGTCGATGGCTTCGACCATCTCGGCCGGCGTCATCGGCGCGGGACGGCGCGGGATCACGTCGTCGGCGATCAGGTTGCCCGCGAAGTCTACGATCACCGCGGAATGCTCGCGGTCGCCGAGCTTGAGCCCCGCCACGCGATGCGCACCTGGCCGCACGCCCAGACCGACCGCCGGGCGCCCGCGCCCCGGCCCCGCTTCGCGCAGGGCGGCGGTGACCTCTTCGATCAGGCCCGCCTCCAGCAGTTCCTGAACCGTCGTCGTCACCGTGGCCGGGCTGACCGCCAGGTCGCGTGCAAGCTGCACGCGCGACACGGCACCAGCGGACCGGACGCGTTCGAACACCTGCTGGCGCAGCGGGCGCAGCGATTCCGACAGCGGCGGGATGCGCGGGCCGCAACCCAGCCCGTCCTGCCGCGCCGTGTGCTTTCGCCGCAGGGGCGCCATTCCTTCGGACTCCGAACAAAAAACCGGGCCATTGATTCACCGGCCGCCCAATTTTGCGCTGCACCGCAGCGTCGAGCGGGCGTTTCACAAGCTGCGGCAGGATTGCGCACCGATTTTAGTTTGACAACTGAAATTAATGGCGGCAACGTCCCGCGCAGTCACGGCACAAGCCGTACCGGCCCTTGGGAGGGGCCGCACCACAGGGAGACTAGACCTATGCGGAATTCCATCCTGATCGCCATGGCGGTGGTCGCGGGCTTTTCGTCCGCGGCGCTGGCGCAAGGCAAGAAGATCGGCGTGTCCTGGGCGCAGTTCCAGGAAGAGCGCTGGAAGATCGACGAAGCCGCGATGAAGGCCGCGATCG
>CAZCPY010000002.1:2761-64216 GCA_964499865.1 uncultured Rhodobacterales bacterium | reverse complement strand
GCCATCTCGCGCTCGCCCTGGAAGACCCGGATCGTCACCGCGTTCTGGTTGTCCTCGGCGGTCGAGAAGACCTGGGACTTCTTCGTCGGGATCGTGGTGTTGCGGTCGATCAGCCGGGTGAACACGCCGCCCAGCGTCTCGATGCCGAGGCTCAGCGGCGTCACGTCCAGCAGCACCACGTCCTTGACGTCGCCCTGCAGCACGCCGGCCTGGATCGCGGCGCCGAGCGCCACCACCTCGTCGGGGTTGACGCCCTTGTGCGGATCCTTGCCGAAGAACTTGGTCACTTCCTCGATCACGCGCGGCATGCGCGTCATGCCGCCGACCAGCACCACCTCGTCGATGTCGCCAACCGTCAGGCCGGCGTCCTTGAGCGCGGCCTGGCAGGGCTTGATCGACTTCTTGATCAGGTCCTCGACCAGGCTTTCCAGCTTGGCGCGCGTCAGCTTCACCACCAGGTGCAGCGGCTGCCCGGTGTTGCGGTCCATGCTGATGAACGGCTGGTTGATCTCGGTCTGGCTGGCGGAGGACAGCTCGATCTTGGCCTTTTCGGCTGCTTCCTTCAGGCGCTGAAGCGCCATCTTGTCCAGCGTCAGGTCGACGCCATGCTCCTTCTTGAACTCGCCGGCCAGGTATTCGACGATCCGCATGTCGAAGTCTTCGCCGCCGAGGAAGGTGTCGCCGTTCGTCGACTTCACCTCGAAAAGGCCGTCGTCGATTTCCAGCACGGTGATGTCGAAGGTGCCGCCGCCAAGGTCGTAGACGGCGATCGTCTTGGTGTCCTTCTTGTCCAGCCCGTAGGCCAGCGCGGCGGCGGTCGGTTCGTTGATGATGCGCAGGACCTCAAGCCCCGCGATCTTGCCCGCGTCCTTGGTGGCCTGGCGCTGCGCGTCGTTGAAATAGGCCGGCACGGTGATGACCGCCTGCGTGACCGTCTCGCCCAGGTAGCTTTCGGCGGTTTCCTTCATCTTCTGCAGGATGAAGGCGCTGACCTGCGACGGCGAATACTTCTGCCCGCGCACCTCGACCCAGGCGTCGCCGTTGCCGCCGTTCACCACGGCATAGGGCAGGTTCTTCTTGTCCTTGGCGATATGCGCGTCATCGACGCGGCGGCCGATCAGGCGCTTGACGGCGAAGACGGTGTTGGCGGGGTTGGTGACGGCCTGGCGCTTGGCGGGCTGGCCGACCAGGCGCTCGTTCTCGGTGAAACCGACGATCGAGGGCGTGGTGCGCGCGCCTTCCGCATTCTCGATCACGCGGGGCTGCGAGCCGTCCATGATCGCGACGCAGGAGTTGGTCGTGCCGAGGTCGATGCCGATGACTTTGGGCATGTGTGCGGTCCTTCTCAGGCGATGTTGTGGGGAACGGGTCCTTCAAAGGCCCCCGGCCCCCGATCCCACGGAAACCGGCCGGTCGGAGCCCCGCCCGGCGCTGTGGCGGATATAGGAGGGGGTTTCCGGCGTTGCAAGCCGCCCGCCGGGTCCGGGTTCACGGCGCGAGCGTGCAGCAGCCGCGCAGCGGCACGGTGGGGCCAAGGCCCGACAGCAGCGCCGTGACGCCGATGCCATAGGCGCGGTCGGACATGCCGTCGGAACAGGCGGCGGCCTGCAGCACCACGGTCGCGGTGCCGCCGTCCAGTTCCGCCTGCACCCCGGCCACGGGCACGGGCGACGACCCCGGCCAGCGGGCGGTGACCGCCATGTCTGCGGCGGGCACATCGGGCATGGCAAAGGCGATGCGGTCGGCGCCGATGGCGACCGACCAGAACGGCTCGGTCCCCGCGCATTCGAGGTAGCCGTCCATCGCCCACCAGTCGGCGCTGCCCGGAACGGGCGCCAGGTAGCGGGAAGCGGCCCAGCCCGCGACCTCACCCGCATTGACCTGCGCCCAGCCGCCTCCGGGGGCCAGCGCCACCACCTCGACGCCGTCGGCATCGGGGGGCAGCGTGCCCAGCGTCTCGGCCCCTGCGTCCGGCGCGGCACGGACATGCAGCAGATCGCCCGCCGCCACGCCGGTCACATCGGCGAGGTAGGGCGTCCCTTCGGCGACGGCCGAGGTGCCGGACAGCAAGAGGATCGCCACCGGCAGCCGCATCAGCGCCCCGCGTTCCACGAGGCCGAGGCGTGTTTGCGCGTGTAGAATTCCGCCATCAGCCCGATCACCGCGCAGGTGCCCGCGATCCAGATCGGATAGGTGATCGAGGTGTAGTGCGGCGCGTAGTTCAGGAAGATGAAGCCGCGGCCCTGGTCGATGGTATGGAACAGCGGATTCCAGTCGAACCATGGCATCAGGTAGCCGGGCATCTTGTTGGCCAGGAACATCTTGCCCGAAAAGATCATGTTCACCCGCATGTAGATCGACGAGATCAGCGTCACGCCCTCCGGCCACCAGGGCTTGGCGGCCAGCACCATCATCCCGATGCCGACCCCCGAAGCCCAGGACAGAAGAAACATCGCCATCGCGCCGACCGGCTGGTCGATGGTGATCGGCACGAACAGCGTGTGGTAGACGAACAGGATCGTCCCGGCCGACAGGATCTGCAGGTACAGCGACCCCAGCGCCGCCGCCGCGATGCCGATGATCGGGTTCATCGGCGAATGCTTCATCATCGGCGAGGTCGAGGTTTCCGCCGCCGCCACTGCCCCCATCGCCTTGACGTGCGTCATGAACATGAACACGCCCGACATGATGTAAAGAAGGAAGTCGCCCCGCACGGACGACCCCCGCATCCCCAGGACCGAGAACATCATGTAGAAGATCACCACCATGATGACCGCCTGCAGGATGTTCATCAGAAGCCCGATGACCGGGCTGCCGTGCGACTTGCGCACCTGGCGGACGGCGGCGTGGAACATCCGCTCGCCGGTGACGGCGGCGGCGCCCAGCATGGTGCGGTTGGCCTGCGGCTGGAACATCTGCGGTCTTCGGTCCTTGTCGACGGCCGGCCCTGCGGCGCGGCCCCTGCCTCAGTGTGCCACGGGAATTCTTGCCGTTCCCTTTCGCGCGTGATGATAAGGGCAGCGCAGGCTCCTGTCCACGACGGGCCGGGCGCGGGGGACACGCAGGCGATGGATGATGCCCAACTGGTGACAGTGATGCGCCGGCTTTCGGTGCTGGCGGGGGCCGAGATCATGGCGATCTACCGGGCGCCCGACATCGGGCTGACGCTGAAGGCCGACGAAAGCCCGCTGACGGCGGCCGACCTTGCCGCCAACGCCGTCATCACCGCGGGTCTGCGCGCGGCCTGTCCCGGCCTGCCGCTGATCACCGAGGAAGAGGCCGCGACGCATGCGCTGACCGCGCAGACCTTCCTGATCGTCGATCCGCTGGACGGCACCAGGGAATTCTCGCAGCGCCGCGGCGACTTCACCGTCAACATCGCGCTGGTCCAGGACGGCGTGCCGCGCCTGGGGGTGGTCTTTGCGCCCGCCAAGGGGCGGCTGTTCTACACCGGCCCCGCGGGCGCGGTGGAGGAGGACGGCCCCCACGACGCCGGGACCCCCGGCCCCGTGCGCCCGATCCGCGTGGCCGCGCCCGACAACCGCGCCTTGCGCATCGTCGCCTCCAAGTCCCACTTCGACGCCGCGACCGAGGCCTTTGTCGGGCGTTATGCCGTGGGCGATCTGGTCAATGCGGGCTCCAGCCTCAAGTTCTGCCTGCTGGCGACGGGCGAGGCCGACCTCTATCCCCGTCTGGGGCGCACGATGGAATGGGATACGGCGGCAGGGGATGCGGTGCTGCGGGCGGCGGGCGGCATGGTGCTGCGGGCCGACGACCACACGACGCTGCGCTATGGCAAGCCCGGCTGGGACAACCCGCATTTCATCGCGCTGGCCCCGGGCGTGGACCTCAAGGGCTGACGGCGCGCGCGATGGAGGGGGCGGTCAGCCTGATCGTGGTCAGCCGCCACCGCCCGCGCGCCCTGCTGCGTGCGCTCACCGCCGTCGCGCAGATGGACCACCCGGGCTTCGAGGTGATCGTGGTGGCCGACCCGGCGGCGGCGCAGGCGGTGCGGGACACGGCCCGGGCGGTCAAGTGCCTGGACTTCGACGAGCCCAACATCTCCTCCGCCCGCAATGCCGGGCTGGCGCTGGCCGCGGCACCCGTGGTGGCGTTCCTGGATGACGACGCGGTGCCCGAACCCACCTGGTTGTCGCGCCTTGCCGCACCCTTCGCCGACCCCGGGGTGATTGCCGCAGGGGGCTTCGTGCGCGGGCGGTCGGGGCTGGCCTGGCAGTGGCGGGCGCTGACGGTGGACCGCACGGGCGCCGACCGCCCGCTGCGGGTGCCTGCGGACCGCGTCAGCCTGCACGGGGGCGACGGGGGCGACGGGGGCCGGGCGGTCAAGACGCAGGGCACCAACTGCGCCTTCCGCACGTCGGCGCTGCGGGCCGCGGGCGGGTTCGATCCGGCCTGCCGCTTCTTCCTGGACGAGGCCGGCGTCAACCTGCGCCTGGCCGCCGCGGGCGGCCAGACGGCCGTGGTGCCCGACGCCGTGGTGCACCACGGCTTTGCCGAAAGCCCGCGCCGCCGGGCCGACCGCACCCCGCGCGACCTGACCGACATCGGCGCGAGCCTCGCCGTCTTCCTGCGCCGCCACGCCGCCCCCGACCCTGCCGCCGCCATCGCCCGCCAGCGCGCGGCGGAACGGCGGCGGGCGCTGGAGCATATGGTCCGCGGCGCGCTGGAACCGCGCGACGTGGGCCGCCTGCTGGCGACCTTCGACGCCGGCGTGGCCGAGGGGCAGGCCCGCGCCCTGCCCAGCCTGACACCGCTCAGGGCGGCGCCTCCGCCCTTCCTGCCCCTGCCCGGCACCGGTCCCCGCCCCGGCGCCCTGCTGCGCGGCCCCGCCGACAGCGCGGAGGCCGCCGCCGCGCGCGCCGCGGGCGCCATCGTCACGCTGGTCACCCTGTCCCCCGGCTTCCGCCGCCACCGGATGACGTTCCGCGACGACGGCATCTGGCACCAGACCGGCGGCCTCTGGGGCACGTCGGACCGGCAGGCGGGCTGGCCGGGCCCGTTGTCGCCCGACCGGCGCCTTGCGCGCGAGGCGGCGCTGCTGGCAAGGCTGCGTCCCGTCTGACCCGGAGATCAGCGGACCGCTGCCGCCTTGCCCCAGATTCGCCGCAATCTGACGCATTCTTCACACATCGGGGAAGGTGCGGGGCAAAGCTCCCCTCCCCCTCGGCCTGTCTGATGTGATAGCACACGAGGCAGGGAAGTGTCGGCGGGGCGGCGATGAAGCAGAAGAAGGTTCTCAAGGCGGTGTTTCCGGTGGCGGGGCTCGGCACCCGCTTCCTGCCCGCCACCAAGTCGATCCCCAAGGAGATCATGACGCTGGTCGACCGGCCGCTGATCCAGTACGCCATCGACGAGGCGCGCGCGGCCGGGATCCGCGAATTCATCTTCGTCACCTCGCGCGGGAAATCCGCGCTGGGGGATTACTTCGACAACGCGCCCGAGCTGGAAAGCGAACTGCGCCGCAAGGGCAAGACCGACCTTCTGGACGCGCTGAAGGACACCAACATGGACAGCGGCGCCATCGCCTATGTCCGCCAGAACCGGCCGCTGGGCCTGGGCCACGCCGTCTGGTGCGCCCGCCGCCTGATCGGCAACGAACCCTTCGCGGTGCTGCTGCCCGACGACGTGATCGCCGCCGAAAAGCCGTGCCTGGCGCAGATGGTGGACGCCTACGAACAGACCGGCGGCAACGTGGTCGCCGCGATGGAGGTCGCACCCGCGCGCACCTCGTCCTACGGCGTGCTCGATGTCGCCGAGGACATGGGGTCCATCGTGCAGGTGCGCGGCATGGTGGAAAAGCCGAAGGCCGAGGACGCGCCGTCGAACCTGGCCGTCATCGGGCGCTATATCCTGACGCCCAAGGTGCTGAACAACCTCAACAGGATCAAGCAGGGCGCGGGCGGGGAAATCCAGCTGACCGACGCCATCGCCGCCGAGGCCAAGCACCCGGGCCGGGTCTTCGGCTTTCGCTTCCGCGGGCAGCGCTACGACTGCGGGTCGAAGGCGGGGTTCCTGCAGGCCACCGTGGCCTTCGGCCTGGCGCGTCCCGACCTGCGCGAGGAATTCGGCGCCTACCTGCACGACCTGATGGCGATGAGCCGCGCCGCCGAATAGGCCCGTGGCTCCGCCCGCCTCTCGCCTTCTGGACCTCACGCGGCTGGTCTCGCGCCTCGGCCGCGGGCCGCTGACCGGCGTCGACCGGGTGGAGGCCGCGTATCTGCACCGCCTGCTGCGAGAGCCCTTGCCGCTGTCCGGCCTGGTGCGCACGGCGCCGGGGTTCCTGCTGCTGGACGCTCACGGGTGTGCGGCCGTGGCGCGGCTGGCGGACGGCACTGACCCCCTTGGTCCGCCCGACCTGATCGGGCGGCTGGTCCACCGCCGCGATCCGCTGCGCGCGCGGGCCGAGGCCGGCGTGCGGCGGCTGGCGGTGGCGCGCAGCCTGCCGTTGGGGCTCGGGCGGCTGGTCGCGCGCCTGCCCGGGCCGGTCAGCTACCTCAACACCGGCCACGCGAACCTGACCGCCGCGACGCTGGCGGCGGTGGCGGCGGCGGGGGGGCGGACGGCGGTGCTGATCCACGACACGATCCCGCTGGACCACCCCGCCTTTTCCAGCCCCGCGGCCGTGCGGACCTTCGCCGCCAGGTTGCGCGCGGCGGCGCGGGCCGACCTCGTGGTCCACACCGCCGCCGCCACGCGCGCGGTGACCGAAGGCCATCTGGCCGCCGCCGGCCGCGTGCCGCCGGGGCTGGTCGCGCACCTGGGCATCACGCCCGCCCCGCCAGAACCCGCGGACCGCCCGGAAGGCCCTTATTTCGTGGCGCTCGGCACCGTCGAGCCGCGCAAGAACATCACGCTGTTGCTGGACGTCTGGGACCGCCTGCCCGAGGGCCGCCCGCGGCTGCTGCTGGTCGGGCGGTGCGGCTGGGAACGCCCCGCGGTGCTGGCCCGCATCGACCGCACGCCGGGGGTGGAGCTGCGGTCGGGACTGCCCGACGGCGCCGTCGCTTGCCTGCTGAAGGGCGCGCGCGCGCTCTTGTTCCCCAGCCTTGCCGAGGGCTTCGGCCTGCCGCCGTGGGAGGCCGCGCTGCTGGGCACGCCCGTGGTCGCCGCGCCACTGCCGGTGTTCCGCGAGCTTCTGGGCGACTATCCGATTTACCGCGACCCCACCGCCACTTATGCTTGGACGGAAACGATCGCGCAGCTGGCGCAGACGCCGCAACGACGTCAGCCCCCGGTTGCGCCCACCTGGGACGACCATTTCAAGACGGTGTTAACCCAGGTTTGACAGGTTTGGCGCGGAGACATCCGGGCAGGGGGCGGAAGTGCTGGGGTTCATCACGCGGTATCGTCTGCGCTGGGTGCGCCGCCGCTGGCGGCTCCGCGCCTGGCGCAAGCGGCGCGAGCTGACCCCTGTCACCCAGCGGCAGGCCCGCATCGGGGGTGACGACATCCTCTTGTTCTCCACCCTGCGCAACGAGCGGGTGCGGCTGCCCTTTTTTCTGGAGTACTACCGCAATCAGGGCGTCAACCATTTCCTGATCGTGGACAATGACAGCGACGACGGCGGGCGCGAATTCCTCATGGAACAGCCCGACGTTTCGCTGTGGACGACCGGGGGCAGCTACAAGCGGTCGCGTTTCGGCGTCGACTGGCTGAACTGGCTGCAGATGCGCCACGGGCACGGGCACTGGTGCCTGGTGGTCGATCCCGACGAATTCTTCGTCTATCCGTTCTGCGACACGCGGCCCCTGCGCGCGCTGACCGACTGGCTGGATGCGTCGTCGATCAAGTCTTTCTCGGCGATGCTGCTGGACATGTATCCCAAGGGGCCCATCGGCGCGCAGCCCTACCGCGAGGGGCAGGACCCGTTCGAGATCGCGCAGTATTTCGACACCGGCAACTACACGATCAGCCGCAACCACCGCTACGGCAACCTCTGGATCCAGGGCGGGCCCCGGGCGCGCACCTTCTTTGCCGACCAGCCGGCGCTGGCGCCCGCGCTGAACAAGATCCCGCTGGTGAAATGGCACCGCAGTTATGTCTATGCCTCGTCCACCCACATGCTGCTGCCGCGGGGGCTGAACCTCGTCTATGACGAATGGGGGGGCGAAAAGGCGTCAGGCATCCTCTTGCACGCCAAGTTCCTCGACACCTTCGCCGTCAAGGCCGAGGAGGAGATGCTGCGCGGCCAGCATTATTCGGCCAGCGCCGAATACAAGGCCTACAAGGCCGCGCTGGACGCGCAGCCCGACCTGTGGACCAAGTGGTCCGAGAAATACATCAACTGGCGCCAGCTCGAAATCCTGGGGCTGATGTCCAAGGGCAACTGGGCGTGACGCCGGGGACGGTCGGCTTCGTGATGCTGTGCCACACCGCGCTGGACCGCGCGGCGCAGGTGGCGCGGCACTGGGCCGAACGTGGCTGCCCGGTCGTCATCCACGCCGACCGCCGGGTGCGTCGCAAGGCTTATGACAAGCTCCGGCGCGACCTGTCCGACCTCTACAACGTCCGCTTCAGCGGGCGGCATGCCTGCGAATGGGGCACCTGGGGCATCACCGCGGCCACGCAGGAAGCGGCCGGGATCATGCTGCGCGACTTTCCCGGCGTGCGGCATGTCTACCTCGCCTCCGGGTCCTGCCTGCCCCTGCGCCCGGTGGCCGAGCTGGTGGCCTACCTCGACGCCCACCCGCGCACCGACTTCATCGAAAGCGTCACCACGGCGGATGTGGGCTGGACCGTGGGCGGCCTCGACCTCGAACGCTTCACCCTGCGGTTTCCGTTTTCCTGGCGCAGGCAGCGGCGGCTGTTCGACCTCTACGTCAGGCTGCAACGCCGCATCGGCCTGCGCCGCCGCATCCCGGCGGGGCTGGTGCCGCACCTCGGCAGCCAGTGGTGGTGCCTGACCCGCCAGACGCTGAGCGCGATCCTGCAGGACCCCGACCGCGCCGAGCGTGACGCCTATTTCCGCAAGGTCTGGATCCCGGACGAAAGCTATTTCCAGACGCTGGCGCGGCTCTATTCGCCGCAGATCGAAAGCCGGTCGCTGACCCTGTCGAAGTTCGATTTCCAGGGCAAGCCGCACATCTTCTACGACGACCACCTGCAACTCTTGCGCCGGTCCGACTGCTTCGTCGCCCGCAAGATCTGGCCGCATGCGAACCGCCTCTACCGCGTCTTCCTGAACGAGGAGGGCAAGGGCCAGCCCGCCGCCGAACCCAACCCGGGCAAGATCGACCGGCTGTTTTCCCGCGCCGTGGAACGGCGCACAAAGGGGCGGGCGGGGCTTTACATGCAAAGCCGCTTTCCGAACGAGAACTGGGAGAACGGCAAGACCGCGGCGCCCTATTCGGTGTTCCAGGGCTTTTCCGACCTGTTCGAGAATTTCGAGACCTGGCTTGGCCGCGTCACCGGCACGCGGGTGCATGGCCACCTGTTCCACCCCGACCGGGTGGAATTTGCCGGCGGCGAGGGCATCTACAACGGCGCCCTGTCCGACAGTGCCCTGTCGCGCGACTACAACCTGCGCAGTTTCCTCACCAACCTGATCTGGAACACGCGCGGCGAACGCCAGTGCTTCCAGTTCGGCCCGGCCGACCGGCAGGACCTCAACTGGTTCGTCGCCACCGACCCGAACGCCTCGGTCGCGGTGATCTCGGGCGCCTGGGCGGTGCCGCTGTTCCGGTCCAACCTGAATTTCGGCGACATCCGGCGCGAGGCCGCGCGCCTGCAGAAGATCGAACAGGACCACCTCAACATCCTGCGCAACCCCTGGTGCAAGGCCCGCATCCGCATCTGGAACCTTGCCGAATTCGTGGAAAACCCGATGGAGCCGCTGCAACTGATCGTGGACGAGATCAGCCCGCGGTCCCTGCGGCGGCTGACCGAGGCGCCGCGGATGGCCGATCTGGCGGGCTTCGGCCAGTTCCTGCAGAACCTGCGCAACCAGGGCATGCAGCCAACCCTGATGGGGGATTTCCCGGTGACCGACGGCCCGAACCCCAACGCCCCCCGCCGCGGGCGGCCCTATCTGGTGAAGTGACGTGACAGGGGCCTTCACCTCTTTCGTGCTGTTCGCCGAGATGCGGACGGGGTCGAACTTCCTGGAGGCGAACCTGAACGCGCTTGCGGGCGTGACCTGCCATGGCGAGGCGTTCAACCCCCATTTCATCGGCAAGCTGAACGGGGCCGAGGCTTTCGGCATGAGCCTCGCCGAACGCGACGCCGATCCGCTGCGGTTCCTGGCGCGCCTGCGCGCGCAGCCGGGGCTGAACGGCTTCCGCTATTTCCACGACCACGACCCGCGCGTCTTTCCCGCGGTGCTGGACGACCCCGCCTGCGCCAAGGTCGTGCTGACCCGCAACCCGCTGGAAAGCTATGTCTCCTGGAAGATCGCGCAGGCCACGGGCCAGTGGAAGCTGACCAACGCGCGGAAGCTCAAGGTCGCGAAGGCGGCCTTTGACGGGGACGAGTTCGCGCGTTTCGTGGAGGGCCTGCAGGCGTTCCAGATCACGCTCGTCAATGCCTTGCAGGTGCGCGGGCAGGCGGCGTTCTGGATCGACTACGAGGACATCCAGGACCTGGCCGTGCTGAACGGCCTCGCAGCCTTCCTGGGCGTCCCCGCGCGACTGGAGGCCGCCGACCCCACGCTCAAGAAGCAGAACCCCGAACCTCTGGCGGAAAAGGTCGAGAACCCCGCAGCGATGGAGGCGGCGCTGGCGCGGATGGACTGGTTCAACCTGTCCCGCACGCCCAACTTCGAGCCGCGCCGCAGCGCCGCCATCCCGTCGTTCCGGGCGGCGGGGCCGGTGCTGTACATGCCGGTCAAGGGCGGGCCCGACCTTGACGGCTGGCTGGCGCAGGTGGGGCCGGTGACCACGGATTTCACGCAGAAGTCCCTGCGGCAGTGGAAACGCGGCGGCAGCCAGCGCAGCTTTGCCGTGGTGCGCCACCCGCTGGCGCGGGCCTGGTGGGCGTTCTCGACGCAGGTGCTGACCGGCGCCCTGCCCGAGGTGCGCGGCGTCTTCGCCCGGACCATGGGGATCGACCTGCCGCCGCCCCCGCGTGCCGCGCGGCTGGCGGGCGCGGATCTGCGCGCGGCCTTCCTCGCCTTCCTGCGCTTTGCCAGGCTGAACCTGTCGGGCCAGACCGCCGCCCGCGTCGATGCCGCCATCGCCACCCAGACCGCCGTGCTGCAGGGCTTTGCGCAGCACCAGGGCCCCGACCTCGTGCTGCGCGAGGCGCGGCTGGCCGAGGGGCTGGCGTTTCTGGCGGCCGAGACCGGCACCCCCCTGCCGCCCGCGCCCGCCCTTCCGCCCGACCCCGTGCTGGCCGCCCTGCACGACGCAGAGATTGCCGCCGCCGCGCGGGATGCCTATGCCCGCGACTACACGGGCTACGGCTTCGGCGACTGGGCCTGACGCGGGGCCTTTGGGAGACCCGCCCCGGCCCCGAGCCGGGGCCTCGCCGTCAGAAGGCAGGACGGGGGCGGGGGAGGTCCCGGGTCAGGCCCGGGACGGGGTTGCTGCCGGAAGCGTCACGCCGCCTGCGGGGCCTTGGCCTCGGTCAGGATCGCGTACAGCTTGCCCGCATCGGAATTGGCGCGCAGCTTGGCCACCACGGCGGCGTCGCGCATCGTGCGGCTGACCAGCGCCAGCGCCTTGAGGTGGTCCACGCCCGAATCCTTGGGCGCGAGCAGGCCGAAGACCAGGTCCACCGGCTGGCGGTCCACGCTGTCGTAGTCGAGCGGGCGTTCCAGCCGCAGGAACACGCCGCAGATCGACGCCACATCCTCCAGCCGCGCATGCGGCAGGGCGATGCCGTGGCCCACGCCGGTCGGCCCCAGCGTCTCGCGTTCCTGCAACCCGTCGACGACGACCGCGGCGGTCAGGCCGTAGGACTGCGCCGCGATCTCGCCGATCTCCTGGAACAGTCGCTTCTTGCTGGTCAGGTGGCCGCGCACCTGCACGGCGCCCGGGATCAGCAGCTTGGAAAGGATCATCGGGGCCCTGTCATCCTGCGCGCCGCGGCGCTGCGGTCACTTGGCATGGCGCGGGTCGATCCAGCCGATGTTGCCGTCATCGCGCCGGTAGATCACATTCACCCCGCCATGCCCTTCGTTGCGGAAGACGAGCATCTTCTGGCCCGCCAGTTCCATCTGCATCACCGCCTCGCCGACCGTGATCGAGGGGATCCGCGTCTCCATCTCGGCGATCACCACCGGGGTCAGGGACGCCGGTTCCCCCGCGTCGGGGTCGTCGGGCGAGGCGAGGATATAGGCGGCGCTGTCGTCGAACTCAACGGGCGACGTGCGGTCGCGGTGGTGGTCGCGCAGGCGGCGCTTGTAGCGGCGCAGCTGCTTGTCCAGCTTCTCGCGGCAGGATTCGAAGGCCGCATAGATCTCGCCTGCATGGCCGCGGGCCTGGGCGGTCAGGCCGGTCGACAGGTGGATCACCGCCTCGCAGACGTGCTGGTGCGCATCGCGCGAGAAGACGACCGTCGCCTCGGTCGGGCGCTGCGCGTATTTCTCGACGATCTCGCCCAGTTCGGCCTTCACATGGGTCGACAGGGCCTCGCCGATGTCGATCTGCCGCCCGCTGATCTGATAGCGCATGGGGTCTCCTTCAAGTTGCCGGACAGGCCGCGCGCGGCACGCAAGGCACGGGTCCGGTTCGGTTTTCCTGTCGTTGGCGGGGGCGGGCCGGGGGCCGTTTCGGGCCGGGCCTCAAGCCGGGGACGGGGGCGGGTCGCGCACGCATCCCGGGCATTTGGCGACAGCCGGGCGGGGCTTGTCAACGGATTCCTGACAGTCTGGTAACGGGCCGCCGACAGCCCGGTCACGACACGCGGAAGTTCTGGCCCAGGTAGACGCGGCGCACGTTCTCGTCGCGCACCACCTCGTCGGTGGTGCCCGACATCAGCACGCGACCGTCGTGCAGGATATAGGCGCGGTCGACGATCTCGAGCGTCTCGCGCACGTTGTGGTCGGTGATCAGCACACCGATGCCGCGGCTTTTCAGGTCATGCACCAGCCCCCTGATCTCGCCCACGGCGATCGGGTCGACGCCGGCGAAGGGTTCGTCCAGCAGCAGGTACTTGGGGTCGGCGGCCAGGCAGCGCGCGATCTCGGCCCGCCGCCGCTCGCCCCCCGACAGCGCCAGCGCGGGCGCGCGGCGCAGGTGGGTGATCGAGAATTCGGACAGCAGTTCCTCCAGCCGCTCGCGCCGCTTGTGGCGGTCGGGGACGGCGATTTCCAGCACGGCCAGGATGTTGTCCTCGACGTTCAGGCCGCGGAAGATCGACATCTCCTGCGGCAGATAGCCGATGCCCAGCCGCGCGCGGCGGTACATCGGCAGGCCGGTGACCTCGCGCCCGTCGATCGTCACCTGCCCGCCTTCCGGCGTCACCAGCCCGGCGATGCAGTAGAAGCAGGTCGTCTTGCCCGATCCGTTGGGACCCAGCAGCGCCACCACCTCGCCGCGCGCCAGCCGCATCGAGACGTCGCGGATGACCGGGCGGCTCTTGTAGCTCTTGCGCAGCGAGACGACGGTCAGCCCCGCCTGGCCTTGGGTCACGGTCAGTTCCGGCGGCATCAGGGGGCCGCCCCGGCCTGGGGCGCGCGGCCGGGTGCGGCCCCGGGCGCCGACGGCTGGGGAACGAAGACGGTGGTCACGCGCCCCTCCATCGTGCCGGTCCCGGCCTTGAGGTCCAGCCGCAGCGTCTGGCCGGAAATCGCGTTCTGCCCCTGCGTCAGCAGCACGTCGCCGGTCATCACCACGGCGCCGCTGGCGATGGTGTAGACAGCCTCGCGCGCTTCCGCGGCATCGGCGGCATTGGCGATCGTGACGCCGCCGGTCGCATACAGCTTTTCGATGTCCTGCCCGGTCTTGCCGTATTCCACGCGGATCTCGGCCGCCGACATGCGCATTTCGCCCTGCACGACGACGACATTGCCGCTGAAGGTTGCGGTGCCGTCGGTCTGGTTGACCGCCAGACGGTCGGCCGCGACCTCGACGGGCAGCGTGGTGTCCTGCCGGAGCCCGCCGAAGGCGATATCGGTGCCCTGCGCATGGGCGGCCAGCGGCAGGGTCAGGGCGAGAAGGATCGCGGCAAAGGCCTTGGTCATGGGGTCAGCTCCGTTGCGGCGGGAGCGTAGCGCAGCCGCACGCCCTTGTCGAAGACCAGAAGATGCGCGCCGGGCCGCGCGGCGTCGGCGGTGACCGTCATGCCGCCCGCCGCGATCCGGCCCGCCGGGCCTTCGCCCTGCACCGGGCCGTTGCTTTGTGCCAGCGTGCGGTCCAGCCGGATGGTCAGTTCCGGGGTGGTGATGCGATAGGCGGTGGATGTGGTGCTGACGACGCCGCCTGCCAGCGTCATCACCTCGCCGCCGGGGTCGATGGCGGCGGTGGCCGCGGTGATGTCGGTGCGCCCGCCGTCCTGCGCGTCGATGCGCGCCACCACGTCCGTGGCCCGCGGCCCCGCGGTCGCGTCGGCGGGGCGCGCCTCGGCCGCGCGGATGGTCAGCGCGGCACCGTCCTCGGTCACGCCCGCCCAGGTGGGCCGGGTCAGCCGCGGCTCGCGCACGCGCTCGCCCACGTCCACCTCGGCAAAGGGGATGGCGCCTTCGGGATCGACCGGGCGTGCGACCAGGAACAGCGTCGACAGGATGCCAAGCGCGATCAGCGGCAAAAGCACCTTGAGCCAGCCCACCAGCGCCGAATGGAAGTTGTCATGCCGGGTCACGTCGAAATCCTGCCTCGGAACGGGCGCGCGGGTCCATCCCGCGCCGGGTCACAGGGGCGTCAGCGCGGCGCCGCCCGGCGGCCTTCCGCCCGTCAGTGGCGGAAGATGTCGGTCTCGTCGCCCCAGCCCAGCAGGTCCAGCGCCGCCCGCGTCGGCAGGAAGCCGAAACAGGCCCGCGCCAGGTCCAGCCGCCCCTCGCGCGCCAGGAGCGCCTCGAGTTCGGCCTTGAGCCGGTGGAGGTGAAGCACGTCCGAGGCGGCGTATTCCTTCTGCGCCTCGGTCAGTTCGGCGGCGCCCCAGTCCGAGGTCTGCTGCTGCTTGGAGACGTCAACCCCCAGAAGCTCGGCCAGCAGATACTTGAGCCCGTGACGGTCGGTGAAAGTGCGCACCATCTTCGCCGCGATCTTGGTGCAGAAGACGGGCGCGGTGGTGACGGCGAAGGCCGCCTGCAGGGCGGCGATGTCGAAGCGGCCGAAGTGGAACAGCTTTTCGGTCGCGGGATCGGCCAGCATCCGGGTCAGGTTCGGCGCCTGCCGCTGCCCGCGGGCGATCTGCACCAGATGCGCGTCGCCGTCGCCCGCCGAAAGCTGCACCAGGCACAGCCGGTCGCGTCGGGGGTCGAGGCCCATCGTCTCGGTGTCGATGGCGACCACCGGGCCGAGGTCCAGGCCGTCGGGCAGGTCGTTCCGGTGCAGGTGGATGGTCATGGCGCCCCTCGTTTCGTGCCCCTGTAGGGCCGGGGCGCGGGCGGATCAATGGCCGCGGTTGTTCGGCGCGCGCGCGCGGCGCATCGCGACGGGGCAATGGTGCGCGGCGACAGCGACGAACCTCCGCGCAGGGACCGGCCGGTCACGCGGCCGCGATTCTTCGACGGCGTTGCCGCCGGGCGCCGGACGGGCGGTCGGGCAGACGCCTTCCGGCCCGACTGCCCCCTGCCGGTCGGGCCGGCGCGCAGGCTCCGGGGCCGGATCGCCATCGCCGACAGCGGTTCGGGCGCCCATGCCGCTGCGCATTGCGCCATCGACCGGGCGGTGCGCGAAGTGCCCGGGCCTGCCCGAAGGCATCCCGGACTTCGCCGATATCTCCGGGCCCCCCATCCCCCACCCCCCCGCGCGGCGTGATCGCACCCCGAGGACCGGATCAGCCGGTCGACTGGCGCACCAGCAGTTCGGGCGAGATGGCGATGCGGGCGGGCGCCTCCTGGCGGCCGTCCAGCACGGCGAGGATCAGGTCGGCGGTGCGCGCGCCGATGTCGCGGGGAAACGGGTTGATCGTGGTCAGCGGCGGCACGGCGATGCCGGCAATCTCGTAATCGCCGAAGCCCGCGATCCACAGCCGCCCCGGCACCTCCACCCCGCGGCGCTGGCATTCCGTCAGCGCGCCGAAGGCCGACAGGTCGGAGACGCAGATCACCGCCTGGGTGTCGGGCAGCGCCTCCAGCAGGCGTCCCATCGCCTCGGCGCCCTCGCGCATCGAGATCGGCGGCGCGCCCGCGGCGATCAGCCGCGTGGCGTCCAGCCCCTGCGCCTGCATCGCGGCCACGAACCCCGCGCGGCGGTCGGCGCCGCGGGTATCGCGCGAGGTGTCGCCGCCGATGAAGGCGATCCGCGACAGGCCGCGGGCGACGAAGTGGTCCACCATGCCGCGCACGGCGGCGGCGTTGGAAAAGCCCACGACATGCCCGATGGGGTCCTGCGGCAGGTCCCAGGTCTCGATCACCGGGATGCCCGCGTTCCGCAGCAGCACCCGCGCCCGCGGCGTGTGGCGGCCGCCGGTGACGACGATGGCCTCGGGCCGGCGGCGCAGGAACTGCTCGATCAGGCGTTCCTCCTCGGCCATGTCGTAGTCGGTATAGCCCAGCAGGATCTGCAGGCCGCGCGCCTTCAGCCCCTCGGACAGGCCGCGCACGGTGTCGGCGAAGTTGGCGTTGTTGATCGACGGGATGGTGACGGCGATG
Source organism: uncultured Rhodobacterales bacterium (assembly GCA_964499865.1). Taxonomy (GTDB): domain Bacteria; phylum Pseudomonadota; class Alphaproteobacteria; order Rhodobacterales; family Rhodobacteraceae; genus JANOGU01. The sequence continues at coordinate 47,499 of CAZCPY010000002.1, read as the reverse complement.
AAGTCGGTGCGCTGCGACCTGAGCGACGAGGCCGTGCTGTCGAAGACATAGCCCAGATCGTCGGCGGCCTTGCGGATCGCCTCGCGCGTGGCCTCGCTGACCGAACTGTCGGGCTTGAAGGCGCGGCTGACCGTCATCGGCGAGACCCCGGCAAGGCGGGCGACGTCGGCCATGGTCGGGGTCTTGCGGGCGGGCTGCATCGGGCCTTTCGGTCAGGTCGGGGCGAAACTGTGCGCGGTGGTGACATGGTGGTGGATGCGCCCGGAGAAGAACCGCGACAGCACGGATTCGGTCGCCGCGCGGCCCTCCCTGCGGATCGGGTGGGCGAGGAAGGCATCGACGGTGGCGCGGTCGGGCCAGTCGATGGCAAGGATCAGCGGGTATTCGGGGGCGCCGTCGTCGCGGTCGTCGGCAAAGGTGACATGGATCGCCAAGGCGCCGGGGAACCGCCGCCAGACGGGCAGGATTTCGGCCAGCACGGCGGCACGGAAGGCGTCTGTCTGGCCGGGATGGACCCGGCCTTCGAACAGCGCATAGCGGGTGATCATGCGGGCAGGCTCCTGCGCGGCGGGGTGAAGACTTCCATCAGCGCCGCCTGATCCTCGGCCCCGAGGCCCGCGGCGGTCAGCATCCGGTGCACCTCGGCGCAGAGCGCGGTCAGCGGCATCGGCGTGCCGGTGGCCCGCGCGAGGCTGGCGGCGCCGTCGAGATCCTTGACCATGTTGTCGATGCGGCCGGTGCGGCGGTAGTCGCGGGCGGCAAAGCGGGGCATGTATTCCTGCAGGATGGCGCTGTCGGCCCGCCCGCCGCGCAGCGCCTCTGGGATGCGCATCGCGTCCACGCCCGCGGCCTGCGCCAGCGCCGTGGCCTCGGCCACGGCGAGAAAGCCCAGCCCGCAGAGCACCTGGTTGATCAGCTTGGTCGTCTGCCCCGCCCCGGGCCCGCCCATCCGCGTCTGGTTCGAGGCCACGCGCGACAGGATCGCCTGCGCCGCCGCCACCGCCTCGGGCGCGCCGCCCTGCATCAGGGTCAGCTCGCCCGTCGCGGCCTTGGGAATGCCGCCGGACAGCGGGCTGTCCACCCAGGCCAGGCCCCGTTCGGCGGCGTCGGCGGCCAGCGCGCGCGTGCTTTGCGGGTCGATCGAGGACATGTCGATGATCAGCGTGCCGGGCGCCGCCCCTTCCGCCGCGCCGCCCGGCCCGAAGACCGCCGCCCGCACGATGTGGGCCGCGTTCAGCGACAGGATCACGGCGCGCGCGCCTGACGCCGCCTGCGCGGCCGAGGCGGCGGCGGTTGCCCCGAGGGCCTCCAGCGGCGCGACCCGTGCGGGGTCGGGGTCGAACACCGTCAGGGCCGCGCCGGTGGCCGCCAGCCGCGCCCCGATGGCGCCGCCCATGGCGCCTGCGCCGATCAGGGCGATGCGGTCGGTCATGCGGGGTATCCTTGCAGATGGGGCAGGATGGCGTCGATCAGGTCGGGCAGGGGGCGGTCGATGTCGATGGACAGGGCCTCGTCAGGCCCCGGGGGTTCCAGCGCGGCGAACTGGCTGTCGAGCAGGCTCGCGGGCATGTAGTGGCCCCTGCGTGCCGCCATCCGCGCGGCGATCAGGTCGCGGCGGCCCGTCAGGTGGACGAAGCGCACCTCGCCCCCTGCCCCGGCCCGCAGCCGGTCGCGGTAGGCCCGGCGCAGCGCCGAACAGCCGACGATCACCGGCGCCTGCGCCGCCAGCACGCCCGCCACGCGGTCGAGCCAGGGCCAGCGGTCGGCGTCCGTCAGCGGCGTTCCCGCGCGCATCCGGGCGACGTTCCCGGGCGGGTGCAGGTCGTCGCCGTCGCGGTAGGCGATGCCCAGCCGCGCCGCCAGTCCCTCGCCCACCGAGGACTTGCCGCAGCCCGACACCCCCATCACCACCGCGCGCAGGGTCATAGCGAGACGGTGATCCCGCCGTCGACGTAAAGGACATGCCCGTTGACGAAGCTCGCCGCGTCAGAGGCCAGGAAGATGCAGGCGCCCTGCAATTCCTCCACCTGCCCCCAGCGGCCGGCCGGGGTGCGCTTTTCCAGCCAGGCGGTGAAGGCCGGGTCGGCCAGCAGCGCGGCGTTCAGCGGCGTGACGAAGTAGCCGGGTGCGATGGCGTTGCAGTTGAGGCCATGCCGCGCCCAGTCGGTCGCCATGCCCTTGGTCAGGTTGCCGACCGCGCCCTTGGTCGCCGTGTAGGGGGCGATCCCCGGCCGGGCGAGCGCGGTCTGCACGCTGGCGATGTTGATGATGCGGCCCTTGCCCCGCGCGATCATGTGGCGGGCGACGGCCTGCCCGACGTGGAACACGCTGGCGATGTTGGTCTGCAACAGGCGCTCGAAGGCATCGGCCGGAAAGTCCTCCAGCGGCCCGCGGTGCTGCATGCCGGCGTTGTTCACCAGGATGTCGATGCGGTTGCCCGCCGCCTCGAACCCGTCCACCGCGGCGCGCACCGCGTCATGGTCGGTCACGTCGAAGGCCAGCGTCCGGGCGCCGGGGATGCGCGCCGCGGCGGCCTCCAGCCTGGCCGCGCCGCGCCCGTTCAGCACGACCTCTGCCCCCGCTGCGGCCAGCCCTTCGGCCAGCGCAAGGCCGATGCCCTGCGACGACCCCGTGACCAGCGCCCGCCGCCCGGTCAGATCGAAAAGCCGGTGTCCCAAGGTCTGCGTCCTTTGCGTTTCGCTCTCGACAAGCGGGGTTCGGACTGGTTATGTTATCGTTAACATCACCTGTCAAGCCGGGATCGGACCGCAATGACTCAACCGCACATCCTGCAGGTCGGCCCCTATCCTGCCTGGGACCAGGAACCGCTGGACGAAGCCTTCCGCATGCACCGCCTGTTCGAGGCCCCCGACCGCGCGGCCTTCCTGTCCGAGGTCGGCCCGCAGGTGCGCGGCATCGCGACGCGGGGCGAACTGGGCGCCGATGCCGCGCTGATCGCGGCCTGCCCGCGGCTGGAGATCATCAGCGTCTACGGCGTGGGCTATGACGCGGTGGACACAGGCGCGGCGCGGGCGCGCGGCATCGCGGTGACGAACACCCCCGACGTGCTGACCGACGACTGCGCCGACCTTGCGGTGGCGATGCTGCTGGCGCTGTCGCGCGGGGTGGTGGGGGCCGAGGGCTGGGTGCGCTCGGGTGCATGGGCCGACCGCGGGGGCTATCCGCTGCAGCGCAAGGTGACGGGCAAGCGGGTGGGCATCCTGGGTCTGGGGCGCATCGGCGCGGCCATCGCCCGGCGGCTGCACGGGTTCGACATGGCCATCAGCTATTGCAGCCGCGCGCCCAAGGACACGCCGCCGGGCTGGACCCACGTGGCCGACGCGGTGACGCTGGCCGGGCAGGTCGACTATCTGGTGGTGGCGCTGTCGGCCACGCCGGATACGCGGCACATCGTGAACGCGCGGGTGCTGCGGGCGCTGGGGCCGCAGGGCATGCTGATCAACATCAGCCGCGCGCCCAACCTGGACGAGGCGGCGCTCTTGGACGCGCTGGAAGGCGGGGCCATCGCGAGCGCGGCGCTGGACGTCTTCGAGGGCGAGCCGCGGCTGAACCCGCGGTTCCTGTCGGCGCCGAACGTGCTGCTGCAACCGCACCACGCCAGCGGCACCTTCGAGACGCGGCAGGCCATGGGGAAACTCCTGCGCGACAACCTGACCGCCCACTTTGCGGGCGCCCCCCTGCTGTCGCGGGTGGCGTGATGCGCGCCATCGTCATCCATGCCGCCCGGGATCTTCGGATCGAGGACCGGCCCGAAGAGACCCCGGGCCCCGGCCAGGTGCGCCTGCGGCTGGCCACGGGCGGGGTCTGCGGGTCGGACCTGCACTACTACAACCACGGCGGCTTCGGCGCCGTGCGGCTGCGCGAGCCGATGATCCTGGGCCACGAGGTTTCGGCTTTTGTCGAAGACCCCGGAAGCAGCGGCCTTGTCCCGGGCCAGCTTGTCGCCGTCTCGCCCAGCCGGCCCTGCGGCGCCTGCCGGTTCTGCCGCGAGGCCCTGCCCAACCAGTGCCTGAACATGCGCTTCTACGGCAGCGCGATGCCGTTCCCGCACATCCAGGGCGCCTTCCGCGAGGTCCTCGTGGCCGACGCGTCCCAATGCGTCGACGCCACCGGCCTGACGCCCGGAGAGGCCGCGATGGCCGAACCCCTGGCGGTGACGCTGCACGCCACCGGCCGGGCGGGCGCCATGCTGGGCAGCCGCGTGCTGGTCACCGGGTGCGGGCCGATCGGCGTGCTGTCGATCCTCGCCGCCCGTCGCGCCGGGGCCGCCGAGATCGTGGCGACCGACCTGTCGGATTTCACCCTGGCGCTGGCGCGGCAGGCGGGCGCGGACCGGGCGATCAACACCGGGCGGGAGCCCGAGGCGCTGGCGGCCTATGGGGCGGACAAGGGGCATTTCGACGTGCTGTACGAATGCACGGGCGTGGCCGCGGCGCTGGCGGGCGGGATCGCGGCGCTGCGTCCGCGGGGGGTGATCCTGCAACTGGGCCTCGGCGGCGACATGACGCTGCCGATGATGGCGATCACCGCCAAGGAGCTGGACCTGCGGGGGTCCTTCCGCTTTCACGGCGAATTCGCCACCGGCGTGGGGCTGATGCAGAAGCGGCTGATCGACGTGCGGCCGCTGATCACCCACAGCGTCGGGCTGGACGCGGCCGAGGCCGCCTTCCGTCTGGCCAGCGACCGGACGCAGGCGTTGAAGGCGCAGATCGTGTTTTCGGGCTGAGGTGCGGGCAGAGACGCCGGAGCGGGGGGTTTCACACCCCCGCATCCCCGTGGGATAGGTGCAGACGGAACGAGCAGGGAGCGCCGCGATGTCCTTCTTTGAGGTCCACGACCCCGCCTTCGGCGCCTTCGTCATGGGCAACGCGCCGGTCAAGCGGCTGGCGGGCGGGTTCGACTGGGCGGAAGGCCCGGTCTGGTTCGGCGATGCGCAGTGCCTGCTGTTTTCCGACATCCCGAACAACCGCATCCTGCGCTGGACCGAAGAAGGTCTGACCACCTTCCGCGCGCCGTCCAGCTACGCCAACGGCCACACGCGCGACCGGCAGGGCCGGCTGGTCAGCTGCGAGCACGGGACGCGGCGGGTGACGCGGACAGAGTGGGACGGGACGCTGACCGTGATCGCCGACGGCCACGGCGGCAGGCCGCTGAACAGCCCCAACGACGTGGTCGTGGCGCGCGACGGCGGCATCTGGTTCAGCGATCCGCATTACGGGATCATGACCGACTACGAGGGCTTCAAGGCGGCGCAGGAACAGCCCTGTTCGGTCTACCGCGTCGACCCCGCGGGCCGGATCGAGGCCATGATCACCGACATGGCCTGCCCCAACGGCCTGGCCTTCAGCCCCGACGAATCGCGCCTCTACGTCGCCGACACGGGGCGGATGTTCACCAGTGACCCCCGGCACATCCGCGTCTTCGACATGGCGGACGGCCGTCCCGTGAACGGGCGGCTGTTCCACACCATCAGCCCCGGCTGCGCCGACGGCATCCGCTGCGACACCGACGGCAACCTCTGGTCCTCCGCCGCCGACGGCGTCCATTGCATCGCACCGGACGGGAGGCTGCTGGGCAAGATCCTGGTGCCGGAAACCGTTTCCAACATCTGCTTCGGCGGCCGCGCCAGGCACCGGCTGTTCATCACCGCGACGACCAGCCTCTATTCCGTGATCCTCAACCGCAAGGGCGTGCAGATACCATGAAGAATTCGGGGGGCATGAAACCGCAAACCGGCCTGATCGGCCTTGGCACCATGGGCGCGGCGCTGGCGCTCAACATCGCCGAGAAGGGCTTCCCGATCGCCGTCTGGAACCGCACCACCAGCGTGACCCGGGCCTTCAAGGCCGATGCCGGGCCGCTTGCCGACAGGATCACCCCGACCGACACCCTCGCCGACCTTGTCGCCGCAATGGCCGCGCCGCGCGCGATCGTCCTGATGGTCCCCGCAGGCCCCGCCGTCGATGACATGCTGGCGGCCCTCGCGCCGCTCCTTTCCCCCGTCGACCTGGTGATCGACGCGGGCAACGCCAATTTCCACGACACCAACCGCCGCACTGCGCAGGGCCTCCCGTTCCGCTTCATGGGCATCGGCGTATCGGGTGGCGAGGAGGGTGCCCGGCACGGCCCGGCGATCATGGCGGGCGGCACGCCCGAAGACTGGACGCGGATGGCGCCGGTGTTCCGGGCCATCGCGGCCAAGGCCGAAGACGGTACGCCATGCGCCGACCACATGGGAGAGGCGGGCGCGGGGCATTTCGTCAAGTCGGTCCACAACGGCATCGAATACGCCGACATGCAGATGATCGCCGAGGTCTACGGCGTGATGCGCGATGGCCTTGGTATGACCGCGCCCGAGATCGCTCCGGTCTTTGCCCGCTGGAACGAGGGTGCGTTGCGGTCCTACCTTGTGGAAATCTCCGCCGCCGTCGCCGGAGCGACCGACCCCATCAAGGGCGGCGCGCTTCTCGACATGATCGTCGATGCCGCCGGGCAGAAGGGCACCGGGCGCTGGACCGCGATCGAGGCGCAGAACCTTGCCGCGCCGATCCCGGTGATCGAGGCCGCGGTGATGGCGCGCAACGTGTCCTCCCGCCGCGGCGAGCGCGCGGCCGGCGAGGCGCTTTACGGCCCCGCACCGACCCGCGCCGACCTCTCGCTCGACGACCTCGAACGGGCGCTGATCGCCGGGAAAATCCTGTGCTATGCTCAGGGCTTCGCCATGATGACCGCCGCCGCGACGGACTTCGGCTGGGCGCTCGGGATGCCCGCCATCGCCCGTGTCTGGCGGGCGGGCTGCATCATCCGCTCGGCCATGCTGAACGACATGGCGACCGCGCTTGCCGCCCATCCCGGCCAGAACCTGATCCTGGCCCCGTTCTTCGCCGATCACCTGCGCCGAAGCCTGCCGTCCCTTCGCCGCGTGGTTGCCGCCGGGGCGCTGAACGGCCTGGGGCTGCCGGCCCTTTCTGCGGGCCTCGCCTGGTTCGACCTCATGCGCACCGCGCGCGGGACGGCGAACATGATCCAGGGCCAGCGCGATTTCTTCGGCCTGCACGGGTTCCAGCGGCTGGACGGTCTTGACCGTCCGCACGGCCCCTGGGCGGACGCCTAACCCGTCTCGCCCGGCACCAGCCGGGTCGGAACCACCGTCACTTCCTGCCCCGGCTCGCCCTTCAGCCGCGCGACCAGCGCCTCGGCCGCCGCCTTGCCGATGGCCGTCGTCGGCACCACCGTCGTTGTCAGCCGTTTCGGCAGGATCGAGGCCGCCTCCATCCCGCCCCAGCCCGCGATCCCCAGATCCTCCGGCACCTTGATGCCCTTGGCCTGCGCATGGGCAAGGCCGCCGACCGCCATCTCGTCGTTGTGGAAATAGACCACGTCCAGCCCCGGCGTCCGCGCCAACAGCGTTTCCAGCCCGTAGTAGCCGGCATAGAACCCCGGCATGTCGTGCAGCACCTCGGTCGCCACCAGAGGGTGTCCCGCCCGGGCGAAGGTCGAGGCAAACCCCTCCAGCCGCGCCGCACCCATCACGTCGGCGCCCGCCATGGCGCCCACATGGCCCGCCCGCCGCCGCCCGCGGCGCAGCAGGAACTGTGCCATCTCGGCCCCGCAGTCGAAGTGGGAAAAGCCCACCGACATGTCGATGGGGCTGGTCGTCAGGTCCCAGATCTCGACCACCGGGCCGGTCGCGCCGCGCAGCAGGTCCACCGTGCCCGGCGTATGGGTGCGCCCCGACAGGATCAGCCCCGCCGGGCGCCAGGCGATGACCTGGCGGACCCAGGCCTCCTCTTCCTCGGCCGAGTGGTTGTTGGCGCCGATCATCAGCTGGTAGCCCAGCCGCGACAGGGCGCGGTCCACGCCGTCCAGCACATGGCCGAACAGGCCCGAGGCCATGCGCGGCACGCACATCCCGACCAGCGTGCTGGCCTGGTCGGACCCGAAGGCCAGGGCCAGGCGGTTGGGGACGTAGCCCAGCTTCTGGGCGCAGCGCATGACCTTGTCGCGGGTGCCTTCGGCAAAGCCCGAGCCTCCGCGCAAGACGCGGCTGACCGTCATCTTCGACACCCCGGCGGCGCGGGCGATGTCTTCCAGCGTGGCTTTCATGCGGGGTCTGTCCGGGTCATGTTATCGATAACTTTTCGCTTGACAGGCCAGGGATGCACGGTCAAACCTGACTACGTTACCGGTAAATCTGGCACAAGATCAGACCGCACCGTCACCTCGGGAGGGACCTGCATGCCACCGTCGTCCGACGGCCTGTTCTTCGACCGCATCGTCAAGTCCTTTGGCGGCACGCAGGCGCTGAAGGGCGTGTCGCTGACGGTCGGGCGGGGCGAGATCGTGGCGCTGCTGGGCGAGAACGGTGCGGGCAAGTCCACGCTGATCAAGGTGCTGGGCGGCATCCACCGCCCCGACGGGGGCGAGGTGCGCATCGACGGGGTGCCCTATGCCCACGAGGCGGGCAAGGCGGGCGGGCAGAAGGTGGCCTTCATCCACCAGGACCTGGGCCTGATCGAATGGATGAGCGTGGCCGAGAACATCGCGCTGGCCCTGGGCTATGTCCGCCGCGGCCGCCGCATCGACTGGACGGCGACCGAGGCCGCCGCGGATGCCGCCCTTCGGCTGGTCGAGGCCGAGTTTCCCGCCACCGCCCGCGTGGCAAGCCTGACGCGCACCGAGAAATCCCTCGTCGCCATCGCCCGCGCTCTGGCCGCCAGCAGCGACTTCCTGGTGCTGGACGAACCCACCGCCAGCCTGCCGGCGGACGAGGTGGAACGCCTGTTCGCCGCCCTGCGCCCGCTGAAGGCAAAGGGCGTTGGGATGATCTATGTCAGCCACCGGCTGGACGAGATCTTCCGCATCGCCGACCGCGTGGCGGTCCTGCGCGACGGCCAGATGGTCGGCATGCGCCCGATCGGCCACACCACCCCGGACGAGCTGGTCAGCCTGATCGTCGGCCGCAAGGCGCGCGAAATCGCCCGGCCCGCGGTGCAGGACGGCCCCGCCATCCTGCGCGTCGAGGGCCTGGCCACGCCCGCGGTCGGGCCGGTCGGCTTCGACATCCGGCGGGGCGAACTTCTGGGCCTTGCCGGCCTGCGCGGGGCGGGGCACGAGGACATCGGGCGCGCGCTGTTCGGGGCGATCCCGCATGCGGGCCGCGTCACGCTGGACGGCCGGGTGCCCGACCTGCGCACCGCCCAGACGGCGATGCGGTCCGGCATCGGGCTGGTGGCGCGCGACCGCATCGGCGAAAGCGTGGCGCCCGGGCTGGCGATCCGCGAGAACGCCTTCATCAACCCGTCGGCCACCGGGCGGGCGGCGCTGTCGGTCCTGTCGCCGCGGCGCGAGGCGGCGATGGCCCAGGCCACCGGGCGCCGCGTCGGCCTGGCGCCCAACGATCCCACGCTGGCCATCGAGGCGCTGTCGGGCGGCAACCAGCAGAAGGTTGTCGTCGGCCGCTGGCTGGATTCCGGCCGCCGCCTGCTGATCACCGAGGACCCCACCGCAGGCGTCGATGTGGGGGCAAAGGCCGAGATCTACCATCTGCTCTACCAGGCCCTCGCCTCCGGCATGGGCGTCCTCGTCGTCTCCACCGACTTCGAGGAAATCGCCGCGATCTGCCACCGCGCCATCGTGTTCAGCCGCGGCATGCCCGTGGCCGAACTGAGCGGCGTCGAGCTTTCCACCGAATCGCTGATCCAGGCCGCTTCGGCCGGTGAAGCGGCCTGAGGATCCCGCCGATGCCCGGAATCGAGTCGAACGCCGTCGAGCCGACCAAGGACGAGCTGCGCGGCCTGTCGCCGGTCCGCAAGGCGCTGCGGCTGGCGCCGGCCTACGGGCTGGTCATCCTGATGGTCGGGCTGATCGTGCTGTTCTCGGTCCTGTTGCCCAACACCTTCCCCACGCTTCTGAACCTCCGGTCGATCCTGTCGGACAAGGCGATCATCGCGCTCCTGGCGCTGGCCGCGATGATCCCGATGGTGGCGGGGCGGATCGACCTGACGGTCGGCTACGGCATCGTGCTGTGGCACATCCTGGCGATCAGCCTGCAGACGATGTTCGGCCTGCCCTGGCCCGTCGCCGTGGCCCTGGTGCTGGCGCTTGGCATCATCACCGGCGCGCTGAACGGCCTGCTGGTCGAGGTCGCGCGGATCGACAGCTTCATCGCCACCCTGGGCACCGGAACGGTGCTTTACGCGCTGGCCCTGTGGCACACCGGCGGGCGGCAGATGGTGGGCACCCTGCCCGACGCCTTTCTGGCGATCAACGGCACCTTCGTCTTCGGCCTGCCGATCACCGCCTACTACGTCGTGACCATCACCCTGATCCTTTGGGTGATCCTGGAATACACCCCCACCGGCCGCTATCTCTATGCCATCGGCGCCAACCAGCGCGCGGCCGAGCTGAACGGCATCCCCACGCGCAAGTTCGTCATCGGCGCCTTTGTCGCATCGGGCGGGCTGACGGCGCTGGCGGGCGTGCTGCTGGCATCCAAGCTGCGCATCGGGCAGGCCTCGGTCGGCCTCGAGTTCCTGCTGCCCGCGCTGGTGGGGGCGTTTCTGGGGTCCACCACGATCAAGCCCGGGCGGGTGAACGTCTGGGGCACCGTCGTCGGCGTGATGATCCTGGCCGTCGGCATCTCGGGCATCCAGCAGTTCGGCGGCAGCTTCTGGGTCGAACCCCTGTTCAACGGCACAACCCTTCTGATCGCCATCGGCATCGCCGGTTACGCGCAGCGGAAGAAGGGCACGAAATCCAAGTAGATCAGCATTCCAGGGAGGAACCACCATGCTGAAACGGACCCTTCTCAAGACACTCCTTGCCGGAACGGCACTGGCCTTGACCGGCCTTGGCGCCCTGGCGCAGTCCGCCTTCGACGGCCCGACCACCGGCCCCAAGGCGGCCGCGGGCAAGACGATCGTCGTGCTTGCGGGCGACCTCAAGAACGGCGGCATCCTGGGTGTCACGACCGGGATCGAGGAAGCCGCGGCGCGCATCGGCTGGACCGTCAAGGTGCTGGACGGCGCGGGGTCGGTGCAGAACCGGTCGGCCGCCGTGGGCCAGGCGCTGGCGCTGGGGCCGGACGGCATCGTCATCAACGGCTTTGACGCCGCCGAACAGCAGGCCGCGCTGGAGGGCGTCGTGGCGGCGGGCATCCCGATGGTGTCCTGGCATTCCGGCCCCAAGATCGGCTGCGACGCGCCCGGCGGCATCTTCGCCAACGTCTCGACCGATGCGATGCAGGTGTCGGACGTGGCGGCGAAATGGGCCGTCGACGATGCGGGCGGCAAGCCGGGGGTGGTGATCTTCACCGACTCGACCTACCAGATCGCCATCGACAAGGCCGACCGCATGAAGGCCGCCATCGAGGCGGCGGGCGGCACGGTGCTGGAATATGTCGACACGCCGATCGCCGAAACCTCGACCCGCATGGGCCCGCTGACCACCACGCTGTTGCAGAAATACGGGGCCGCCTGGACCCATTCGCTGGCGATCAACGACCTGTATTTCGATTTCATGGGCCCGTCGCTGGCGGCCGCCGGGATCGACGGCAGGGCTGCGCCCAAGGCGGGGTCGGCGGGTGACGGGTCGGAAGCGGCGTTCCAGCGCATCCGGTCGGGCCAGTACCAGGCCGTGACGGTGGCGGAACCGCTGAACCTGCAGGGCTGGCAGATCGTGGACGAGCTGAACCGCGCGATGCAGGGCGAGGCCTGTTCGGGCTACATCACCGCGCCCGCGCTGGTGACCGAGGAAGGCCTGGCGGGGACCGAGGGCAACGCCTTCGATCCGAACAACGGCTACCGCGAGGCCTATGCGGCGATCTGGGGCAAGTAAGCCCTGGCCCGCGAAAGCGCCGCGCCGGGGCGATCCCCCGGCGTGGCGCTTGTCTGTCCGTGGCCTTCGGGGTCTGGCGCGGCGCGCCGCGCCGCACATGAAACGGCCGCGCAACCCGTTCGGGCGGCGCGGCTGTTTCAGGATGGTGGTGCCCAGAAGAGGACTCGAACCTCCACGCCTTGCGGCGCTGGTACCTGAAACCAGTGCGTCTACCAATTCCGCCATCTGGGCACTGGCGGGCGATGTATCCGGGGCCCGTGGGGGTGTCAACACCGTGCGGCACCGCTTGCCGTGCGGGGGGTGCGCCGCTATGCCATGGGCAAAGCGAAGGGGCCCCTGGCATGAGCAAGCTGGTCACCATCTACGGCGGGTCGGGGTTCGTCGGGCGCTACATCGCCCGGGCGATGGCGCAGGCGGGCTGGCGCGTCCGCGTCGCCGTGCGGCGGCCAAACGAGGCGATCTTCGTGCGGCCCTACGGCACGCCGGGGCAGGTGGAGCCGGTGTTCTGCAACATCCGCGACGACGCCTCGGTGCGCGCCGCCGCGCGCGGCGCTGAAGCGGTGGTCAACTGCGTGGGCACCTTCGACAAGGGCGGACGCAACAGCTTCCAGGCGGTACAGGCGGAAGGCGCCACCCGCATCGCCCGCATCGCGGCCGAACTGGGGGTGGCGCGGCTTGTCCACCTGTCGGCCATCGGCGCCGACCCCGAGGGCGCCAGCGACTATGCGAAGTCCAAGGCCGCGGGCGAGGCGGGGATCCTCGCGGCCTTCCCCACGGCGGTGATCCTGCGCCCCTCGGTCGTCTTCGGGCCCGAGGACCAGTTCTTCAACCGCTTCGGCGCGATGGCGCGGCTCGGGCCGATCCTGCCGCTGGTGGGCGCGGGCACGCGGTTCCAGCCGGTCCATGTGGGCGACGTGGCGGCAGCGGCGGCGATTGGCGCAACCGGGGGCGCAGCCCCGGGGATCTACGAACTCGGCGGGCCCGATGTCGACACCTTCCGCGGCCTGATGCAGCGGATGCTCAGGGTGATCCAGCGCCGCCGCCTGATCCTGTCCCTGCCCTTCTGGATGGCGCGGACCATGGCGACCGTCTTCGACTTCGTGCAGTTCTCCACCGGCGGGCTGATCCGCAACCCGGTCATCACCCGCGACCAGGTGAAAAGCCTGGGCGCCGACAACGTCGTGACGCCGGGGGCCAGGGGGCTGGAAGACCTGGGGATCACGCCCACGGCGATGGAACCCGTGCTGCCCGAATACCTGTGGCGCTATCGACCGTCCGGCCAGTTCGCGGCGATCAAGGACAGCGCGAAGAACCTGCGCAAGGTCTGATGTCTTGGGCGACCTGCTCAACGCCGCGATCCTGGGCCTGGTTGAGGGGCTGACCGAATTCATCCCGGTCTCCTCCACCGGGCACCTTCTGCTGCTGGGCCACTTCCTGGGCTTCGAAAGCGCGGGGCGGACCTTCGAGGTGGTGATCCAGCTCGGCGCCGTGCTGGCGATCCTGACCGTCTATGCGGGCAAGCTGTGGCGCGTGGCCTCGACCATGCACAGCGACCCCGCGTCGCTGCGCTTTGTCGTCTCGGTGCTGCTGGCCTTCCTGCCCGCCGCCGTGGTGGGGGTGCTGGCGCGGGACATCATCAAGGGCGTGCTGTTCGAGACGCCGGTGCTGATCGCCGTCATGCTGATCCTGGGCGGCGTCGTGCTGCTGCTGGTGGACCGCGTTGCGCCCGCGCCGGTGCATCGGGACGCGACCGCCATCCCCTTCCGCAAGGCGCTGGCGATCGGGGCAATCCAGTGCCTGGCGTTGATCCCGGGCGTCAGCCGGTCGGGCGCGACCATCGTGGGCGCCCTGATGCTGGGCGTGGAACGGCGGGCGGCGGCGGAGTTTTCCTTCTTCCTGTCGATGCCGACGATGGCCGGGGCCTTCACCGTCGATGTCTGGAAGAGCCGCGACAAGCTGGACTTCGGCGCCTGGGCCGAGATCGCGCTCGGCTTTGCCGTGGCCTTCGTGACCGCCGTGCTGGTGGTGCGCTGGGTGCTGGATTTCGTGTCGCGGCACGGCTTCGCGGTCTTCGGCTGGTGGCGAATCATCGTGGGCACGCTGGCGCTGGGCGCGCTTTGGGCGGGGTTCTAGGCATTTAGGGAACTCGTGCTTACCCAATATCCACCTTTTTCGCCGGCCATTCCCCGCCGTAGCGTGATACATCGTGATTTAGGTCAGCACGATTGCCTTTTCTTCGCGGAACCCGCAGCGTAGAACGCATTCCGACCCAGACCCCGACGCAAGAGGCGCCCCGTGGCCAAGGAAAAGATGCTCCGCTTCGTCAGCGTGGCCCGCGAGATGCCGGAAAAGCGTCCGCCCGACCTGCGCGCCCGGGATTTCCACGAGATCTACCGCGACTATGCCGCCGCCAAGGCCGAAGAGCAGTCCGGCCGGTGCAGCCAGTGCGGCGTGCCCTACTGCCAGACGCATTGCCCGCTGCACAACAACATCCCCGACTGGCTGCGCCTGACCGCGCAGGGGCGCCTGCAGGAGGCCTACGAGCTTTCCCAGGCGACCAACACCTTCCCGGAAATCTGCGGCCGCATCTGCCCGCAGGACCGCCTGTGCGAAGGCAACTGCGTCATCGAACAGTCCGGCCACGGCACCGTCACCATCGGGTCAGTGGAGAAATACATCACCGACACCGCCTGGGAACAGGGCTGGGTCAAGCCGATCCGGCCCGCGGCGGAACGGCCCGAATCGGTGGGGATCATCGGCGCGGGGCCGGGGGGCCTGGCGGCGGCGGATGTGCTGCGGCGGGCGGGGGTGCAGGTCACCGTCTACGACCGGCACGACCGGGCGGGCGGGCTGATGACCTACGGCATCCCGGGCTTCAAGCTGGAAAAGCCGGTGGTCATGCAGCGCATCGCGCAGCTGGAAACCGGCGGCGTGCAGTTCGTGCTGAACTGCAACGTCGGCACCGACATCACCTTCGACGCCATCCGCGGCCGGCACGATGCGGTGCTGATCGCGACCGGCGTCTACAAGGCGCGCGACCTGGCGGGCCCGGGCCGGGGCCTTGCGGGCATCGTCCCGGCGCTCGACTTCCTGACCGCTTCCAACCGCAAGGGGTTCGGCGACGACGTGCCCGCCTTCGACGACGGCACGCTGAACGCGGAAGGCAAGCGCGTGGTGGTCATCGGCGGCGGCGACACGGCGATGGACTGCGTGCGCACCGCCGTCCGGCAGGGCGCGGTCAGCGTCAGGTGCCTGTACCGCCGCGACCGCGCCAACATGCCGGGGTCGCAGCGCGAGACCGCCAATGCCGAGGAGGAAGGCGTCGAATTCGTCTGGCTGTCGGCCCCCCGCGGCTTTACCGGCGAGGGCGCGGTCTCGGGCGTGGTGGTGCAGCGCATGCGCCTTGGCGCGCCCGACGCCACCGGCCGCCAGGCGCCCGAGGTGATCGAGGGCGCCGACTATGTCGAGCCGGCCGACCTGGTGATCATGGCGCTGGGCTTCGAGCCCGAGGACCTGCCCGCGCAATGGGCCCAGCCCGACCTCAAGGTCACCCGCTGGGGCACCGTCAAGGCCGCCTACCAGACGCATGCGACGAACCTGCCCGGCGTCTTTGCCGTGGGCGACATCGTGCGCGGCGCCTCGCTTGTCGTCTGGGCGATCCGCGACGGGCGCGAGGCGGGTGACGCGATCCTGTCCTGGCTGGCCCAGGGCACCGCCGCCGTCGCCGCCGAATGACCTGAACCGGAGACAGACCCAATGCGCAGCGCCACCGCCCTTGCCCTCCTGCTGACCGCCCTGCCGGTGCCCGTCGCCGCCGCGGGCGGCTTCGACCCGCCCGCGGGCTGCACCACCTGGCTGACCGTGCAGGCGCGCGGCTGCCGGGTGTCGAACTTCTACAAATGCGCGGCGGATGCGCCCGGCGACCAGTGGCGCGCCGATTTCGACCAGCAGGGCATCTTCTTCGTCAGCCGCATCGACGCGGAAACCCAGTGGGTGGAAAGCTTCGACATCAACCCCCCCGTGCGGCAGACGCTGGACCCCGCGCCCGAAGACCCGGCGAGCTTTTCCGGCCTGCTGTCCACCGGCATCGACACCTTTGCCTTCGGCCTGTCCGACGACGACGGCACCCGCACCCGCGTGCGCGGCTTCGACCGGCTGACGGGGGTCGAGCAGGTGATCGACGGCGTGACGCTGAAGCAGACCGAATTCGAGTTCACCGAGACGCTGCCCGACGGCACCGTCCTGCGGCAGGCCCGCGGCAACGAGTTCATCAACCCGGACTGGCGGCTGTTCTTCGCAGGCCCCGGCGAATGGAACGGCGGCGACGGCTTCGTGCCGGTGGACGGCAGCCCGCGCGACTTCGTCTTTCCGGGCGAGGAGGGGTTCGAGAGCACGCAGCCGATCTACGACTGCGATGTGGTGACCAGCCGGGCAGAGCCGCCCGGCCTGCTGGAACGGCTGATCCATGTCAGTCGTTAAGCTCGAACGCGGCGGCTACTACGTCTTCGGCAGTTCGACCGGCCTGAAACCGGTGCGCACCTTCGTGGGCAAGATCGACGAACCCGCCGACCTGGACAACGTGGTGCAGGAGCCGGTGATCTGCATGACGCTGACCTCGATGCGCGAGGAAATGCCGGTGCTGGGGTTCGCGCCCTTCTATCTGTCGGCGCTGATCCTGGAGCCCGCCCAGAAGATCCCGCCCTTCGAGATCATCGAGACCACTTTCGTGCAGCAGTACCGCCGCTGGCGCACCCACCTGAACGACGAGATCGACGAGATCTGGGACATCCCGCCCGCGCAGGTCTACCGCGATGCGGTCCAGCACCTGCTGACCTCGGGCAAGAACATCCGGAGACCGTCATGACCGGACATTGCCTCTGCGGCGGGGTGTCGGTGCGGATCGGCGCGCATGACGCCCGCATCGGCGCCTGCCACTGCCGCATGTGCCAGCGCTGGTCGGGCGGGCTGTTCCTGTGCTTCGAGGCGGCCGAGGTGCAGGTGCTGGGCCAGGTGGCGCGCTACCGCTCCTCGCCCTTCGCCGAACGCGCCTTCTGCCCGGTCTGCGGCACGCATCTGTGGATGCGCGACGTGGACGAAGACCGGCAGGCCGCCGTCGACGCGCCCTATCACCTGATGCCCGGCCTGTTCGACGCGGCGCGCGACTGGCCGTTGCGGTCGGAAGTCTACACCGACCGCGCCTTTGCCAGCCTGCGTCTGGAGGGCGCCCACCCGCGCGCGACGCGCGCCGAATACGAAGCCAGACACGCCCATATCGAAGGGGACAAGCCATGACCGCCCATGACGCCGCCTGGGCCATCGCCGAGGAAGCCAGGCGCGCCTGGCTGGAGGAAAACGGGCTCTACCGCGCCGAGGACGAGCATTCCTCCTGCGGTGTCGGTCTGGTCGTGTCGATTTCCGGCAAGCCCGGCCGCAAGGTAGTGGAAAACGGCATCGCCGCGCTGAAGGCCGTGTGGCATCGCGGTGCCGTCGATGCCGACGGCAAGACCGGCGACGGGGCGGGCATCCATGTGCAGATCCCGGTCAGGTTCTTCTACGACGTGATCCGCCGCACCGGGCACGAGCCAGACATGGGCAAGCTCGTCGCCGTGGGCCAGGTGTTCCTGCCGCGCACCGACTTCGGCGCGCAGGAGCGCTGCCGCACGATCGTGGAAACCGAAGTGCTGCGGATGGGGCACTACATCTACGGCTGGCGGCATGTGCCGGTGAACGTGGCCGTGCTGGGCGACAAGGCAAACGCCACGCGTCCCGAGATCGAGCAGATCCTGATCCGCTGCGAAAAGGACATCGACCAGGACCAGTTCGAGCGCGAGCTCTACATCATCCGCCGCCGGATCGAGAAGGCGGCGCTGGCGGCGCATATCGCGGGGCTGTATCTTTGCAGCCTGTCGTGCCGCAGCATCATCTACAAGGGCATGATGCTGGCCGAACAGGTCGCGGTCTTCTACCCCGACCTGATGGACGACCGGTTCGAGTCCGCCTTCGTCATCTACCACCAGCGCTATTCGACCAACACCTTCCCGCAATGGGCGCTGGCCCAGCCGTTCCGCATGCTGGCCCACAACGGCGAGATCAACACGCTGAAGGGCAACGTCAACTGGATGCGCAGCCACGAGATCCGCATGTCCTCCGACGCCTTCGGCGAGGCGGCCGAGGACATCAAGCCGATCATCCCCTCGGGTACGTCCGACAGCGGCGCGCTGGACGCGGTGTTCGAGGTGCTGGTGCGGTCGGGCCGCAGTGCGCCGATGGCCAAGACGATGATGGTGCCCGAGGCCTGGTCCAAGAACACCACCGACATGCCCAAGGCCTGGGCCGACATGTACGCCTACTGCAACGGCGTGATGGAACCCTGGGACGGCCCCGCCGCGCTGGCGATGACCGATGGCCGCTGGGTCTGCGGGGGGCTTGACCGCAACGGCCTCAGGCCGATGCGCTATGTGGTGACCGGCGACGGGATGCTGATCGCGGGGTCCGAGGCCGGGATGGTGCCGGTGGACGAAACCACCGTGCGCGAGAAGGGCGCGCTGGGGCCGGGCCAGATGATCGCCGTCGACATGCGCGACGGGCGGCTCTACCACGACGCCGAGCTCAAGGACCGCCTTGCGGGCAGCCAGCCCTATGGCGACTGGATCGACCGGATCACCGACCTGAACGCGCTGCTGCGCGACGTGCCGGAGGCCTCGCTGTTTTCCGGCGCCGACCTGCGCCGCCGCCAGATCGCGGCCGGCTATTCCATCGAGGAGGTGGAGCAGGTGCTGGTGCCGATGGCCGAGGACGGCAAGGAAGTGGTCGCCTCGATGGGCGACGACACGCCCTTGGCAGTGCTGTCGGCGCAGTATCGGCCGCTGAGCCACTTCTTCCGCCAGAACTTCAGCCAGGTGACCAACCCGCCGATCGACTCCTTGCGCGAGGCGCGCGTGATGAGCCTGAAGACCCGCTTCGGCAACCTCAAGAACGTGCTGGATGAATCCTCGGCGCAGACCGAGATTCTGGTGCTGGAAAGCCCGTTCATCGCCAACGCCGAGTTTGACGTGATGGTGAAGGCCTTCGGCGAACAGGTGGCACATATCGACTGCACCTTCGCCGCCAGGTCGGGGCTCGACGACCTGCGCCAGGGGCTGGAACGCATCCGGGCCGAGGCCGAGGACGCCGTGCGGTCGGGGGCCGCGCATCTGGTGCTGACGGATACCGGCCAGGGCCCCGACAAGGTGGGCATGCCGATGATCCTGGCGACCAGTGCGGTGCATTCCTGGCTGACCCGCAAGGGCCTGCGGACCTTCACCAGCCTGAACGTGCGGTCGGCGGAATGCGTGGATGCGCATTACTTCGCCGTGCTGATCGGCTGCGGCGCCACCACGGTGAACGCCTACCTCGCGCAGGACACCATCGCCGACCGCATCGGCCGCGGCCTGATGGACGGCACGCTGACCGACGCGATGCGCCGCTATCGCGACGCGATCAACGCGGGCCTGCTGAAGATCATGTCCAAGATGGGCATCTCGGTCCTGTCGTCCTACCGCGGGGGCTTGAACTTCGAGGCCGTGGGCCTCAGCCGCGCGATGGTGGCGGAGTACTTCCCCGGCATGAACTCCCGCATCTCGGGCATCGGCACCTCGGGCATCGAGCAGAAGCTGGAGGAGGTCCACGCCCGCGGCTGGCTGCGCGGGGACGGGGTGCTGCCCATCGGCGGCTTCTACAAGGCGCGCCGGTCGGGCGAAAAGCACGCCTGGGAAGCGCAGACCATGCACATGTTGCAATCGGCCTGCGACCGCGCGTCCTATGACCTGTGGAAGCAGTATTCCGCGGCGATGCGGGCCAACCCGCCGATCCATGTGCGCGACCTTCTGGACGTCAAGGCCCTGGGCAAGCCGGTGCCGATCGAGGAGGTGGAAAGCATCACCTCGATCCGCAAGCGGTTCGTGACACCGGGGATGTCGCTGGGGGCGCTCGGCCCCGAGGCGCACAAGACGCTGAACGTGGCGATGAACCGGATCGGCGCCAAGTCCGACAGCGGCGAGGGCGGCGAGGACCCGGCGCATTACACGCCGGAGGCCAACGGCGACAATCCGTCCGCCAAGATCAAGCAGGTGGCCTCCGGCCGGTTCGGCGTCACCGCCGAATACCTCAACGCCTGCGAGGAGCTTGAGATCAAGGTCGCGCAGGGCGCCAAGCCCGGCGAGGGCGGGCAGTTGCCCGGCATCAAGGTCACCGACCTGATCGCCCGGCTGCGCCATTCGACGAAAGGCGTGACGCTGATCTCGCCGCCGCCGCACCACGACATCTATTCCATCGAGGACCTGGCGCAGCTGATCTACGACCTCAAGCAGATCAACCCGCGCGCCAAGGTGACGGTCAAGCTGGTGTCGTCCTCGGGCGTGGGCACGATTGCCGCGGGCGTGGCCAAGGCCAAGGCCGACGTGATCCTGATTTCCGGCCACGTCGGCGGCACCGGCGCCTCGCCCGCGACCTCGATCAAGTTCGCGGGGCTGCCGTGGGAGATGGGCCTGACCGAGGCGCATCAGGTGTTGGCGATGAACAACCTGCGCGAGCGGGTGACGCTGCGCACCGACGGCGGGCTGCGGACCGGGCGGGATATCGTGATGGCCGCGATGATGGGGGCCGAGGAATACGGCATCGGCACCGCGGCGCTGATCGCCATGGGCTGCATCATGGTGCGGCAGTGCCATTCCAACACCTGCCCCGTGGGCGTCTGCACGCAG
Source organism: uncultured Rhodobacterales bacterium (assembly GCA_964499865.1). Taxonomy (GTDB): domain Bacteria; phylum Pseudomonadota; class Alphaproteobacteria; order Rhodobacterales; family Rhodobacteraceae; genus JANOGU01. Next base: position 26,899 of record CAZCPY010000002.1, on the reverse strand, counting down.
AACGAGGCCTTGCGCGCCAAGTTCACCGGCACCGCGGACAAGGTGGTCAACCTCATCACCTTCTACGCGCAGGAGGTGCGGGAGTTGCTCGCCTCGATCGGCGCGCGGTCGATGGACGAGATCATCGGGCGGGCCGACCTGCTGGTGCAGGTCTCGCGGGGTGCCGCGAACCTGGATGACCTGGACCTCAATCCCCTGCTCATCACGGTCGATGGCAGTCAGAAGATCACCTACGACCGGTCCAAGCCGCGCAACGCGGTGCCCGACACGCTGGACGCCGAAATCCTGCGCGACGGCGCGCGCTTCTTCGAGGACGGCGAGAAGATGCAGCTGTCCTACGCCGTGCGGAACACCCACCGCACCATCGGCACGCGGGCGTCTTCGCATATCGTCAAGAAGTTCGGGATGAAGAACAGCCTTCAGCCCGACCACCTGACGGTCAAGCTGAACGGCAGTTGCGGGCAGTCGCTGGGCGCCTTCGCCGTGCGGGGGCTGAAGCTCGAGGTGATGGGCGATGCCAACGACTATGTCGGCAAGGGCCTGAGCGGGGGCACCATCGTGGTGCGTCCGCAGATGGCCTCGCCGCTGGAGGCGTCGCAGAACACGATCATCGGCAACACCGTGCTTTACGGCGCAACCGGCGGCTTCCTTTTCGCCGCGGGCCGGGCGGGCGAGCGGTTTGCGGTGCGCAATTCGGGCGCGCAGGTGGTGGTCGAGGGCTGCGGGTCCAACGGCTGCGAATACATGACCGGCGGGGTGGCGGTGATCCTGGGCCGGATCGGCGCCAACTTCGGTGCCGGGATGACCGGGGGGATGGCCTACCTCTACGACCCCGACGCGCGGGCCGAGGATTTCATGAACCTCGAAAGCCTGGTCACCTGCGCGGTGTCGCATCCCCACTGGGAGGCGCAGCTGCGCGGCCTGGTCGAGCGCCACGCGGCCGAAACGGGCAGCGCCAAGGCCCGCCGCATCCTGGACACCTGGGCCGAGGAACGCGCGAACTTCCTGCAGGTCTGCCCGAAGGAAATGCTGGTCCACCTGCCCCATCCCCTGTCGGACGAGGCGGCCAAGGTCCCGGCGGAATGATCCGCCGGGCCAGTCGCTTGCCCTGCCGAAAGGCTGGGTGTTACAGCACATGTCAGGGCGGTGAGCGCCCTGACAGGGGCAGGCGAAGCAGATGACAGCATATCCGGCGACCTTCGACCGCGAGGCCCTGCTGGCCTGCGCGCGGGGCGAGCTGTTCGGGCCCGGCAACGCGCAACTGCCCGAGCCGCCGATGCTGATGATGGACCGCATCACCGACATCTCGGGCGACGGCGGCCTGCACGGCAAGGGCCATGTGGTGGCCGAATTCGACATCCACCCCGACCTGTGGTTCTTCGCCTGCCACTTCCCCGGCAACCCGATCATGCCCGGGTGCCTGGGGCTCGATGGCCTGTGGCAGCTGACCGGCTTCAACCTCGGCTGGCGCGGCTGGCAGGGGCGCGGCTATGCGCTTGGCGTGGGCGAGGTGAAGCTGACCGGCATGGTCCGCCCCGACCGCAGGATGCTGACCTACCGCGTCGATTTCACCAAGGCGCTCCAGTCCCGCCGCCTGACCATGGGCGTGGCCGACGGCGTGGTGGAGGCCGACGGCGAGGTGATCTATGTCGTCCGCGACATGAAGGTGGCGCTGAGCGAGGCGTGAGGGCACTCCCGTCCCCGGCCTGACCCGGGACGGTTTACCCCCGGACGGACCCTGCCGCCTTGCCCCCTCCCCTCCCCTCCCCTAAACAGGGGGCAAGCAGCCTGGGAGGGACCATGCGCCGTGTCGTGATCACCGGGATGGGGATCGTCTCCTCCATCGGGAACAGCGTCCCTGAGGTGGAAGCGTCGCTCAGGGCGGGCAAGTCGGGGATCGTCTTTGCCCCCGACTATGCCGAACACGGGTTCCGCTGCCGCGTGCACGGGCAGCCGAACATCGTCATCGAGGACCATATCGACAAGCGCGACCTGCGGTTCATGGGGGACGGGGCGGCCTATACCTTCATCGCGATGAAGGAGGCCATCGCCGACAGCGGGCTGGCGGAGGCCGACATCTCGAACGACCGCACCGGCATCATCGTGGGGTCGGGCGGACCTTCGACGAAGGCCTTCTTCAAGGCCCACAACATCGTGCGCGAAACCGGCGCGCCCAAGCGGATCGGGCCCTTCAGCGTGACCAAGGGCATGTCCTCGACCGTCTCGGCCTGCCTGGCCACGCCGTTCAGGATCAGGGGCGTGAACTACTCGATCACCTCGGCCTGTTCCACCTCGGCCCATTGCATCGGCAACGGGGCGGAACTGATCCAGATGGGCAAGCAGGACATCGTCTTTGCCGGCGGCGGCGAGGAGCTGGACTGGACCCTGTCCTGCCTGTTCGACGCGATGGGCGCGATGTCGTCCAAGTACAACGACGCCCCCGCGACCGCATCGCGCACCTACGACGCCACGCGCGACGGCTTTGTCATCGCGGGCGGCGGCGGGATCGTGGTGCTGGAGGAGCTGGAGCATGCCCGCGCCCGGGGCGCCAGGATCTACGGCGAGATCACCGGCTATGGCGCCACCTCCGACGGCCACGACATGGTCGCGCCCTCGGGCGAGGGCGGAGAACGGGCGATGCGGGTGGCGCTGGCCACGCTGCCCCCGGGCCGCCGCATCGACTACATCAACAGCCACGGCACCTCGACGCCGGTCGGCGACGTGACCGAGGTGGAGGCGATCCGCCGCGTCTTCGGGCGCGGGCAGACGCCGCCGATCGCCTCGACCAAAAGCCTGACCGGCCATTGCCTGGGCGGCGCGGGCGTGTGGGAGGCGATCTACGCGCTGATCATGATGAACAAGGGCTTCATCGCGGCCTCGGCCAACGTCACCACGCTCGACCCCGCGCTGGACGCGGGCGAGATCGTGACCGTGCTGCGCGAAAGGGTCGAGATCGACAGCGTGCTGTCGAACTCCTTCGGCTTCGGCGGCACCAACGCCACGCTGATCATGTCGAAACTGCGCGACTGAGGGGGCCGCCATGGGAAGCCTGAGCGGCAAGCGCGGCCTCGTGATGGGCGTGGCAAACGACCGGTCCATCGCCTGGGGCATCGCCCGGGCGCTGGCAAACGAAGGCGCGGACCTGGCCTTCAGCCATCAGGGCGAGGCCTTCGGCAAGCGGGTGCAGCCGCTGGCGGCCTCGGTCGGGTCGGACTTTCTGGTCGACGTCGACGTGATGGACGACGCCTCGCTGGACGCCTGCTTTGCGGCGCTGCGCGGCCGCTGGGGGCGGATGGATTTCCTCGTCCGCGCCATCGGCTTTTCGGACAAGACGGAGCTGGCCGGTCGCTTCCTCTACACCAGCCGCGAGAACTTCCGCAATTCGCTGTCGATCTCGTGCTATTCCTTCATCGACGTCAGCCGCCGCGCGGCCGAGCTGATGCCGGACGGCGGCAGCCTGATCACCCTGACCTTCCAGGGATCGAACCGGGTGGTGCCCAGCTACAACGTGATGGGCGTGGCCAAGGCGGCGCTGGAATCGGCGGTGCGCTATCTGGCCAACGACCTGGGGCCGCAGGGCATCAGGGTGAACGCGATTTCGCCCGGGCCGATGAAGACGCTGGCCGGTGCGGCCATCGGCGGGGCGCGGGCCACCTTCCGCCACACCGAGGCCAACGCGCCGCTGCGCGCCAATGCCACGCTCGAGGCGATCGGCGGCACCGCGGTCTGGCTCTGCGGCCCCGGCGCGGCCTGCACGACCGGCGAGGTGGTGCGGGTGGATGGCGGCTACCACGTCCTGGGCATGCCGCAGGCGGAGAACCTCTGAGGTTCGGGGAACCCGCCCCGGGGCGGGCGGGTCTCAATCACGGGGGCTGTCCTGGAGCGGGTAGCGGGAATCGAACCCGCCCCATCAGCTTGGAAGGCTGAGGCGCTACCACTACACCATACCCGCCGCTCGGCCCCGGCCCTAGCCCCCGGCGGGGCGACGGTCAAGGCGCAGCCTTACGCCGGCGGGGGCGGCGGCGGCAGTTCCAGGGCGCGGCTGTCGTCGGCCACGGCGGCGGCGGCCTCCTGCAGGCGGGTTTCGGTCACTGCGCTGCCCTCCACCCCCTGCGAACGCGCAAGATCCAGCACAAGCTGCGACGTTGCCGCCCCGAAGGCCGCCACCGCATTCTCCAGCCGCAGCAGACCGTCCTCGGCGATGCGGCCAAAGCCGTCGGCCGCACGCACCTGTGCATCGAGGCCCGCCCCGGCCTCGGCCCCCACCTCGGCCAGCCGCTGTCGGCTGCGGGCACCCATGGCGACGGCGAACCGGCTGTCGGCGCGCAGGCGCGCGACCTGCCGGGCCAGCGCGATGATCCCCTCCAGCCAGGTGTCGATGCGCGGCAGAAGGGGCCCGAGCGCCCGGCGCGCGGCGCGGGGGGCCCGGGCCTCGGCCATCGCCAGCCGTACACGGTATTCGATGGCGGTGCGCGCCTGCCGCGTGACCTCGAGGTCGTCGCGCATCGTCTCGCCGAAGCCGCGGGCCAGGAACGCGCGCCACAGCCCGTCGTCGCCCGCCCGGTCGCGCAGGTCGAGCACGATCTTGCCCGCCAGCACCGCGGCCCCCGCGCCCGCCGCCACGGCAAAGGTGCCGGGGTTCAGAAGGCCCCGGCTTTCCGCCACCAGGCAGGACACGGTCGCGATCCCGGTCAGCCCGATCAGCACCGCATTGGCGGGCGACACCAGCGCCGCCTCGATCCGCGCCAGCGCCAGCCGGCGCCGCAGCGCCGACGAGGACGCCCGGTCCGAAGGCGGCAGCGCGTCCATCTACTGTTCGGCCGAGATGCGCAGGTAGGCCTGGCCGATCGAGGCCGGGTCGGCGGCAAAAAGCGCCCCGTTCGACTGTGTCGCCAGCCGGGTCAGCGTGTCCACATCGGTGCCTTCGCCGAAGGAGATGACGAAGATCTTGGGCCCCTCCTGCCCTTCGGACGACTTGAGGCAGGTCTGGAACATGCGCGTCGCGGTGACCTCGCCCACCGTGTCCATGCCGTCGGAAAGAAGGACGATGCCGTAAAGCCGGTTGTCGCCCTTCGCCCGGTCGCGCGCCGCCTCGGCCGCCAGCATCTGTGTCGCCTTGCAGACCGCACCGTTGAGGTTGGTGTCGCCGTCCGCCACCAGCCCCAGCACCTGCGACCGCGCCCTTTCGCCGCCGCGGGCGACCTCGGTCAGCGGCTGCACCGTCTGCACGGCGCTGGAAAAGGTCATCAGGCCCACCCGGTCCTGCGGTTGCAGGCGTTTCAGGAATTCGGCCGTCGCCTCGGTCGCGGTCTTGATCCGCTCGCCCTGCATCGACCCCGAAGTGTCGAAGACCACGAGCACGGTCGCCTTGCGCTTGGTGGTCAGGAACTGGTCGATGATCGCCTCGCTGACGGCAGGCGTCGGGATGTCGAGGTCGGGGATCGTCCGCGGCGTGGCGGTCGGATCGGTGCCGTTCGCGACCGTAAGCCCGCCGCCCGGGTTCGCCGCGCCCGAAAAGGGGCGGACGTAGTGCGTCGAGGCCAGCCCCTGCATCCGGTCGCCGCGCAGGAAGTCGAGGAACAGCTTCGCCGCCTCGGCCTCGGCCGCATCGACCCAGGGTGCGCCGTCCAGGATGCAGTAGGGCTGCGGCGACCAGAAGGTGCCGTCCTGCGGGAAGATGAAGGCCAGCGGGAAGCGCAGTTCCGCCTGCTTTTCCACGTTGAAGCGGATCGTGCCTTCCTCGAAGGCGGATGTCGCGTGCAGGAAGGCCGGGCCGCCGCGGGCCATGTTGGCCAGCAGGTCGGTGGTCACCATGCCGTATTTGGCGGTGTTCTGCGCCAGCGTGGACAGCGCGGCCCGCACCTCGGCGGAGTAGACGTCTTCGGTGGTCAGCCCCTCGGTCTTGCCAAGCGCGGCATAGATCGACTGCGCCAGGAACAGGAGGCCCGCCGAGGAATACTGCGGATGCGTATGCCCCAGGCGCAGGCGGCCCCATTCGGGACGGCCGTAGCGCGCCCAGCCTTCGGGATCGTTGGCGAGGTCGATCAGCATCTTCATGCTGACGGGCTTCGCCGGCCAGCCCAGGGCCTCGGCCATCGGGCGCCACATCGCCAGGCCCACGGGCGTCAGCACCGTGGGCTGGCAGGGCGCCGAGGCGATGGGCTTGGGCCTGGTCCGGCCCCAGCGTTCGTTCAACTGGTCGATCCAGGTCTGTTCGCCCGGGCTCCAGACCACGGGTTGCAGCGTCTCGGCGGCGATCTGCAGCATGCTGTCGCCGGACAGGACGTTCGAGGTCTGGATCTCGATCGGCCGCCCGTCCGCGGTGGTGATGCCCGCGGCGGCGAATTCGGCCACGCCCGCGGCCAGCCATTTCTGCTTGGTGACGGCGCTTGCCACGGTGACGACCACGGGGTCCTTCGGCACGCCGGGCAGCGAGGGCAGGCCAAGGCCACCGCCACCCCGCACGCCGAAGGCGTAGATCGCCCCGCCGATGGCCGCCGCACCGATCAGGATCGCGAGGAAGTTGCGCCGGCTGCTCATGGGGACACTCCGCTCAGGGCCGGGGGCAGGCTAGCAGGGCGGCAGGGGCCCGCGCAATCGGCGGGGCGGCCTCAGGCGGGCGGCGGCAGGATCAGGTCGGGCCCCTCGGCGCGGCTGGAATTGACCGCGGGGCTGACCCGGTGTGCCGTCAGCACGCCGGGCGCAGAGGACCGCATCAGCGCCGCCGCCCCGTGCCCGGCCTCGCCCAGCCACAGCGGCCAGTCGGGGGCCTCGACGACCACCGCCTCGCGGTGATGCAGGCCGCGCATGCCGGGGCCTGCCCCGGTCGACACGATGGCCAGGCTGTCGAAGGCCCGCCCGTCGCGTTCCCACCGCTGCCAGACGCCCGCCAGCGCCAACGGCGCGCCGTCGCTGCGGGTGAAATACCAGGGCAGCTTGCACCCCTCGACCGTTTCCCATTCGTAGAAGCCCGAGGCCGGGACGAGGCAGCGCCGCGCCCGCACCGCCTCGCGGAAGGCGGGCTTGGTGGCGATGGTGTCGGACCGCGCGTTGATGATCAGCGGGCCGTCGGTGGGGGTCTTGTACCAGGCGGGCAGAAAGCCCCAGCGCATGTGCCGCAGCCGCCGCACCCCGTCGGCAGAGGTGACCACGGGCACGGCTTGCGTCGGGCAGACGTTGAACCGCGGCACCGGCAGGCCGTCGTTGCCGGGGACCGCGCCGAACAGCGCCGCGATGGCCTCGAGCGGATGCGTGATGGTGAACCGGCCGCACATGGCGCGCAGGATAGGCGCCGGCCTGCCGCCGGGAAAGCGGCTTGCGGCGGCCATCCCGGGGGCGCGGCGGCCACGGCGGCGGCGGGATCAGGCTGTCGGACCAGGCGGGCCGCCCGGTTCCGCAGGGGGCGCCGCGGAATCCCGACCCCCACTGTTGCGGCAAGGTGCCTTTGCGTGTATGGGCGCGCGGTCCGGCGGGGTGTCCCCGCCACCGGACGGCAAAGACCGGCGGAGCCAACCGCGCGGCCAGTCACCACGCAAAGGAACTTCTGACGCATGTGCGCTAAAGCCACCATGGAAGAATTCGAGGCGCTCCTGAAGGAGTCGCTGGAGATCGACACCCCGTCCGAGGGGTCGGTCGTCAAGGGCCGCGTGCTCGCCATCTCGGCGGGCCAGGCCATCATCGACGTGGGCTACAAGATGGAAGGCCGCGTCGACCTGAAGGAATTCGCAGCCCCCGGCGAACAGCCGAACATCAAGGTCGGCGACGAGGTCGAGGTCTACCTGGACCGCGTGGAAAACGCCCGCGGCGAGGCGGTGATCAGCCGCGAGAAGGCCAAGCGCGAGGAAGCCTGGGACCGCCTGGAAAAGGCCTATGCCGCCGAGACCCGCGTCGACGGCGCGATCTTCGGCCGCGTCAAGGGCGGCTTCACGGTCGACCTGGGCGGCGCCGTGGCGTTCCTGCCGGGCAGCCAGGTCGACGTGCGCCCGGTGCGTGACGCAGGCCCCCTGATGGGCATGAAGCAGCCGTTCCAGATCCTGAAGATGGACCGCCGCCGCGGCAACATCGTGGTGTCGCGCCGCGCGATCCTGGAGGAAAGCCGCGCCGAACAGCGCGCCGAGGTGATCTCGAACCTCTACGAAGGCCAGTCGGTCGACGGCGTGGTCAAGAACATCACCGAATACGGCGCCTTCGTCGACCTGGGCGGGGTGGACGGCCTGCTGCACGTCACCGACATGGCCTGGCGCCGCGTCAACCACCCGTCCGAGATCCTGGCGATCGGCGAGACCGTCAAGGTGCAGGTCATCAAGATCAACAAGGAAACCCACCGCATCAGCCTGGGCATGAAGCAGCTTCAGGCCGACCCGTGGGATTCGGTCGAGAAGATGTATCCCTACGGCAGCGTCCACCGGGGCCGCGTCACCAACATCACCGACTACGGCGCCTTCGTGGAGCTGGAAGCGGGGGTCGAGGGCCTCGTGCACGTCTCGGAAATGTCCTGGACCAAGAAGAACGTGCACCCCGGCAAGATCGTCTCCACCTCGCAGGAGGTCGAGGTCATGGTGCTGGAGATCGACAGCGCCAAGCGGCGCGTGTCGCTGGGGCTGAAGCAGACGCAGCGCAACCCGTGGGAAGTGTTCGCCGAACAGTATCCGGTGGGCACCGCGCTGGAAGGCGAGGTCAAGAACATCACCGAATTCGGTCTGTTCGTGGGCCTGCCCGGCGACATCGACGGCATGGTGCACCTGTCCGACCTGTCCTGGGACCAGCGCGGCGAAGAGGCGATCCAGACCTACCGCAAGGGCGACACGGTCAAGGCCGCGGTCACCGAGGTGGACGTGGAGAAGGAACGCATCTCCCTGTCGGTCAAGGCCCTGGGCGATGATACCTTCACCGACGCGGTCGACGGCGTGAAGCGGGGCGGGATCGTCACCGTCACCGTCACCGCCATCGAGGAAGGCGGGATCGAGGTCGACTACAACGGCCAGAAGTCCTTCATCCGCCGGTCCGACCTTTCCCGCGACCGGCAGGAACAGCGCCCCGACCGGTTCCAGAAGGGCGACAAGGTGGATGCGCGGGTGACCAACATCGACCCCAAGACCCGCAAGCTGGGCCTGTCGATCAAGGCGCGCGAAATCGCCGAGGAACAGGAAGCCGTGGCGCAGTACGGATCGTCCGATTCGGGCGCGTCGCTCGGCGACATTCTGGGCGCGGCGCTGAAGGGCGACCGCCGCTAGGCCGCCTTCGGCCGCATGACACAGGGGAAGGCCCCGGGGAAACCCGGGGCCTTTGCCGTTCCGGGTCGGCGAAAGCCCACAAGGGATTGGGTTTTCCTGTTTGTGCCCGTGGAATTCCTGCTTATAGTCCGGCCTCAACAAAAACAGCGGCGCGCCTCTGCCACGCGCCGGTCCGACCCGGGGGGCTGCTGCATGATCCGTTCGGAACTGATCCAGAAGATTGCCGACGAAAACCCGCACCTGACGCAACGCCATGTCGAGCGCATCGTGAACACCGTGTTCGAGGAGATCATCTCGGCGCTCGCCAAGGGCGACCGGGTGGAACTGCGGGGCTTCGGCGCGTTTTCGGTCAAGGCGCGCGAGGCGCGGACGGGCCGCAACCCCCGCACCGGCGAGGCGGTCGAGGTGCAGGACAAGAAGGTTCCCTTCTTCAAGACCGGCAAGCTGCTGCGCGACCGGCTGAACGGGCGCTAGGACGGCATCCTTGGCCGGGGGCCGCGCATGATCCGCTGGCTGCGCTACATCTTCCTCGGGTCGCTGGCGGTGGTGCTGGTGACGCTGGCGCTGGCCAACCGCGCGCCGGTGACGGTGCGGGTTCTGCCCGACGACATGGCGGCGGTGTTCAATCTGGCCTGGTCGGCCGAGGTGCCGCTGTTCCTGGTGATCTTTGCCGGCATCGCGGCGGGGCTGCTGCTGGGGTTCCTGTGGGAATGGCTGCGCGAGGCCAGGCACCGCAGCCAGGCCGCGACCGGCGCGCGCGAGGTGGCGCGGCTGCAGCGCGAACTGGCCGCCGCGCGCGACGCCAAGGGCGAAACGCAGGACGACGTGCTGGCGCTGCTGGCGCCGCCGAAACGCTAGGATTGCAGGTGCGTGCAAGCAGGCACCCTGCGGACCGGGGTAGGGTGCGTGCTCGCACGCACCGTTCGAGGTTGAACCGATGATCCGGGTCAAGATCTGCGGGCTTCGCACGGCAGGCGACGTGGCGGCGGTGGCTGCCGCGGGGGCGGCCTATGCGGGGTTCGTGTTCTTCGCCAAGTCGCCGCGGCACCTGACGGTGGATCAGGCGCGCGCGGCCGCGCTGGCCGCGCCGCCGGGCCTTGCAAAGGTGGCGCTGACGGTGGACGCCGACGATGCGGCGCTGGATGCCATCGTCGATGCCGTCCCGCTCGACATGTTGCAACTGCACGGGCATGAGACCCCCGACCGCGTGGCTGCGATCAGGGCGCGCTATGGCCTGCCGGTGATGCAGGCGGTGGGGGTCGCCGGGCCCGAGGACCTGCCCGCGCTGGACGAGGCCCTGCGCGTGGCCGATCAGGTGCTGGTCGATGCCAAGCCGCCCGGGGGCGCCGCTTTGCCGGGCGGCAACGGCGTGGCCTTCGACTGGCGGCTGATCGCCGGGCGGCGCTGGCCGCGGCCCTGGATGCTGGCGGGCGGCCTGACCGCCGCGACCGTGGCCGAGGCGGTGCGGCTGACCGGCGCGCGGCAGGTCGATGTCTCCTCGGGCGTCGAAAGTGCCCCCGGGGTCAAGGACGCCGCCCTGATCCGCGCCTTCGTGGCGGCGGCGGGGTGAGCCCCGCCCCCCCGGACGACCTCAAGGCCCGGCTGAAGGCCGAGGCGGCCCGGCAGGGCTTTGCGGCCTGCGGGGTGGCCGCGCCGGACACCCCGCAGGCGCGCGCGCGGCTGGAGCACTGGCTGGCGCAGGGCCACCACGGGCAGATGCACTGGATGGCCGACCGCGAAGGCCGCGCGGGCTGGCGGGGGACCCCGCGGGCGATGTGGCCCGCGGTTCGGTCGGTGGTGATGCTGGCCGACAGCTATGCGCCGGGGACCGACCCGCTGGAGGTTCTGGACCTGCGCGACCGCGGCGCGATCAGCGTCTATGCGCAGGGCGCCGACTACCACGACCGCATCAAGCCGCGGCTGAAAGCCCTGGGGCGCTGGCTGATCGACACCGCGGGCGGCGGCGTCAAGGTCTTTGTCGATACCGCCCCGGTGATGGAAAAACCACTGGCGCAGGTGGCGGGGCTGGGCTGGCAGGGCAAGCACACCAACCTGCTGGGCCGGGGATTCGGCAACTGGGTCTTCCTGGGCGCCGTGTTCACCACGCTGGAGATCACGCCGGATCCGCCCGAGGCCGACCATTGCGGCACCTGCACCGCCTGCCTCGAGATCTGCCCCACGCGCGCCTTTCCCGCGCCCCATGTGCTGGATGCCCGCCGCTGCATCAGCTACCTGACGATCGAGCACCGCGGGCCGGTGGAGGCGTCGCTGCGGCCCCTGATGGGCAACCGCATCTACGGCTGCGACGATTGCCTGGCGGTCTGCCCCTGGAACAAGTTCGCCGTGGCCGCGCGCGAGACGGGCTATGCCCACCGCCACGGCGCCCCGCCGCTGGCGGAGCTGGCCGCGCTGGACGATGCCGGGTTCCGCGCGCGCTTTGCCGCAAGCCCGGTCAAGCGCATCGGCCGCGACCGGTTCCTGCGCAATGTCCTCTATGCCATCGGCAACGCGGGCGACCGAGGGCTTGCCGCCACGGCCGCCGCGCATCGCACGGCAGCTGACCCCGCGGTGGCGGATGCCGCCGACTGGGCATTCCGCAGGCTGACGGCGCCCGCCGAATCGGCCTAAGGTCCGCCCCGGAATGGCATTCAGGAGGACCGCATGGCCGTCGACGTGAAATACACCACCGAATCGCATGCCACCGGCGGCGGGCGGAACGGCATCTCGAAACTGGTCAACGGCATGCTGACCGTGACCATGGCCAGCCCGAAGGAACTGGGCGGCTCGGGCCTCGGGCTGAACCCCGAGGAGCTTTTCGCCGTGGGCTATGCCGCCTGCTACCTGGGCGCGATGCGCTTTGCCGCGGGCACGGAAAAGCTCGGCACCGTGCCGCCGGATGCCGCGGTCAACGCCACCGTCGGGATCGGCGGGCGCGACGATGGCGGCTTCGGGCTGACGGTGCAGCTCAGGGTCACCATGCCGGGGGTCGACCGCGCGGTGGCGGAAAAGATCATGGAACGCGGGCACCACATCTGCCCCTATTCCAACGCCACCCGCGGCAACATCAGGGTCGAGACGCTGCTGGCCTGACCCGAGGGCCCCCGGGCGCGGGCCCGGTTCCAGAAACGGAACCGGTTCCGCCCCATTGTTGCCCATCTGGCGGGCGACGATCCGTCATGGACCTGTCGCCTGCCCTCTTGCCCCCGGCCCTGCCGCCCGCTGCGGCGCTGGCCTGCTGGCTGTTCTTCGTGAACGTCGGGACGTACGGCCTGATCCGGCTGGACCGGCGGCGCGCGGCGATGCGGGCGCGGCGGATGGGCGAGTCGCCGCTTCTGTGGCTGGCGCTGCTGGGCGGCTGGCCGGGGCTGTTGCTGGCTCTGGGCGAAGGCACCGGCGTGCACCACAGCCCGACCTTCCGCGGCTGGCTGCGCGGCGCGGTTGCGGCGCAGGTGCTGCTGGCGGGGCTCGCGGTCCTGCCGCAGGGCAGCCTGCTGGCGGCGGCGGAAAAGGCACTGCAGGCCACCCTGGACGCGCGCGGCGACAGCGCGCGGAAGGCCTCGCGGATCACGCTGGACAGCGACCGCGGCATCGGCGGGCTGTCGAATGTGGTCACGCTGTCGTCCGATCCGTGATAGGCTGCATCCCTCGACCAGAGGGGGGAGGACCTGCCATGTCCCGTCACGTCGCCGACCGCCGCGCGCCTTCGGACGGGGGCCGCGTCGCGCATTTCCTGCGCCTGTCCCGCGAGGCGGGCCAGCCCTGGCGCCGCCTGTGGCGCGCCCCGCGCACCGAAAAGGCCGAGGGGCGGCGCGTCGCCGAATATGCCCGGATCGACCGCGGGCGCCTTGCCTGAACGCTTCGCGTCAGGCCCGGACCAGCCGTTCGTATTCGGTCGCCACGCGGCGCGTCAGGTCGCCGACCTCGAACCGGTAGGGCCCGATCTCGCCCACCGGCGTGACCTCGGCCGCCGTGCCGGTCAGCCAGCACTGCTGGAATCCTTCCAGCTCTTCCGGCAGGATGTGGCGTTCGTGGACCTTGACCTGCATGTCGCGCAGCATGCCGATCACGGTCTGCCGGGTGATGCCGTTCAGGATGCAGTCCGGCTTGGGCGTATGCACCTCGCCGTCCCTGACGAAGAAGATGTTGGCCCCCGTCGCCTCGGCCACGTAGCCGCGGAAGTCGAACATCATCGCGTCCGAACAGCCCCTGGCCTCGGCCGCGTGCTTGGACATCGTGCAGATCATGTAGAGCCCCGACGCCTTGGCGGCATGCGGAATGGTTTCGGGCGAGGGGCGCTTCCACCTGGCGATGTCAAGCTTGGCGCCCTTCATCTTGGCGTCGCCGTAGTAGTTGCCCCAGCCCCAGCAGGCCACCGCCATGCGGATCGGGTTGCGGCGCGACGACACGCCCATGTCCTCGCCCGCGCCGCGCCAGGCGATGGCGCGGACATAGGCATCCGTCAGCCCGTTGGCCTTGAGCACGGCCTCCTTGGCGGCGTCGATCTCCTCCACCGTCCAGGGCAGCGGCATGTCCAGCAGGTCACCCGACATGCGCAGGCGTTCGGAATGTGCGCGGCTCTTGAAGATGCGGCCGTTGTAGCAGCGTTCGCCCTCGAAGACGGCGGATGCGTAGTGCAGCGCATGGGTCAGGATGTGGACGTTGGCCTGTCGCCACTCCACCAGCTTGCCGTCCATCCAGATGACCCCGTCGCGATCGTCATAGCCCGCCATTCCGGCCTCCCCTTGCAGAAAGTTGCGCGAATTAGGTCCGCAACGGACATAAAGTTGCGCAAAATCCGAGCGGAGCTACCAGTCTCCACTTGGAATGTCAACAAGGCTGACGTAGTTTCGCGCCCGGAAGCGGAGGCGACGATGGCGGATGGACCGGGCGGCGAGGGGCTGCTGTTCCTGACGGACGACCAGCTGCGCAAGGGCATCGAGGCGATGTTCTTCGCCTATCGCGGCTTTACCGCCGACCCCGACCGCATTCTGGAGGGGCTGGACTACGGCCGCGCGCACCACCGGGCGGTGCATTTCATCCACCGGTCGCCCGGCGTCACCGTCTCGGGCCTGCTGGGCATCCTCGGCGTGACCAAGCAAAGCCTCAACCGCGTGCTGCGCACCCTGATCGACGACGGCCTGGTCGAGGCGCGCATCGGCCGCGACGACCGGCGCGAGCGCAACCTGCACCTCACGCCCAAGGGCGCGGAGCTGGAGCGGCGGCTGTCGGATGCGCAGCGCGCGCGGATGCGGGCGGCCTATCGCGCGGCGGGGCCCGCGGCGGTGCAGGGGTTCCGCCAGGTGCTCGAGGCGATGATGGACCCCGACCAGCGCCGCGCCTACCAGGCCCTGCGCGAGGGCGGCGCATGACCGATCCCGCGCTTCACCTGCTGGTCGTCGACGACGACGAACGCATCCGCGGCCTGTTGCAGAAGTTCCTGATGCGGCACGGCTTCCTCGTCACCGTCGCGCGCGGCGCCGAACAGGCGCGCCGGCTTCTGGCGGGGCTGGACTTCGATCTCGTGGTGCTGGACGTGATGATGCCGGGCCAAGACGGCATCGCGCTGACCCGCGACCTGCGCACGCGGCTGGGGGTGCCGATCCTCCTTCTGACCGCCCGCAGCGAGACGGCCAGCCGGATCGAGGGCTTCGAGGCCGGGGCCGACGACTACCTCGTCAAGCCCTTCGAGCCCAAGGAGCTGCTCTTGCGCATCAACGCCATCCTGCGCCGCGTGCCGCAGGCGCGGGTGGCGGCGGGGCCAAAGGTGCTGCATCTGGGCCCCGTGCGCTATGACGTGGACCGGGGCGAGCTGTGGCGGGGCGACGCGCCGGTGCGGCTGACGGCGACCGAGGCGCAGCTCATGCGCATCTTCGCCGCCGCCCCCGGCCAGCCGGTCAGCCGCGAAAGGCTGGTAGGCGAGACCGGCGGCGATATGGAGGCCAGCGCCGACCGGGCCAGCACCGACCGGGGCAGCGACCGGGGCAGCGACCGGGCGGTCGACGTGCAGATCACGCGGCTGCGCCGCAAGATCGAGACCGATCCCCGCCAGCCCCGGTATCTCCAGACCGTGCGAGGGTCGGGCTACATGCTGGCGCCGGACTGATGGTCACGGCGGTCTGGCTGCACGACGCCTTCGACGGCCACGTCACGCCGCCGGGCCACCCGGAACGGGTGGAGCGGCTGGCGGCGGTCAGGGCCGGGCTGGAGGGGCTGACGCTGGACCGGCGTCAGGCGCCGCTGGCCGATCCGGCCGAGGCGATGCGGGTGCACCCCGGGGCTTATGTCCGCCGCGTGCTGGCGGCCGTTCCCGCGCAGGGCTGGGTGCAGGTGGATGGCGATACCTTCCTGTCGCCGGGCTCCGGCGAGGCAGCCCTGCGCGCGCTCGGGGGCGCGGCGGCGGCGGTGGATGCGGTGGTGGCGGGCGAGGTCGCGAATGCCTTCGTCGCCCCCCGCCCGCCCGGGCACCATGCCGAACGCGAAACCGCGATGGGCTTCTGCCTGTTCGGCACGGTCGCGGCGGCGGCGAAGCGCGCGCTGGACCTGCACGGCCTGACGCGCGTGGCGGTGGTGGATTTCGACGTGCACCACGGCAACGGCACGCAGGACCTCTTGTGGAACGAGCCCCGCGCGCTGTTCGTCTCCTCCCACCAGATGCCGCTTTACCCCGGGTCGGGCAGCCCGTCGGAACAGGGCGCGCATGGGCAAGTCCTGAACGTGCCCCTGCGCGAGGGCTCCGGCGGGGCGGCGATGCGGGCGGTCTATGTGGCGCAGGTCTTCCCGCGGCTGGCGGCCTGGGCGCCGGAACTTCTGCTGGTCTCGGCCGGCTTCGACGCCCATGCCGACGACCCGCTGGCGGGACTGGCGTGGCAGGCGGAGGATTACGCCTGGCTGACGGACCGGCTCTGCCACCTCTGTCCCCGGGTGGTCAGCGTGCTGGAGGGCGGCTATGATCCGGGCGCCCTGACCGCCAGCGTGGCGGCGCATGTGGGCGTGCTGGAGGCGCGGGGAAGATGAGCGAAAAGCCGGTCGCGGAAATGAGCTTCGAGGAGGCGATGGCGGCGCTGGAATCCGTGGTCGCCCAGCTTGAACGCGGCGACGTGGCGCTGGAGGCGTCGATCGCGCTGTACGAACGCGGCGCCGCGCTGAAGGCGCACTGCGACGCGCGGCTGAAGGCTGCCGAGGCGCGGGTCGAGATGATCCGCGCGCAGGAAGGCCGCGCCATCGGCACCACCCCGGCGGAGGGGATGTGACCTTCGAAGCCGCGCTGTCGGCGGCGCAGGGGCGGGTGGATCAGCGTCTGGCCCGTGCCATGGCCGACCTTGGCGACACGCCGCTGGCGCGGGCGATGCGCTACGCCGCCTCGGGCGGCAAGCGCATCCGGGCGTTTCTGGTGCTGGAAGGCGCCGCCGTCCACGGCATCGCGCCCGAACGCGTCGAGGCTGCCGCGGCGGCCATCGAGGCGATGCATGCCTACAGCCTCGTGCATGACGACCTGCCCTGCATGGACGACGACGACCTGCGCCGCGGCCAGCCCACGGTGCACCGCAAGTGGGACGAGGCGACCGCGGTGCTGGCGGGCGACGCCTTGCAGGCGCTGGCCTACGAGTTGCTGTGCGACCCCGCGCTGGGGTCGCAGGTGGTGCGGGTGGAGCTTTTGCGCCGGATGGCACGGGCGGCAGGGGCAGCGGGAATGGTGGGCGGGCAGGCCGCCGACATCGCGGCAGAGACCGCCGCCGCGCCCCTGACCCTGCCGCAGATCGAGGCGCTGCAGGCGGGCAAGACCGGCGCGCTGATCGGCTGGGCGGCCGAGGCGGGCGCGATGATCGCGGTGGCCGACCCAGCACCCCTGCGCGCTTATGCGCAGGCGGTCGGCCTTGCCTTCCAGATCGCCGACGACATCCTCGACGCCACGGGGGACGAGGCGCAGATGGGCAAGCGGGTGGGCAAGGACGCGGGCGCGGGCAAGGCGACCTTCGTGTCGCATCTGGGGCTTGCCGGGGCGCGGGCACGGGCCGCGGCGCTGGTGGACGGGGCCTGCGCGGCACTGGCGCCCTACGGCGACGCGGCAGAGAACCTGAAGGCGCTCGCCCGCTTCGTCATCGCCCGGCAGTCCTGAAGGTGCTACCATGACCCGCCCCGCCACGCCGCTTCTTGACCGCATCGCCGGGCCGCAGGACCTCAAGTCCCTGTCGGACCGCGAGCTGGCCGTGCTGGCCGACGAACTGCGGGCCGAGACCATATCCGCGGTGTCGGTGACCGGCGGGCACCTGGGCGCGGGGCTGGGGGTGGTGGAACTGACGGTGGCGATCCATGCCGTCTTCGACACGCCCCGCGACCGGCTGATCTGGGACGTGGGCCACCAGTGCTATCCCCACAAGATCCTGACCGGCCGGCGCGACCGCATCCGCACGCTGCGCATGGAGGGCGGGCTGTCGGGCTTTACCAAGCGGTCGGAAAGCCCCTACGACCCCTTCGGCGCGGCGCATTCCTCGACCTCGATCAGCGCCGCCGTGGGCTTCACCGTGGCGCGCGACCTGGGGCAGGAGGTGGGCGATGCGGTCGCCGTGATCGGCGACGGGGCAATGGGCGCAGGCATGGCCTTCGAGGCGATGAACCACGCGGGGCACCTGAAGAAGCGGCTGTTCGTGATCCTGAACGACAACGAGATGTCGATCGCCCCGCCGGTGGGGGCGCTGTCGTCCTACCTCACGCGGCTTTATGCCGAGGGGCCCTTCGACGCGCTGAAGGCGGTGGCCAGGGGTGCCGCCAGATTCCTGCCGCCGCCGCTGCGCGACGGCGCGCTGCGCGCGAAGGAGATGCTCAAGGGCATGGCCACCGGCACCACGCTGTTCGAGGAGCTGGGGTTCTCCTACATCGGCCCGGTGGACGGCCACGACATGGACCAGCTTCTGCACGTCCTGCGGGCGGCGCGCGGGCGGGCGCAGGGGCCGGTGCTGATCCATGTGCTGACCAGGAAGGGCAAGGGCTATGCCCCGGCCGAGGCGGCGGCGGACAAGGGCCATGCGACGGGCAAGTTCGACCTGCTGACCGGCGCGCAGGCCAAGGCGCCGTCGAACGCGCCCGCCTATACCAAGGTCTTCGCGCAGTCCCTGATCCGCGAGGCCGAGGCGGACGAACGCATCGTCGCGGTGACCGCGGCGATGCCGGACGGCACGGGCCTGAACCTGTTCGCCGAACGCTTCCCGCGGCGCTGCTTCGACGTGGGCATCGCCGAACAGCACGCGGTGACGTTTGCCGCGGGCATGGCGGCGGGGGGGCTGAGGCCCTTCTGCGCGATCTATTCCACCTTCCTGCAGCGCGGCTATGACCAGGTGGTCCACGACGTGGCGATCCAGCGCCTGCCGGTGCGCTTTGCGGTGGACCGCGCGGGGCTGGTGGGGGCGGACGGGGCGACCCATGCGGGCGCCTTCGACGTGGCGTTCCTTGCGAACCTGCCCGGCTTCACGGTGATGGCCGCGGCGGACGAGGCGGAACTGGTCCACATGGTTGCCACGGCGGCGGCGCATGACGACGGCCCCATCGCCTTCCGCTTTCCCCGCGGCGAAGGCGTGGGGGTCGAGATGCCCGCCCGCGGCCTGCCGCTGGAGATCGGCCGCGGGCGGGTGCTGCGCGAAGGCGCGCGGGTGGCGCTGCTGTCCTTCGGCACGCGGCTGGCCGAATGCCTGAAGGCCGCCGAGGCGCTGGCCGCCCGCGGCCTGCCTGCCACCGTGGCCGACGCCCGTTTCGCCAAGCCGCTGGACGGGGACCTGATCCTGCGCCTGGCGCGCGGGCACGAGGCGCTGGTGACGGTCGAGGAAGGCGCCGTCGGCGGCTTCGGCTCCCACGTCGCGCAACTGCTGGCCGACCGCGGGGTCTTCGACCGCGGGCTGAGGTTCCGCAGTATGGTCCTGCCCGACATCTTCATCGACCAGGCCAGCCCCGAGGCGATGTACCGCGTGGCGGGCCTCGACGCCGCGCGGATCGAGGCGCGGGCGCTGGAGGCGCTCGGGGTGGCGAGCCTGGAGCGGCGGGCGTGAGGCGGCGCGGACGGGGCGTGCAAGCAGGCACCCTGCGCCGGGATTTGCCCGGGTGACCCCCCTGCGCCGCATCGCCAGTGCGGTCCGCCGCCGGGTGGATGCCGCGCGCGACCGCGCGGCGGTGGCCGGGGCGTTCCGGGTGCTGCACGGGCCCGCGCGGGTGGACCTGGGCGACCTGGGGGTGGGCGTCGTCTGCCTGATGAAGGACGCGGCCTGGTTCGCGGAAGGCTTCCTGCGGCACCACCTCGCGATGGGGGTGGACCATGTGGTCATCCTCGACAACGGCTCGGCGGACGCGACGCCCGACATCGCCGCGGGGTTCGACCGGGTGACGGTGCTGCGGAACACGCAGCCCGCCCGCCGCCACGAAAGCCTGATGCGGACGCTGGCCGCGCAGCGGACCTTCCGCGGCGGCTGGGTGCTGTTCGCCGACGCCGACGAGATGGCCGAGGTGCCCTTTGCGGGCCCGCAGCCCCTTGGCCGCCTGATCCCCTACCTTGAGGGCATCGGGGCCACGGCGATGGTCGGGCAGATGCTGGACCTTTACGACCCTGCCGGTGCGAAGGGCGGCTATGAACAGGCTGTCGCGGGGGCCAGGCACTACGCGCTTTCGGCGGTGGAAAGCCTGCCCTACCACGACGCCGACCGGATCGGGTTTTCCTTCTTCCTCAAGGACAACCGCCTTCTGGACCCTGCCCTGACGCTCAAGGCCGGGGGCCTGCGCGCCGAGGTCTTCGGCGAGCAGCCCTTCCTGTCCAAGCATTCGCTGGTCAGGAATTCCCCCGGCGCGCGGCTGATGACACACCCCCATTGCGCCAGCGGCGTGACGGTGGCCGACGTCACCCTGTGCCTGCGGCACTACAAGCTGGCGGGCGACTGGCGGGCGCGCGACGCGGCCTCGGTCGCGCAGGGGCTGTGGGACCACGGCGAGGACGCGCGGCGGCTGGCTGCCGGTGTCGTCGCCATCGCGCCCAAGGCCCCCCTCCGCTGGAGGGGGGCCGAGGCGCTGGTGGACGAGGGGTTCCTTTACGCGTCCCCCCGGGCGAGGGGGGCGTTAGCCTTGCCCGGGGCGGACGCGTCCGGCTAGGCTTTCGGAAACGAGGTCGCGATGACGGTTCCAGACTATGAGACCCTGATGCTGCCTGTCCTTCGTGCCTTTGGCCAGGGTGCGACGTCCGTCAGAGAGTGCCTGGGCGCAATACAGGATGAGTTCGCAATCACAGATGCCGAAGCGCGGGAACTTCTGCCGTCGGGATCGACGACCGTGTTGTCAAGCAGGGCGCACTGGGCGCGTACTTACCTTTCCAAGGCTGGATTGATCGCCTCGCCAAAACGCGGGGTCCATCAGATCACCGACCAGGGGCGAAAGATTCTGGACGGAAAACCAGCGCGGATTGACAATCAGTTTCTGCGGAAGGTGTCGGCCGAGTTTCGGGCTTGGCTCGTGGTAGCCCGACAGGCGCGCACCGGGACCTCTGCCGGTGATGAAAAACCCGGGACAGAGACCACTGCGGCTCTGGCAGACCACCCACCCACAGCGCCACCAGAAGAACTGATCGCACAAGCCGCCGCCGAAATCGAAGCGGCGCTTGCCGCCGATCTTCTCGAGATCATCCATCGGATGGACCCGCTCCGATTCGAAAGGCTGGTTCTCGATGTGCTTTCGGCGATGGGATACGGCAGCGGCACGTCGGGCACGCGCAGCTTGACTCCGGCGACCGGTGACGGCGGGATTGACGGGATTATCTATGAAGATGCCCTCGGGCTGGACGCCGTTTATGTCCAGGCCAAGCGCTTTGCGCCGGACCGCAAGGTCGGTCGCCCTGACATCCAGCAGTTCGTGGGCAGCCTGACCGGCGAAGGCGCAACGAAAGGCGTATTCGTTACCTCGGCAGGATTCTCTGCCGATGCGCGGGACTATCTGCGGCGCGTGCAGCACCGGATCGTGCTGATCGACGGCGCGGAACTGGCTCGCCGCATGATCCGCCACCGGGTCGGCGTGCGGGTTCGCCAGCGGATCGAGATCGCCGCTTTGGATGCCGATTACCTTGAGGACTAAGGCGCCTTGCGTGCGGGGCCTTCAGTCCCCCGCCGCAAGCAGCGCCGCCAGCCCCTCTCGGTAGGTCGGGAACCGAAGGCGCAGGCCGAGGTCGCGCTTGATGCGGTCGTTCCGCACGCGCTTGTTCTCGGCATAGAAGCTCGCCGCCATCGGCGTCATCGCGGCGGGGTCGAAGGCTTCCTCGGGCGGCAGGGGCAGGCCCAGCAGCGTGGCCGCATGGCCGATCACGTCCTGCGGCGGGGCGGGGTCGTCGTCGCAGAGGTTCCACACCGCGCCGGGCAAGGGGCGCGCCATCGAGGCCGCCAGGGCCTGCGCGATGTCCTCCACATGGATGCGGCTGAACACCTGCCCCGGCTTGACGATGCGCCGCGCCGTCCCGTCGCGCACCTTGGCGAAGGGGCCGCGGCCGGGGCCGTAGATGCCCGCCAGGCGGAAGACGTGCAGCGGAAGGCCGGTCGCCTGCCACTGGCGTTCCGCCGCCACCCGCCAGCGCCCGCGCTCGGTGCCGGGCGCCAGGGGCGTGTCCTCGTCGACCCAGCCGCCGCCGTGGTCGCCGTAGACGGCGGTGGTGGAAAGATAGCCCGCCCAGACCGCGGAAGGCAGGTCACCGAGGGCGGGGACGACGGGGTCGCCCTGCGGGCCCGGGGCGATCGAGGACAGCACATGCGTCGCCCGCGCCAGCAGGGGCCCGAGGTCGCTGCCCGGCCAGGGATGCGCCTCGACCCCCTGCGCCTGCAATGCCGCGAGGTGGCCGGGTGTGCGCGTGGTGCCGATGATGCGCCAGCCCGTCGGCAGCAGCAGACGCGCCAGCGCCTGCGCGGTATAGCCATGTCCGAGGGAAAGCAGCGTGCCGGTCATCCTGGGCCGGACCATGCCCGCCGCCCGTCGCCACGGCAAGCCCGCGGCGACGGCGACGCGGGCCGTCCCGACCGCGAAGCTTCGGCACGCGACGGGCGGCCCGCCACCCTCTGCCTCCGCCACGAGGGGGGAGAGAAGCGCGCGCCGCCGCCGTGGTGCGCCGAGGTGCGCCGGCGTCGACCCGGATGCCTGCCCTTACCCCCCCTCGTGGCGCGGGCAGGGGGGAAGGGGACGCTGCGCGACGGCCCCGCGCGGCGCCGGTCAGCCCGCGCGGGCGAAGCTGTCGGCGCTGGCCTGCGCCCAGGGCGCGGCGAACCGGCCGGTGCCGGCGGGGTCGTCCAGAAGCTGGCGGGGCAAAAGCTGGCGGTAGTGTTCGGCGTAGGTCTGCACCGTGTCGGCGGTGACGCGGCGCAGGAAGTGCCATGGCCGCAGGTCGGCCGGGCGCGCCAGCCCCGCCGCCGCCACCAGTTCGGACAGCGCCTGCAGCGTGTGGCGGTGGAAGTTCGCCACCCGCTCGGCCTTGTCGGGCACGTGGATCGCGCGCTGGCGCAGCGGGTCGGGGCTGGTCACGCCGGTCGGGCAGTGGCCGGTATGGCAGGCCTGGGCCTGGATGCAGCCGACCGCGAACATGAAGCCGCGTGCGGCGTTGCACCAGTCGGCCCCCAGCGCCATCACGCGGGCCATGTCGAAGCCGGTGATGATCTTGCCGGAGGCGCCGATCCTGATCCGGTCGCGCAGGCCCACGCCCACCAGCGCGTTGTGGGCGAAGGTCAGCCCGTCGCGCAGCGGCATGCCGATGTGGTCCATGAATTCGGACGGCGCGGCGCCGGTGCCGCCTTCCTTGCCGTCGATGACGATGAAGTCGGGGGTGATCCCGGTGTCCAGCATCGCCTTGCAGATCGCCATGAACTCCCAGGGATGGCCGATGCACAGCTTGAACCCCGCGGGCTTGCCGCCCGAGGATTCGCGCATCAGCGCGACGAATTCCAGCAGGCCCCGGGGCGTGGAAAAGGCCGCGTGCCGCGCCGGAGAGACGCAGTCCTGCCCCATCGGCACGCCGCGGATGCGGCTGATCTCTTCGGTGACCTTGGCCGCGGGCAGGACGCCCCCGTGCCCGGGCTTGGCGCCCTGCGACAGCTTAAGCTCCACCATCCTGACCTGCGGGTCGGACGCGGTCTCGGCAAAGCGCACCGGGTCGAACCCGCCATCCGCCCCGCGGGCGCCGAAATAGCCCGAGCCCAGTTCCCAGATCAGGTCGCCCCCCGCCTCGCGGTGATAGGGCGAGATGCCGCCTTCGCCCGTGTCATGCGCAAAGCCCCCGATCTTGGCGCCGCGGTTCAGCGCCCGGATCGCGTTGGCCGAAAGCGCCCCGTAGCTCATGGCCGAGATGTTCAGAAGCGACAGCGACACCGGCCGGCGCGTGCCGTCCGCGCCCACGGCGGTGCGCATCGCCTCGGGCGGCTGCGTCTCGGCCGGGGCCAGCGAATGGTGCAGCCATTCGTAGCTTTCGCCGTAGACGTCGTACATCGTGCCGAAGGGGCGCTTGTCGAGCTCCTTCTTGGCGCGCTGGTAGACGATGGCGCGCTTGTCGCGCGGAAACGGCATGCCGTCCTTTTCGCCTTCCAGGAAGTACTGCCGGATCTCGGGACGGATCTTTTCAAGCAAGAACCGCAGATGCGCGGTCAGCGGGTAGTTGCGCAGGATCGCGTGGCGGGTCTGCGTCAGGTCGATCAGCCCGCGCGCCGTGACCGCAGCCGCCAGCACCATCAGCACCAGCCACAGCCCGCGCGTGCCCGGCAGGGCGGCGGCGAGCGCCGCAAAGACCAGGCACAGCAGGATCGCGGCGGTCAGCGGCAGGAACCGCAGCTCGAAGGCATGGCGCAGGAACGGCATGGGACCCCCGGCGGCGGGATGGCGCGAGGCGGCCACCATGGCACGGCGACGGTAACGC
>CAZCPY010000002.1:0-2751 GCA_964499865.1 uncultured Rhodobacterales bacterium | reverse complement strand
GGCGGGGGGACCCGCGCGCCGGTCCCTTGCCCCCGTCAGGTGGCGGGGGTGATCGTGCCGGCCTCGATCGCGGCGGCCAGTTCGGTCGCATCGACCGAGCCGTCGGCATCGGCATCGATGGCGGCGAAGGTCTCGGCCGTCAGGTCCGGCACCGAGGCCTGCAACTCCTCCAGCGACCAGACGCCGTCGCCGTTGGCATCCGGCAGCGTCGCGTCCTGCGCAAGTGCGGCACCCGTGGCCAGCGCGAGGATCATCGGGGCAAGCTTGGTCGGGGTCATCGTCGGTCTCCTTGCTGTCAGGCGGGGCCTTGGGGCGGCCCCGCGCCTCGGGCCTAGCGACGGGGCCCCCGGGGCGCCAGACCGGGGCCCCGGGCCTGCCCGAAGCCCGCCGAAACCGGCCCCGCGACCCGCCGCCATTCCGCCGGGCGGGCGCGGATGACCCTTTCTCCGCCGACCCAGCGGCCGCCGCACGCAGGCCCTCCGCCGACGTGCCCGCTGTTTCCGCAATTCCGACGATCCGGCGGAATTCCCCGGACTTGTCGCCGGGACGCCGCTTTCCCGCCCGATTCCCCCGGCAGGACAGACCCTGCACGGTGGGGGCACCGGCACCTGGGGATACGCATGGACCGACTGACGGAGATGGAGGCCTTTGCCACGGTCGTTGACCAGGGCGGCTTTACCGACGCTGCCAAGAAGATGGGGATTTCCAAATCCGCCGTGTCCAAGCACGTCTCGGCACTGGAGGCCCGTCTGGGCGCGCGGCTGCTGAACCGCACCACGCGCCGCGTGTCGCCGACGGAAATCGGCCTGGCCTACTACGACCGCGCCCGCCGCGTGCTGAACGACGCGGGCGAGGCGGATGCGCTGGTGACCTCGATGCAGTCCGCGCCCTCGGGCCTTCTGCGCATCAGCGTGGCCACCGACTTCGGGGTGAACCTTCTGTCCCCCATCCTCGGCGACTTCCTGCTGGAGTTTCCCGACATCACCGTCAACATGGTGCTGAACAACCGCTATGTGGAGCTGATCAGCGAAGGCTTCGACCTGGCCATCCGGGTCGGAGAACTGGAGGACAGCTCGCTGCGCGCCCGCAAGCTGACCGAGACGGCCAAGCGGATGATCGCCTCGCCGTCCTATTTCCAGAAGTTCGGGCGGCCGATGCGGGTCGACGACCTGAACGAGCACAAGCTCTTGCACTATTCCAACCAGGCCAACGGCAATGTCTGGAAGGTGCCCACGCCGTCGGGCGAAAAGCGGCAGATCCGCACCTCGGGCTGGCTGACGGTCAACGACGGCCAGTCGCTCCTGAACGCCGCCATCGCGGGGCTGGGCATCGCCTACCTGCCGTCGTTCCTGTACGCCGAGGCGATGCGGGCGGGGCAGGTGGAAGAGGCGATCCCCGGCCTGCCGGTCGAGGTGCTGGGCATCTACGCGGTCTATCCGCCGGGCCGGTTCACCCAGCCCAAGGTGCGCGCCTTCATCGACTTCCTGTGCCGCAGGTTCGTGGACAAGGGGCCCGACAACTGGTGACCCGGGGCGGCTTCAGTCCGGCGTGACCACCACCTCGACCCGCCGGTTCGCCGCGCGGCCTTCGGGCGTGGTGTTGGGCGCGCGGGGGGCGAGGTAGCCCGCCCCTTCCGCCGCGACCTGCGCGGGCGCCACGCCGCCTGCCTGCAACAGGCGGGCGCGCACGGCCTCGGCCCGGCGGCGCGACAGGTCGATGTTGGCCGCCAGCGCGCCCGCGGCATCGGTATGGCCCACCAGCGTGACGCGGCGCGCGGGGTCCGCGGCCAGCCAGGCGGCCAGCGCGGCCAGCGAGGCGTAGTCGCCTGTCTCAAGGTCGGCGCTGCCCGAGGCAAAGACCAGACCGCCCAGCACCGCCCAGCCGTCGCGCGCCAGCGCCGCGGCCAGCGCGGGGTCTGCGACCGGCGCCACGGGCGCCGCCGGCGGCGCCGCGCCAGCCGCCGAGACGCTGGTCACCTGCACGAATCCCGCCACCGACGACCGGCTGACGATCAGCCCCACCGCGCGGCCGTCCGGCGCCTGGGCCGAGACAAAGCGGTAGTCGGCCAGATCGACATGCATGTCGGGTTCCGGCAGCACAGGCGTGGCGAAACGGAAGTCGAAGCCGCCGCAGTCCGCTGCCGCGCAGTCCAGCACCAGCGCGTAGCCCTGCGCCGCGAGCTGCGCCTTGAGCGGGGTCAGGATGGCCAGCGTGGTGACCCCCGGCGCGTCCAGCCGCCAGGCGCGGCGTTCCACCCGCCCTTCCAGCCGCCGTGCGGGCACAGTCGCGCCGTCCCAGGGCGCCGTCGGCAGGGCGTAGTCGCCGGGGTCGGCGACCTCGGAGCCGGTCTGCGTGGCGGGCACCTCGAAGACGGGGGTGAAGGCCAGGGCAGGCCAGGCCGCCAGCGCCAGCAGGAGGGCGAAGCGGCGCACCGGCGTCAGGCCCCCGCCGGGCGGGTGCGATAGTGGTAGTGGCCCACCACCGTCATCCCCAGCGCATCGTAAAGCCGCCGCGCCGGCGCGTTGCCGCGGGTGACGGCCAGCGCCAGCACCTCGGCCCCCTGCCCCGCCGCCCAGGCCGCCGCCGCCCGCATCAGCGCCCGCCCCGTGCCCTGCCGCCGCCGCGCCGGCGGCACCGTCAGGGCGTGCAGGCCCGCCACAGCGCCCGAAACGCCCGCGAACGCCACCCCGCCCGCGCGGTCCCCGGTCCGCGCCAGCAGCGCCGCCTTGGGCACCGCCGCCCGCGCCATCA
>CAZCPY010000001.1:94690-189901 GCA_964499865.1 uncultured Rhodobacterales bacterium | reverse complement strand
CAGAGCCTGAAGGATACCTTCAGCATGTACTGAATTGTCCGAACTCGCCGCAGTCAGTCGCTTACTTACTTCATTGGACATCGAAAACGGTAAGCAACGAATTTCTCGGCACCCATATTCTTTTGTTCAGCAGAGAATGAGTACTATGATTTCAGTAAGGGCTCTAGTCTGAAAACGGTACGAAAGTCCGGCTCTTTAGCCAGGCTGCGAAAAACGAATACGCACAAGATGTTTTTCACAAGCGTTGTGAAAAAGTGTACCAACATTAATTAAGCCTAATTAATGTTGGCATTGCGTATTCCACGCAACTGAACTGAACAAGTTCAGCTTGTACTGAACAAACTCTAAAGCGCCTATATCTCAATTGGAAAGAGAGACTGCCTTCTAAGCAGAAAGTTCCAGGTTCGAGCCCTGGTAGGCGCGCCACGATAACAGAATTCGCCGCAGTCAGTCGCTTACTTACTTCACTGTTATCGAAAACGGTAAGTGACGAATTTCTCGGCACCTTTCACAGAGTAGCTACCATCTCCTCACGAAAAACATTCCTACGCATCGTTCACTAGGAGTGTCATTCGTGGGTAGCTACTCTACTCACACTCCGACTCATACTCGGAGAATACTCCGATACCTTCGAGTATCAGGGGCGTTGCTAGCACGTTAATAAGCTAGCCCGTCAGAGTGCTCGAGAGCATCTTAGTCTCAACGGGCATACATAGATACTAAAAGTCTGATGTCGAGGAACACTCACAGACGGACTTTTAGGGTCTGGAATGCATGTAACTCAAATTACAGCAGCTGACGTTTTGGCGTTTCCCGTTAAGGAACTCAAGGAGCCCTTGATGATCCAGTTGCAATAATGGGCGACGCAGTGGCCACAGGGTACCTACTGCCTGTGTGGGCTACTTAGATCGGTAGGCGTTTTTGAATTAAGGGAGTACCACTTCTCTCAAGAACGTAAAACAGTCTCAGACATCGAGAGCCCTCTCGAGTCGAAGGAGACGCCCATAGGTACCTGATGAACTGCAACCGTCTGCAACCGGTTGCGGATCTTCAATATATGTCGGTGAAAATCCGACACGGTAAGTTAGATCTTACCATCACTGTGCCTAGGAGTGATAAAACCGTGTAGGCTAGCTTCCAACCTGGACAGCGGTTTGGCGGTTCATGGGTCCGAAAACCATCAGTGGGGGACTCGATTAGAAATCGGGCGGCCCCACACCTTTTTTGCTTCTGTAGCTCAGTTGGTAGAGCATGGCTCCCTCATGGTGAAGGGCCACAATCGCAGGGAAACAAGCCGGGCCGTCGGTTCGAGTCCGACCAGAAGCACCATAAGTATTCGGCGCAGTCAAAAAGTTACCTACTTCATTCCTTGTAAGAATTCCAACCCAGGTAACTTTTGAAATTCTCGCCACCTTCGTAAACACACAATTCAGCAGCGTCGAATTTTCTGTATATCGGAAAGTTCAAAACTGACTCATAGTCAGTTAACAAAAGCTAGTGGCACAAAAGACCACTTTACCTGTAGCGAGCAGCAATTAGCTGTGGAACGGTAAGTGGTCTTCGACACATTACCTACCACAGTAATTGCCGCTCTCTCAAGGTAAAACAGAGCCTGAAGGATACCTTCAGCATGTACTGAATTGTCCGAACTCGCCGCAGTCAGTCGCTTACTTACTTCGCAAACGGTAAGTGACGAATTTCTCGGCACCTCTCACGGAGTAGCTACCATCTCCTCTCTGACGCGTAAAAGCGTCTTTGGGTAGCTACTCCACTTTTTTTTTGTTAGCGTCTTTTTCGGTTGAAAAGACAGCAGCGGTCCGGTAAGAAACACACGTACTAACCACACACACCTACCATGCTCACGAAACTGATCGCCACTCTCTGTCTCCTGCTCCTGGCTGCGTGCGGCGCGCGCGTCGAAGTACCTCCCGGGTACATAGGCTGCGTGTTGTCGCCAAAGGGCCTCGAAACCGCGTATCGAGAGCCGTCTAGCTTTCGACTTCCAATCACATGGCCGTGGGGCGCCAAATACCGTCTAGTCCTCGCTGAAACGAGCGACAACGCTGTCGAGGACGATCTGCAGATCTTCATGCCGAAGGACAATCTCAACGTGCAGCTCGAGTTGCGCATGACGACATCCGTTACGACGGACGCTCGCACTCTGGGTGTACTGTTCAACCGACTGACGCCTTCGGCTACGTCGAATTCTCGCGTACTGGAGATCTCCTCCAAAAAGGTGTATGCTACGTACGCAGAACCCAAGATTCGGGAACGAGTGCGCTCCCTAGTCAGTGAGTGTAGCATTCAAGATCTTCTGACCAACCGCACACGCATCTGTGCGGAGATCGAAAAAGCTATTCAAGAAGATCTGAAGGACGTCCCTATCCGCATCCTCAACCTTGGGTTTGCGGATATTCAACCCCCGGCAGTGATTGTCGAGGCGCAAGAGTCCGCGGCTCGTCGGGCTATTCAAGTTCAGGAGGCTCAAGCAGAACAGGCTATCGCTTTGATTCAAGCAGACGCCCGCTTGGCGGTTGCAGAGAAACAAAAGGCGATCGACCTGTTGGAAGCCGCGACTCAGGCTGAGCAAGAGAGGATCCTTGCTGGCGTGGTCAGCGAAGCGTATGTGACGCAGCGCGGGCTTTCGATTCTGCAACAGCTCTCGCAGAGTGACAATCACGTCGTACTCCTCCCGTACGAGGCGTTGTCAAATCCCGCGATTCTACTGCACGGACTACAAAAATGATTAGCCTGTTCGTGCAGTGGGGGGTGCTGCTAACTATCCTCTTGTGTGTGCGCCGTATGTGCTCTAAGTACCTCCGGAACACGCATACAGAGAGAGTAGGGAACGTGATCACTGCGGTAGGATTCCTCCTCATCACGGGTATCTACGGCGTACTCGCGGTAGAGTATCCAAGCAAGAACCGAGCACCTCTGACACCACAAGAACGCTTCGGCGTTCAAATCGAAGATAATGGCGTTCGATATATTCCTGTACGGGAATATACGTCGCCCGCGCAAACCTACCAAGAATTGCGCGAAGCTGCTAAGCGAGAAACCACAGAGCAGTTAAAAAATCTTCGAGCTGCTAAAAACCGGTAACCGGCAGGGGCCACATCGAGTACGGTGTGGCCCCTCCCTCGCCCTCATTCATTTTTTCTATGCCTTACGAACTGCATAACAACCCTAATAGAGTTCCGATCAAATCGTGGATCCCTGACCACGAAATCGATCCGTCAGCCAAGCACCAACTATTTAACACATCTGCCGTACCTATCGTCGGTCCGTGGTTGGCGGTTATGCCTGACGTACACGCTGGCATCGGTTCGACAGTAGGCTCAGTCATTCCGACTAATCACGCGATCATTCCGGCCAGTCTTGGTGTAGACATCGGGTGTGGAATGTTGGCTGCGCGACTTAACGTTAGAGCCGAGCAGTTGCCGGACTCCTTAACGGAAGTAAGACGCGCCATTGAGCAGTACGTACCCGTCGGTTTCGCAGACTTCAGTCGCACCGCCTTCGCCAATAAGCGGAACATGATCATCTGGTCCGAGCTTAAAAATCTCGGCGCAAGCTTCGACGCTAAGGTAGCCTCTCACGCACCGCAAGAGTTCAAAGATAGCAAATACGAGCAACAAATTGGAACTCTGGGCGGAGGTAACCACTTCATCGAACTGTGCCTAGATGAACGCGACGAACTGTGGCTAATGCTACATTCCGGTTCTCGAAATATCGGTAACAGAATCGGAAGATATTACATCACTAAAGCTAGAGAATGTATGGAAAGGAACAACCTGTCCTTACCAGACAAAGACCTAGCGTGGCTAGACGAGAGTGATCCGATCTTTCACGCGTACATGGACTCCGTTGAATGGGCTCAATATTACGCAGCCCTAAACCGGAACATGATGATGCTGCAGGTGCTAGACGCCCTAAGAGCAGTTCGCGGATTTCCCACCACACAAATCACGGAAAAGGCCGTGACGTGTCACCACAACTACGTCGCCAAAGAAACTCATTACGGCCAGTCACTCTACATTACACGAAAGGGCGCGATCAGCGCTAAGGCC
Organism: uncultured Rhodobacterales bacterium; assembly: GCA_964499865.1. Classification (GTDB taxonomy): domain Bacteria; phylum Pseudomonadota; class Alphaproteobacteria; order Rhodobacterales; family Rhodobacteraceae; genus JANOGU01. The sequence goes on along the minus strand of CAZCPY010000001.1, from coordinate 185,831 downwards.
GGAGAGCTTGGGATTATTCCCGGTTCTATGGGCGCGCGCTCGTACATCGTACGTGGCAAAGGGAATCCGACGTCATTCACATCCTGTAGCCACGGCGCAGGGCGTCGCATGTCTCGATCCGAAGCGAAACGCCAATACAGTGTCGCTGACGTATTGGCAGCTACTGAAGGAGTAGAGTGTCGTAAAGACGCCGGAGTAATCGACGAGATTCCGATGGCGTATAAAGACATTGATGAAGTCATCGCAGCTCAAACCGACCTCGTAGAGGTAGTCCACACACTCAAACAAATCGTCTGCATCAAAGGATAGACAAATGAGCATCACTCAACAGCAACTCAACTTCTCATACCTTCTGTGGTCCGATGCTTTCGAAGCGCTGGCTCCGAACGACAGCGCGCACGTCGATTTTTGGAGTGCTACGGCGGGTTATGGTGAACCCGATCGCCACTATCACGACAAAAGCCACGTTTATACGGTACTGTCTGAAATTCACAGCAGGTGTGATGGACTGACATCAAAGGAAAAAGGAATCGCGTATCTGGCCGCCTTCTACCACGACGCGGTGTATATTCCAGGCGCGATAGACAACGAGGAGCGCAGTGCGGATTTCGCCCGAAATCAATTGTCGAACACCAGAATAGACCGCACCGTCGTCGATCGAATCTGCAAGATCATCTTGATGACGAAATACCCGAACGACACAGACGACCCGATCGGTAATCTCGTCGTAGATGCTGATCTAGCCGAGCTCGGCGCGTCTTGGCCGACATTCTTGCGTAACGATGCTGCCATCAGAAGAGAATACGCACGATTCTCCGATAAGGTGTACTACCCCGCCAGGAGGAAGTTTCTGACTAGTCTCCTCGAAAGGGAGTATATCTACCGGACAGAAGAGGGGCGGCGAAACGAATCGATCGCCCGTCAAAACATGAATCAACTCCTAACGATGTACTCGGACTGGCTTCCGACGATACTCAATCCATGAAAGCCCTCGAATTCGCGGTTATCGGACTGGCGGTCGTACTGACCGCCTGTCTGGTTATCGCACTCCAATCAGCAGCGTTCATGCTGCTATGGAACTGGCTTGCGGTAGACCTCTTCGGTGCTAAAACGGTCACCTTCTGGCAAGCGCTCGGCATACTGGCCTTGCTAGAGGTTCTTCTGTACCCCTTTAAAAGGGTTGTGATCGCTGATAAAAACCGAAGAACTTAGGGCATAAGATACTTGGCCTGCTATATACTCTAGCAGGCCACAAAGCTCTCGTAGCTCAGTCGGTAGAGCGGCTGATTTGTACTAATAAGATAATCCCTGCCTGTAACGCATACGCCTATCGTGTCTCCCATTACCTCTATTTCTACCCGTGAAGGTAGGAAGTTGAGCATTGCAGTTCGGACACACTACGCGTACGTTACTAATAGAGTTGTTGAAGGCGTTACCGTCTATATGATCGAGAACCATAACTAATGGCTTATCGTTCCAAATAGGCGGTAAACAGCATATAGCGCATTTTGATCCTTGTGATTCAAATAGCAGCTTCTTCAACCCAGGAGATACGCGACTCAGTTGTGCTCCTGCGGACCAGCTCTCAAATCTTTTCATCAATCCTAATTGTTGTTGACATGTATTTGAACAGTATTGTCTCTGATGTCGAGGCAAACTGTTCGAGCACACAATACATAATTTAGGTTGACGTCTACGCTTCTTATTCCTGCTCGTAGCCGCGCACGAACGTGAGCAGTATGACCGGCAAGAATAAGTCGTGTTGAAAGATTTGCGGCACTCTGGTGCGTTACAAATAAGGGTTATCATAATACGAACACCAAGGTACGAAAGTCCTTGCGTGAATGACTCCTAAGTCGGGGAAACCTTAACAGGTAGTGCTGAAGGCAATCCCGAGCTAGCAGGTCGAAAGACCGGGCAAGTGTAGAGACTTTACAGAGTCCACCTAAACACAGACATGTGCACGGTGAAGAGAAAGTCCAGCCTACAGGGCTATAATAAGCCGGTTGAAAGACCACGTAGGTAGGTAATCAGCAGGGCATCAGTTCGAGCCTGATCGGGAGCTCCACTTTTTTGTTAGCATACATGCACTTAGTTGGGTTTGTCGAAAGGCAAACTGCCCCTCGCTTAGGACAGGCAACTAAGTTGACAAGCTCCGTAGCTCAGTAGGTTAGAGCATCGTCCTTATAAGGCGCGGGTCCCCGGTTCAAGTCCGGGCGGAGCTACTAATTCACGTAACGGACGCCTTACTGCGTCTGTTGCGAGGTGAGATGGCCGAGCGGTCGAAGGCACCTGACTGTAAATCAGGCATCAATTGATTCAGCGTAGGTTCAAATCCTACTCTCACCACCAGGGCGATTAACTCAGTTTGGTAGAGTGCGTTCTCTATAGTAAGATGCTGTCCTTGACAACATCCATCATTCCTTCAATGGTTGCTCGAAGCTTCGTATCGTAGACAGAGACACGTGCTGTTCCAAAAGGACATCTGTGCGCGGTAACCTGTTTAGAGCTTTTAGGAACCGCGAATCGTACTGGATGAACCCGTCCAGATGTCCAGCGCAGTGAGGACTTCCAAAAGTCTACTGCGTCGGCCGCGTTGATACCGAAATGAAGTAGAATATCAAGGTGAAGCCGATCTTCCGAAACATTGAATATCTTCCGAAGAATTTCGGTAAAAAAGTAAAGCATCTTCGAGTCGGATGTTCCTATAGCCACCTTGTTTCTGTTCTTGATGCCTTCACCCCAGTAGAGAGCGGCAAAAGCGAAAAGAGCAGGATCTGGATTTTCGGTCAACCAACGTTTAGACTCTTCGCGATGTCGATCTCGGACAGCGCGAGCTGCTATTTTGTTTTTGAGCCCCTGCGCTTGCAATGCAACATTGACACGCTGCTTCTGCTTAAGACGCTGTGTCTGTTCCGCTGTAAGCACGATATCCTCAGTCCATTTACAGGCTGAAGATTTAGATACTTTCAATTCTTGAGCTATTTCGGCTAAAGATAATCCATTTTTTCTAAGCTTTCTAGCAGTTTCTCGTTCTATATATTTAGTCATGGGAGCGTAGTTTAGTGGTAAAATTTCTGGTTTACATCCAGAAGTCGAGTGTTCGATTCACTCCGTTCCTACCAATATTGTACACCTAACCTATCTGTTGGCGCAGAAAAAGTCGGGGGTTCGAGTCCCTCATCGCCCACCACAACGCATACGGAGAGGTAGCCAAGCGGCTTACGGCATCTGCCTTGAAAGCAGACGGGGCTCACACCTCCGTGGGTTCGAATCCCACCCTCTCCTCCAATCTTTCGGGGTAGTGGCGAAATTGGTAAACGCACCGGACTTCGTTCTTACAGAATAGACGGCGCTACTACACTCGTGTAGTATGCGAAGTCAAAACTGTAAAAATTGCGGTCAACCAAGAGAGATCGGTAGACGTCTTTGTCGTCCCTGTAATCTTATCCGTCAACGAAAGGCGGCTAAAAACAGAGAACGTACAAAGTACTCCTTCACCTGTATCTGCTGTCGTTCTCTATCAATTGGGTGGAGAAAAACGCAGGTGTGGTGTTCAGAATGTTACCGGTCCCGTATAGCGGGTTCAAATAGATCGAAAGCAACAAACCAGTACGAATATACCAGAACCCCTGGTAAAACCGTTCATAGGTCAAAAGCTGAATTCCTTTTGAATTGCGCTTTACGTAACGATGAGGTCGTACACCATGTGGATCACGATCCTAAGAACAACGAGGTTACAAACCTTATGGTTCTTACGAGAGGTACGCATGTTAAACTCCATCGATATTTGGATGATCAACGAGCCGTCCTTGAGAAATCAGGGATTGTGAATTCCGAGAATTGCTGGAAACCCCTTATAGCTCCCATGACCACAGCGTGGTTGGAAACGACGAGCGCGAAAGTTCAAAAACTATGGGAGATTGGGCAATCAGCAGGCGAGCACCGTACAGGTGAAGCTTCAGAGACCATGCACGGAACACCTTACCAGGAAAGCTGAAGGTGATGATATAGTCCAGACCGCAACTATAAAGCTTAGCGAAAGCTAAGGCGGTAAGAAAATCCGGAGCCTTTGCAGGCGTGCGGGTTCGAGTCCCGCCTACCCCACCACCAACACCAACACAAACGAACGATGAGCACGTTAACACTCTTTTGCGTGTATGTTCTTGGGCTAGTTGTAGCCTGGTATTTGATTACCAAAATTCACCAAAAAGCACGTCACTCGTTTTCCTGTGCTCACGACTGGTTCGTTGTCCACCGCTACATAGGAACGAATATGTGGGGAATAGGAGATAGAACTCAGGTGAGTTGGTGCTGCCTACATTGCGGCAAACAGAAATGTCGAACCGTAACCGGCCATTTCACGCCAGAACAACTGAACTTCCACCGTTCAAATAAGGCTGAGCTTAATCAGTACGTTAACTAACCTTAACGTCACCCTCAAAATTCCCGAAACTCCAGAGACCAAAATGGATAAAAACGCGGCCCCCAAAGAACACCAACTTCCAGACGTCTGGATCACAGCCACCGGCCATGTAGCCACGTCAGCTTTTAAAGTGCGAGACGCGATCGCGCAGAGAATCCCGGCCAACCAAGTACGGGATATCGTAAGTGAACTGGAAAATGCAGTCGTGAACCTCAAAACCATGGTAAACCACCTAGAGTGAAAACTAAATGAAGTTCAAAGCTCCGTCCAGCAGAACTGCGCCCATTCCGGATACCACCAACCGCGAAGGCTTCGAAGCCTTCGCGCGGACAGACGAAGCCGCGCTCGTCAGCGCGGCGACGAACAGCCGACTCTCCAAAAATACGTTCTATGAAAGTAAGGACGAATCCCTGGCAAAGCTGGAAAAACTGGCGACCCAGGTAGCCAAAACTAACCCACTATTCGTAGCACAACTGGCGTGGTGGGTGAGAAACAACGACGGTCACCGCACCACCAGTCACGTGTTGGCAGGAATCGTTGCTGCCACACACAATGGTGCGCCGTGGGCCTCCAAGTTCTTCAACAAGATCGTGTATCGTCCGGACGATATGTGCCAGATCATGGCGTATATTTGGACTCGGTACCCGAGCAAAAAGGGTAAGAGCACCAGCAACAAACGAAAGAAGAATTGGGTTCCCAACGCTGTGAAGCGTGGGTTCCGAAAGGCCTTCGCTCGGTTCAAACCCGAAACGCTTCGCCGGTACAGCCAAAATCAGTCGCCGTCTCTCTACACCCTGGCAAACTTGGTGCACCCCCCGGGCGCGCCTGGTTCAGCTCCGTACCTGCTTCGCGGAGGAAACCTGCCGAAGGTTCGTAACCGTGAATCGGTCCTTGCTGACAACAGCATGGAGGCCTCGGAGAAGTGGGACGAAATCCTTCGAGATCCGAGCAAGGTTGGCTACCTGATGGCGATAAGAAACCTCGCCAAAGTGACAAGAGACGCCCCGGACAAGTTACCGGTTCTGCTCGAGATCGTCTCGTCGAAAGAGCGACTTAAGGCGACGCCCGTAGGCCTCCACGAGCTCGTCGTGGCCAGCGTGCAGCCGGATGTTGCTAAAAACAGACGGGCGTACAGCGCCGTCATGACGGCTATCGACAACTACGTCGAACTAGTTCCGAGCGTCCCGGGACTAGTCATACTGTTCGACTGCTCGGATTCGATGGATGGCTTACCGAAAACGTTCGGATCCATCTTCGCCGCAGCGTTGATGATGAAGAACGCAGACGCGTCTCTCGTCGCTTTCGGTAGTTCTACGGAAGTTCCCCGTGTCGCGTGGGATAAGCAAACAGTATCGGCCGCGGCCGATAAACTGGCTTCGGTGTCTCTCGGCGGCACCAACTTTAGCCTGGCTCTCAGCTACGTCGAAAGGACGATCACCGAGCCAAACGCTATCAGTAACATAATCATCCTCAGCGACCAAGAGGCGAACCGCGGAACTCGAAGCTCGACCATCATCCGCGCTCTACGAGCTCGGAATCCGAACATGCGAGTGTACTGCTGGGATCTAGCGGCTCAACAAGCTTCGCAGGTACCGAGTGAAGAAGAGACGCTTATCTCGGGTGTCAGTAGCGAAATGTTCAAAATCCTTGAAAAAGGACAGTCTGATCCAAACGCACTGATACACGAGATCGAAAAAATCACGTTCGACTGAGCGTGAGAGAAGGTCGGGTAACTCCGACCTTCTTTTTTTTATACAATAGCGCTGTATGAACTTCCAGGAGCAACAGAAGCGCGCAAGAGAGCAGCAAGAAGAGTTTCTGCGCGCACAGGCATCAGTATCAGATAATCTGTACCAACAGAGACAGGCTTTTGCTGATCAGTCGTTCCAGACGATGCGACAAAGAGGGCACTTCGTATCTGGTGTTATAAACGCTGGTGCGGCTATCGGTGCTGCGAGTCTGGCTGCCGCTCCTCATATAGCTGGCTATGCCAGTAACCTAGCGTCTCCGTTGATGTTCCCGAACAGCTCTGGCGGTCTATCAGTTTCGACTGTCACTGCGCTAGCCCAGGGCTCACTTATACCATACTTGCGCGATGCTTGGTGGGTACCTAATCGTGTGTTTCAAGGGCTATTTCCAAACGCCGGCTACTCTGCAGCACTAGGATCAAGAACAGAGGCGTTCATGCGAATCAGAGGTCAAGAAGCCCTTCGGTCCAATATTCTAACTGCCTTGGACGAAGTACCATTTGGTTTACGTGGAGCTAGTATCGTCGTAGGTTCGGAGCAATTAACCAGATTAGAACGCGGTGCGTTGTTCGACTCTCGAATGCAGCGTTTAAGCTCCAGCATGTTGGAGAGCTTAGGCGCTAGCAAGGACGGATTGTATGATATTGACGCCAGTGTTCGGAAGAGCCTTATCCAAGGCAGCCAAGAGGGCCTCATTAGACAGCTCAATTACGCACGCGGCATAAGGGCCGCTGACGCGCAAGCGGAAAAGGAATCCGGATTACTGATCAATCTGGCGCAGACCGCTTTCTTCGATGACACCAGCCTCGTCAAAAAGGCCGCTAATAATAGATCTTTGGAGAGGTCACTAAATCAGTTTGCAGAAGAGCTAGCTAAAAAGATCACGAACGTCTCGAAGAGAACATCGACCACGATAGAGTACAACAACGAAAGCATATTAAAGCTAGCGGAAACGTACGGCGTGCCTATAAGCACTGTATCTACTTTATTAGATGAGACGTCCAAAGCTGCTAGAATATCGGGCATAGATTACATGCAGGCGGCCCAAAGTGCATTGAGCGATTTCCGACGGAATCCTGTTGCGCGAGGAATTGACGCCACTAAATTCACCACCGCAAACGTGGCGATGCAGTCGCGGATACGGGAACAGCTTGATAACGCGGTTCTAGGCGGGCGGGCGGCGTCTTTCGGCGAGACAAGTGATGCGCAAACTACGGCACTTAGTCAGATGTTCTCTGCAACGACGGCGCTAGAACTGACCCAACTGCTGGCTTACGGAAAGGGCGGCACAAATAATCGGGATCTATTTGGGCTTCTAAATGCGGCCTCTGCTAGATTGTCGGCGCGCGGCCCATCCGACTGGATGACCTTCCTCACTAAGGGCGGCGCAGCTTATGACCCGGCTCTTTTAACGAGTACCATAGAGCAGACTAGTCAACTCCCTCCCTGGCTCAAGACCGCACTTTTGTCCTCAGTAACTGGTTCTAGACCGGCGGAATCGAACGCCATGCTAGAGATAATGAGGGAGATAAACGGAGGAATACAAGACCTGAACAAGAAAGTTGACAAAAGCCGCAAGCCGCCTCCCGTCGCCCAGACACCGAATGCTCCGGGTGTCCCGCTGGGGACTGTGTTCGATCAGACACGTCCATTCTAATGGCGCGCGCTTGCTACAGTTTCCGGCATACTCTGACAGGGAAACTCGGCGGAACACTGGTCATAGTAGAATCAACTAGGTGTGTATGATTTATACCCGCGGCTACGATAGGGACTTCGCCCGGGTTTTTGATTACAGCTGAGTATGGTTTTGCAGAAAACGCGCCCGTAGATTCTGGAGGTAGAGGAGCATCTATCTCGTGCTCATTTCCACCCTCCGGGTTGTGCGTATGAGTATCCGAACCACCAAAGCGCTCGAAGTCTTCTGAGCCGTTTATAAACCCCTGACCTGTCGATAATAGAATATTGCGGGAATCACTTGTAATAGATGCATACCCAGCCGGGCACACATCTCCCTCTATTAACAGCACTGTGCCGGACGGTAGCGCAATATCTGGAATACTCGGAGAGAAGGCTGACAGAATGCTCACACCGGATTGGAAAAGGCTTACCCCAGATAATCCGACAGACGCGCCGGCTGTAGCCGTTAGCGTGAACTTAACCGCAATGTTCTTCGCTTGGTTACTAACTGTAGCAAACGTACCTACTCTTCTATACTTACCGAATAACGTAGAAGAGCCGGCCCATTTAGTAACGAGCGCGCCGTCGACTATAAGCTCAGCCTCTATTTTTACCTGACCAGTAATCGAATATCCTGAAAAACAGAGTGTGGCTTTCTGACCGCGTAGAGCTTTATAGAGTTCTATTGTCTGGTGAAGCGCAATCGTTCCACTTTGATTGAACGTTACACCTAAGATATTACCACCGTCGTTAGATATTAAGGTGCCTGGATTGATCGTAGCGGTACCATTAACACCTGATATATTCCAATACCCTATAGGACTTTCCTTCGGTAGTTCTTTTTGTATAGGAAAGGCGGCGGAGACCCTCGAATATTTCCTAGTATCAACGGAAACGAGCTGCTTCGACGGCTCTAGTAATTTATCGTTTATACCAGGTACTAACGAGGGAGTGTAGGCGAACTTATCAAACGCCCCGTTAGATACAAAATTGACATTAGGCGTGTTTGCCGCAAAACGATTCAATGTCGTCATAACTTAATACAAGGCACAAGCAGACAGAATGCCGGAAGGTTATACGTGTAGTGCCGTAGAGCACCGTGCGAGTGGTTCGATGCTGCTGAGATTATCGGTACCTTAGGATTACCGTTCGTATCCTGCTCTAGGAACCACGCAGGTACCGAACCCTGCACATACTGCTCAGCTGCGACTACTTCGTGTGAGTGCGCGCCGGCTCCATAGACTAACGTACCGTTATCTACTTGGTTTATTAAATAGCCTGTAGGTTCTACACGAATGCCGGCGCCGGCGTCTAGCTCAGCGAGTGGGAACTTACCCTGCACTATCACGGATAGCGCGGCTCCGGAGGCCAAGGACACAAGACTCCATAGCGTGTTACCGGCGGGGCCGATGATCTTAGCCGCACTAATATCTTTAGGTGTTATTACGCCGTTGATGTTTAGCTGCGTATCCGAACCTAGAAGGAGAATAGGTCGTATAAACACGTCCGTTCCTTCCGTCAGTGATAGAGGATTACTCATCGAAGTAAACTGACCGCTGCCGGCTAGCAGCTTCAACACTGCTGGATCTGATAAGTTAAGTCCACCGGTATAAATAGGATTGCCATCGTAACGCTCTAACACGAGTTCAGTGTCTATTGTTACAGCTGGTTGCGTCCCCGATTGAATACCGGTAGCTACTGATACGATCCGGGCCGCGAATTCAGTTTTAAATCCGTTGTTACCGTATTTGTTGGCAACACCCGTTATACCTGGAGACGCAGCAACAGAGAACCAGGGGACGCGCGTGCGATATTCCACCCAGACTACATCACCAACAGTAAACGTGACCGCCGGATTCGCTAGGTTCGTCACGGTATACTTGTTGACGACCGGACTATTAGCGTACACTCGCGCCTTAATTCGCAGTAGTTGACCATTATTTGTCTCTAACTGCTCAAGTGAGTTAATACCCGCCAAAAACGGCTTATTTCCAGAGAAGGTCTCTTTCTGTTCGGTGAGCGGCGCGGCAAATGGAATAGAATCCCGAAACGGAGGTTCGATCAGATTCGTGTCGATTACTTTCGGGTAAACAGTCGAACCACTTTGCTTACCAGTAGCCGCGTACGGTAGCGCGGACGGCAACTCCGTCTCCGACTCTTCCGGTATTCCGGGGCGCACATCCAGCACCAGGAACTCTCTATCAGTACTTTCAGTCGCTCCCCATAAAGATTTGTTTAAGGCAGACGAATAGTCGACCTCAGGTACGCGGATAAACATTCCCGGCTGTAGCTGCTGCTGCGCAGAAAAGACTTTTGACGATATCGGCGCGCCAGAAGGAGATGTGCTTGTTATGGTAGTTTCAGTAGCCTCAATTACTGCGACAGCACCGTTAGCGTCGACTATCGGATAGGACGCTTTGTTCCATACGAGAAGAGACCGATCCTGATTTATTAACACAGAATCCGGGAACGGTATAGATAATAACCCTTCTACTTCAGCCTCTGCGTATGAATTAACTCGCTTGAACCCCGCCGGGCACGCCCCGTCCGAAAATAACACGACCGTGCCTTTCGGAATAGCTACCTCTAGGGGATCTATGCGCGTGGTCAACAAGTCGAACTTAGCATTTTGCTCGGAGGGGTCGACTAGACCATCCATAGCGATCGATTTTGCAAAAGAATATGCCCCGCCTTTGAACAGAGCTACGTCACCAATCAGGCAAGGTTGTGTTACAGATAATGCAGCGGAGGCTTGCACGATACCCAGTTGCGTAAAGTCATCGACGAACGGAAACTGGACGGTAGCCGGCCACGGAGCGCGTAGCGTTATATCAATCATATCAGGCTCAACAGTCACAGCGGTACTTATATACTCTGTGAATGTTATAGGGATACCGACTAACGAATTAACCCACGAAGAACTGCCTGATAAGGTTACGATACTGGCTAGGGTTATTGGAATATTTAGGAGGCTGCTCGGTGTCTCGCCAGGAACCGATCCAACAGGTACAGTTACTGTCATTTCGAGTTTCTGTGCGGCAGCGCCGCCGGCCCCCAGATCTACAACCAACCGAGGCCCTAGCTTACTGACAGGTAGTGTGATCGCATCTACAGGACCAGGAAAAACGAGCGTGGCGCGTCCCTGCTTAGGCGTCGTAGATAACCCAGAGAATTCGACTAGCCGTCTAGAGAATGACGCGTCAAGTTCAACCGTTCTGGAGTTGAGTGTGTTGGCGTATAACACAAACGAGCTCGATTCAATTTCTCCGCCGAACTCTTCTAGTACAAATGAGATATAGGGATCATTCGGTATCGTATAACCAGCAGTCCTATACGTGAACGATACGCCTAGATCATATTGATACAAAGGCATGTCGACTAGTACGTTTGCGTATGAGCCCGCAAAGACGCTCCAGCTCGTTAAGTCGGTTATAGCGTCCGCTATATTTTTTGTGGATAGTCCGGTTCCGATACCAACTTTGATTAGTTTGGCTACTAATACGACCCTATCAGACATCGAGACAACTTGAGTGATCTCCAACGCCCCTGACTTATTGTCAGAGAATACGTCGCCATCTTTTATGCCGTATTGTTCCGGTATAGTACCTCTGGGCGTCGCCAACAAGTCTGCCGCATTCCCGTATATAGTTATCTGGTAGATACCGGCACCTGGATCTAAATCGAGCAACTCAACTGAATCTACGAACGGGCTATCTGAATCGAGAATGGCAGTAAATTCGTTATCTCCAGTGACGCTAATTTTTAACGCGACATCCTCGAACTTAGACAGATCTGTAGATTGTGTGATACTATTACCATCTAAGACAGATACGGCATCGTTAGCGGCATAAACACCGGACCTAGTCTTTATAAAGACATCAGATAGTGTGACGGTCGCGCCAATATTTGGATAGACTAGCTTAAATACTGACTCTGAGTCCTGAATAGATTGTTCTACGATCCTAAACGGACATTGAAATAATAAGGCCGCGGGGAATGACGCTACCGGGGTTTCTAGTGGGTCAGCTACTACGTCTTTTAACAGCTGCCCATTGTATGTAGACACTCCCTTAACAAGGCGCAGAACTGCCTTATTGCGAGTCAGCGGCAAAAACTGAACGTTGCCACCAGCTAATGTGGTCGGAAAGCTGAACAGGGTCTCATCGACGTGTTGCCACGCACCCGAAACAGAGTACACGCTGGCTGAGTTAGCCGCGATCTCTAAACCATACGAGAATCCAGTACCTTCAGCACTCAGAGCCTGTAAATCTAAGGCGACGTGCTTTAACTTGTTGCCGTTCCAAAACGCAGTTCCCTGTGAGAAGTTGCCGTTTCGAATAAGGGACCGCGCGTCCCGTTGGAATATATGCTCGAGAGTCATAGGCGTTTACACAGTAAAAATGGACGCGCCACCGGGCGCGTACCTGCCGGCTTGAGCTTGTGCTGGTGTGTAGGCGTGCCGTCGTTAGATCCAGGGAAGTCTGCTGGCGGATTAGTGTAGTTTACATCGATTGTGTTCCCGCCGTTAGGTACCTGAGTCGTCAATGGTGATGTAGAACCAGGAACTTTATTAGTGCGTGCCAACACCACCTCCAGGTTATTAGCACCTGGAAACTCTACCTTGTCATTAATACCAGGTTTTTTGATAATGTTTACGGAAGTGTGTAGCTCAGTCCCAGAAAGCTCGTTACTCGTTCTAGGGAAATTCCCGTACTTGCTTTTCACATCTGGGTTTGTTGCGACCCACTCCGGTAATGGCGCAATCTCTGTCAGCTCCGTGAAACCATCTGGGCATTTCTCACCCAAAGTCAAGATAATAGCGTTGCTAGGGAACGTCGCTATAAACTGATCTGGGAGTGCAGGTAAAGAAGAGTATTCTCCAGCTGCTAAAGCCATGTTAGTTATGCGTATTGTTCCCGCTTCCGATCCCGCGCCGCGCAATCGCAACGCTAATTTGGCCGCCGCTTTTGTAATTCTGAATGATATAGACTCGGATGTCCAGTGATCGGTAGTTGATAGCGCTTTAATATCTGTGTTCTCGAAGATCAGCTCGGCACCGTTTTCATCCTCTCCATAAACACTGGCTAGCACCGAGCCGCTGAGACTATACGACCATCGTAACGTGTAGGCGCCCGCAGGAATGAACACTTCGTGCCGCGATTGATAGCCTGGCGCCAGGCTGACGAATGCGTTAGCGCTCAACGGTGCCACGAAGTCAAATTTTGTATCTTTATGTCGAGTAAATGTCTGCTGTATTTTTACATCCGCCTGAATCGACAAGACGATTTCTATACATGTCTCTGACGACTCGGCGACTACGTCATTCGTCGTGATAAGCGAATATACGTCTAACGATTCTGGAGAATTTAGGCTAGCCCCGACGATATCTATAAAGGCGGGCGCACCTTCTTTCTGCAGCTCAAATGTTCCGTTTCGCCACAGGTTAAGGAGCGAAGCTTGCGACATAAAACGCTTAATCATGAATATAGTGTACGGTTAGCTGCGGAGCTGGATTAGACCTAATATATGAGAAAAAATAGTGCATTATGTGGTATAAGTAATATGACGCAGGATTGTATCTTGCGCCGGTCGGAGAGCCGATTCTCTTCGCCGCCCCAGACGGTATCTGGACAGTTCCACGCGTCTGGAGGACGTGCCATGGACGACAATAGCCTGATTTCGCCGCCGAATAGCGGCGGGAACAACGGACTCTTCCCCGCCATCGTCGGCGGACTGGCTGCACTCTTCGTGGGGGCTGCCGCTGTCGGCGGTACCGCGGCCCTCGGGGCGCGACGCCGCCGCCACATGACCGAGGGTTACATCCTCGGTCAGGAGGACGAGAGAGCCGACGCCCGACGTCGGACTATCGAGTCCGAACGGACCTCCGCGCAGACGGAAATCTCCAGTCGACTCGCAAGACTGGAGAGGGAGACGACGGAAGAATTCCGTCGGTTGGCGGAAGCCCGAGCTGAAGAGGCTCGGAACCGTGTCGTGGAGGCCGAAGTCGCTCGCCGCCTGGCGGTCCAAAAACCCGCCAAAAAGAAGAAGGAGGAGGAGGACCCCAAGTTCGAGGGTCCGGCTTCGACCATCGCAGATCCGGCGATGGCAAAACTGTTCACCCAAATGATGGGTGAGATGAGAGCGATCCAGGGCCGCCTCGAGCGGATGGAAAAAGGAACGGGACAAAAAGTCTCGTGACAGCTACCCCTAGACCCCTACACGGGGTCTAGGGGTCTCTCATTTTATATATAACACAACAGGAACACGTCACAACCGAGACCGATCAATCATCAATGGAAACAACTTCTACACAAACCATCGACCACGCTATCAGCAAACTTCGATCCGGGACTGAGATACAGGTAGACTCAGCAGACGGATCCGCGCAACTTGACACCAAATTATGGATTCTACCGTTCGCTGGGCAAGTGTACCTGCTCTATGCGGCAATCTTCCGACAAAAAGATTGGTCGTTTTCCGGCTCCGCGCTCGAAAATTTCATACGGCAGACGCTACCGGCTGATCAAATTGATCAACACACGCACCAGCACGTCATAAGAGCAGTGCAGCATATTTTCGCGCAACACCGGACCTACAGACCGCCAACTCTAAGTAGCTTAAATCAGACGTGTACGTCACTGATACATGCGAATTGGGCGACTGCGCGTAGGCGCCACGACCACTTCATAAGTGTGCTATTAAAAGGAACTACAGACTACCTAACTCTGTACACAGACAGTAAAGCGTTTGCGCACTATAAATGTGAGACGCCTGGCCGCTTGCGGCCGGCGTCCACTATGGAAAAAGTTCAAGATGTTCTTGGACCGCTCGAACGTATACTCGCGAATGTCAGCTACGCTGTCGCGTATTACAAAAACGACGTATTAAACTTCGTGTCTGATGACATTCTGTATATCAAGGATACGCAGTCGCTACGATCAGATTTGAATGTGCCTAGGGACGTTATCAGGATCATCCAAGAGAGGAATAGGCTCCAGCCCCTGTTACCACATTATCGATCATGTGACGCTGAACTTGTAGAGGTGTTAAGGGCACATTGTAATACCACAACCCGGGCGTAAGTAACCACGCTCCTGCGCCACTCGAGTTTGCCGTGCCGAGCTGAATAGTACCGTCCAGTAAATGACTTTGCACCCTACCGTGCATTAACTTCCCGTCGATATAAAGTAGCGCCTTCAATTTACCAGATTGAGACGCGTTAATATCGATTGTAACGACCGCGACGTGCACCCACCTGGTACCGACAAATACAGGTACCGGACCCGATGCATACGTTTCGTTTTGATTAGTCCTAAATCTGAACTCCCCCCAAAGAGTTTCGTTAGCGTCTATCACGGCGTCGTTGTCGTAATCAAGATGCCTACGAACAAACTGCAGCTCCCAACCAGCATTTGCAGGAGTATTAAAAAGCTTGGATCCCGCATAATACTGATCGTTAAGGATAGATAAGGGTGCGAACCAGCCGCACAGAGTCCACCCGCCGGCGAGCGGCAGCGTGTACGAATCTATCTCGGTCGCATGCGTGCCGGTAGCGCTAACATTTTTGTCGTGGATTTGAAAAGGGTTGGTACTCGCAAATAATGTGTTTACAGTGGAGGATTTAGTCGCGGCAGGAGATAGTCCTACGGATTCCACAGCCACTCCAGACGCAAGACCGCTGTTATCTGTCGCGTATATTCTCCAGAAACCCGTCGTTGGCAAGCTAGGTAAAGCCTGAATCTGTAGCTCATTCGTTGAAGAGACGAGAGCTACACCGTTGCTTGTCAACGTTTTTAGATTGGCAGTTTTTGATAGCGACGCGCCAGTGATGTCTTTGAATAGCGAGGAGCCAGCACCAACATTAGTTATCGACTGTAAAGAATTAGCTACTGCGGTGTTCTTCGCATCTGTAAACGCGGCCCGACCGCGCACATCTGCTTGCGCGTTCTGCAGAGCACTGACCATGCGTCTAGCGAAGATACGCCGCGCGTCAGCAGTGTAGTGAACAAACTGCCCGGCCTGGTCATCTCTAGCCAAGTCTGTATTATCTAGTACCACTACGTGCGTAGGCGCCGCGTCGTCCATAATGCTCAAAAGACCTGAATTTACGACAGCTGCGTTCGGACTGTAAGTTGCGTCAGTTGTACATGTTGACAATACGAACGGTACTGTCTCAGACTTACCGATTCCCGTGCTCACAAAGTCATTACGCATGTTATTGATCGTATTGACCATGTTTGTCTTGAAAGCGTTCGCGTCAGCTAATACGGCCGAGTCGTCTTCCCCTATCTGACAGAATACCGCGTAGATATGACCTTTTGTCGCAGCAACAGCAGCATTAACTCGATCCATAAATGATGTGTATCGCGCACCACCTTGACACCAAGCGCCGGTACCACCAAGACCATCACCAAGCTTAGTGCCACCCGCGACACCGCTCACTAACAGAACTTTACTGCCAGTTTCAAACGCAATCTGCTTTCCTATCAAGAACCCGGGATCTACGCACGCCGAGTCAAAAGCAGTGATGGGTTTTAATGGCGGCCTGGCAGGCTCTATATTACCTGCCTCAGTCCACATAAACAGCTTGTCGTCAGGACTGTCGGTCCCATTAATCGTTAAATCGAGCGTGCCTGGGAGTCCGCCGCCACCCATATTCGATTGCCCCCATAGCGCAACGATTAGAAACCGATCGCTCGAACCGAAACTGTCAAGTTTTTTTGCTTCAAGTCTTGACACCGATGCGCCGAGACTTGGTAGAAATAGTTTATCAGATAGTGTCATGATTAGTCAACGTATAGCTCAACAATGGTGCAGTTGCTAGAAACGTTCGGGCCAAGAATAATGTCATCCGAGTTTGACACGCCCGTATTTGGGTCAGAGGCTACTAGTGTACCAACTTCAAAGAACACGTTGGCCGGAGTGGTTAAATTAATCGTGCCAATTTGACCGCTTAAGAATTGGCCAGCCCAACCAGACCTAGACAGACCGACGAAACCTGTGATGTTAGGGGACCCGGTCGTGCTCCAGTTCGAGAACCCTTCGACCTGCCTATAGAAATCTACCGGATTAGACGTCTGATGCCATGAGATGGTTGGCGCGCCAGCAAGCGTAGGGTATACAAGACGGAATCGGAATTCTCCGGTCGGCCGTCTATACTGCTCTAGATCTTCCAGAACGGAGAATCGAGTCTCACTGCCCGGAGTTAGGCTAGACTTATTGAAAGCGGCGGCCTCGACAGTATCGACGAAGTAATTAGGCATGACCTGCCTGAATACCAATCCCGTCTTGAATTGCGCATTTGTCTGTGTAATTTGCGCACGGAATTTAGGTACACCTGCTACGGTACCTAGGTTAGTTATGATTACGTGATTCGTCTTGGTACCGTCGTAATTGCCGTCCACAAACAATACGTGCTCTGAGAAATTCAATTTGAACGCGCCGGTCACGACCAAATCCGCTACTTGCCCTCGACTATTAATACCTAGAGCGTTATAAGATGCTACAGTGACTTGCGGGTCTAATATCGTATCAGCAATTAGATTCAGTCGGGCTAGACGACGAGCCGTCGTGATGCTGATAACGATAGTGCCTGAGACATCCGTGATAGATTCAAATAGACCGAGGGAATTTACATACGTGTTAAGCTGATTTAATCTATTCCAGTCGGTGTTCGACATGAAGCCCGTGACCGACGTACTCGCTGTCGAGTGGGAGTGACCTGTATCAGCCTTGGCGGCCAAACCGGTATCGACGTACGTCTTCGTCGCCGCATCAGAGCCGCCTGTGGGCGCACCCAGGTTTGTAATAGTAAAGCCACCAGCAGACTGGTTACCGGTCAGTGCGCGAGCACCACTCGTGAGTAGATATTGTGTGTGCGGGTCGCCCGTCGTTAGACCCAGTAGCGAATTGTGCGTCTTGTTAGCTATGTCCGTAGCATTCGTAGTTATTTCACCCTGTAGTTCGACTAAAGCGTCCTGTACGTTATTCGACGTGACACCTGAACCTGTGACAACAGTAATTACCGACGCTGCGTGTGTATGACCTACGTCTGACTTATTCGGTAGCGTGGTGTTGATAGTATTTATGTCACCTTGTAGCTCGTTGAACGCGGCCTGGGCATCAGTCGCAGCTAGTCCGCTGCCTGGTGTAACTGTGATTACGGACGCGGCGTGTGAGTGCGCGACAGGTGCTTTCTCAGTGTCGAGCTCCGCTAAAGCAGCTTGCACGTTTGCTGCTGCGATAGCGCCGACAGGCGTGACGGTTATCTGAGACGCGTTGTAGTCGCCAGAGACAGGTACTACCGCCTCCGTGCGTCCGAAAACAGAGAAGACCGTATTAACCTGCGCTGCGGCCTGTATGCCGTCCAGCTTCGATTTATCCGCCGCACTCAAGAAGCCTGCAACAGATGTCGTCGCATTACTGTGCGTGTGAAGCGATGTGAGCCCACCGTCGGTCAAATCTGTCCAGTTTGTTTGAAATGTTGCTCTGCTTCCGACAGACGAAGCTGTTAGATACTGGGTATGTGGATCTCCAGTGGTCAAATCAGTGAGCGTAGTATGTGACTTGTTGTCAATATCAGACAAGAGCTCAGATAATGCTGCTTTAACGTCTCCAGCAGCGAGGCCGGGAATAAGCGGATTAACATCGATCTGGGCCGCCTCGTAGTCATTCGTAGCAGATACTACCGCTCCGGAGCGGCCGTGTACCGACGTAACCGTGTTGACCTGGGCGCCATCTTGAATGGTAGCCAATTTAGTCTTGGCGTTGGCAATATCCGTGCGCTCCGCCGCAGTCAGTATTTTGGCAGAAACCGTTTCTACCATATTACCCATGCTGAATGCATCAGCATTTTTGTTAGTCGGGTCGTATGTCGCCTTCAACATATCACCGGCACCACCACCCGCAACGATACCGTCCAACTCAGTCTGAAGCTCGACTAGCGCATCCTGCACATTAGTAGCGACCAAATTCCCGGTTGGTGTGAATGGTACGTCGGCCGCATCTTGATCGGCTGTAGCCGCAGTCTCTATACCAGCCAATTTCGTGAACTGCGCGGCGCTCATAAAGCCGGCGGCAGAACCGCTCGCTAGCGCGTGCGAGTGACCTGTAGCTGATTTAGCCGTATCCAATTCTATTATCGCCGCGTTGACGTCCGTCGATAATAAGGACGAACCGGCAGGATCGAATACAACCTCAGCCGCACTCTGGTCTGCGGTCGCGTTCGGTTCTATACCAGCCAGCTTGGCCCGTTCGGCCCCCGTGAGATATAGATTGGTTGCCCCAACAGGAAGGTTATCTGATGTTCTAGTTCCTAGCCAAGTGTTGGCACGCGCATCTGTGTGATACTGCGTGTGATCGTCATCCCCTAGTCCACTGAGTGCGCCGTGGTCCGTTATGGGCGCGGCTACCGTAACAGGAATTTTTGACCAGTTATTCGCATACACCGAAGTACTTGGCGCGTCAGCTAAAGCCAAAAGCAGATCGCCAGTAGCGAACACGATCCCATCTACAGTACCGCTCGCTGAGGCTCTGTAAAGGTCTGTCTTTGTCGCTCCGGATGGGAAGGCGCCGCCGGCCGGGTTCCATGCGCCTTTATACTCGCCTAAGGCGCCTAGCTCAGAGGTAATTACGTGACGGGGCATAATCTGAATAGAGAGTGCGTACATCTAATTGTACGTGCGAAAAACACGGCCAAAAATGCGGCATAAGAGTATTGAAGACTCTTCTAATCTAATTTTTAACACGCACACATGAGCCTCAAAGAAAAACTAAGCAGCCAAAAGACGGATGAAATATACGACTATAGAGAAATGGTGCGGCTGCTCGAAGAGAAATACAAAATCAACACAGACCAATATATCACTGATGACGAAAGGGCGCGCCTAGAAGCTAACGGATATGAAACCGTCTTCGCGTTCAATGCGCGCCATCAAACGGAGTGGGAGCGTGCACGCTACCCACAAATAATCGAGATGGAAAAAAATCCTGTTAGGGGATACCGGTTCAATAAAGCCGGCAGATTATTTTTAGAGTCGCCAGATGGGATCAAGTTCTGGAACGATCTGCGGCACGCATATGAAAATGATCCGGACGGCAAGGCGCAAGAAATTCCATACCGCTGTTTCTGGCATTTCATGTCAGATTTCTTTGACGCCCATAATGGCGTTCTACGCTCTTTCAGTTGGTTAGATGTCGTTGATGCTGCAGAATCACAACCCTGGGTGCAGGATATTGCCAAGCTGTTCATTAAAGAGTACGGAACAGACGAGTACACTGTAATCATATCCTGGTAACTAATGTCATCAACACGACGCCACCTATTAAGTCAAATATTGGCTATATTCGCGTTGCGTCAATCAATATCTATGCAAACACCGAAATTTAGCTACACCGCGCAGGATCATACATATGGTTCGCTGCATGACCACCAAACATTCCGGATGTTCCAGCCCATAAAGAAGCTGGGAGGTCCGGGAACACCGGCAGTAATTTTTATGACTGGGGGTGGCTGGGGTAAAACCACTAAACTTAGCGAACCTGGTCCGCTGGGAATGGCGTTCTTAAAGCGCGGCATAGCGTTTATCGATGCCCAGTTTGGCTATTTGCCCGGCGCTATAGGTAAGTTTCCCGGACCGGAAAATGACGCCGTGGTGCTCGCTAGATATCTACAAAGAAACGCTTTTAAGCTTGGTATAGATAAAGAACGAATTGGCGCTGCGGGACGCTCAGCGGGTGGTCAGAATCTGATGTATTATGCTTGGCACCCAGACGCGAACTGTCCTGCTCCAAAGTTCTTGTGTCTGTCCGCAGTAGCTGCGGTATATTTACCGTCAATGCAACAAAATGTAAGCGGCTCTCTAGGGCAGCACTACGGCCCCGGAAACACCTTAGCCGCATTGTCCTCTCAAGATCAAATAGCTAGATCACCGATCACCTGGATAACGACCAACCAGGCCCGAGCCAGTCAGGTGCCTGTATTCTTAGCCGCAGGCGAAATGACCGTGGATTTCAACGTGAAACCCCTCGGTCCGCCTTATCCTACTGACGTCGTAGAGCACAATCACGACAGTTGGAACGCAAATCAGTTACATAAAACACTATCAACAATTGGAGGCCGCGCCGCTAACTTCACTCAATTCTGGTGGGATAAGCATCCTGTGGATTTCACTACAGAAGAGGCGTGGGAAGCTCAGGCCGCGTGGGCCGCATCGATCATCTAATGAAGTTAATTACGACATTCGGTAACGGCGATTGGGAACCGACGGACTTCCGCAATATCTTAGCGGTCACCAAAAAAGGACTGCAAAAGCTAGAGGCTGGTCAATCTACACCAGACACTTTAGGAGACGAGCGTATCAAGTTCGATCTAGAAAGATTGCTCGAGCGGACGTATGAGTGGTTTCAGCAGCGTCCGGAGTTCCGTCAAGAGCCTGTAGCGCAGGATCTTGGAAGACTCCTTGCACATTACAGTAACAAAGCCTAACGCCACTGCGTTAAAATCAGGGCCGAGAATAAAATGAGTCCATGAAATTCGGATTCATTCTCGGTCCTGACTATAGTGGTACTACAGAGATAGCGCTAGAACTGGCGCGCACCGGAGATTTCCAGGTGCCGAGGCCGCGCGGCCTCGATTTTTTTAGTTTGAAGTGCCCAGGAATAATTATTCCATCGGGGCTGTACAAAAAGCATACTACGATCGCGCCGGCGTCGTATATGAAGTTGTTCCGAAAATTAAAGAAAGAACCTGCAATAGATGCGTCAGAAAGTTATTTCTATTGGCCGTGGGCAGTTCAATTAATAGAGAGATACATTCACAAAGCCAAATACGTCCTGGTTATACGAGAACCTATTGCGAGACTGACGCATCAGTACCTAGACGGACCTAAACGTCAGCCGCCGATAAAGGACATTTTAGAGCAAGAAGTGCGTTGGAGACGAAACGCAATATATCCGT
The DNA here is from genome assembly GCA_964499865.1 of uncultured Rhodobacterales bacterium. Classification (GTDB taxonomy): domain Bacteria; phylum Pseudomonadota; class Alphaproteobacteria; order Rhodobacterales; family Rhodobacteraceae; genus JANOGU01. Next base: position 164,023 of record CAZCPY010000001.1, on the reverse strand, counting down.
GGCACGATGTTCACAACCGACTACATCAATGTCAGTACGACACGTTCATCGAACATATCTTAACCATTGTTAATGATTCCGACCGCGTATTGTTCGTAAAGTGGGAAGATTACGTCCAGAATACTGTCGTAGAAATGGCCAGGATTCAATACTTTTTGGGCGGCCCTGAATTGATGTTCCCAGAACGGCACGACGAGCGGTACTACCAACCACTAGACTCGGTTTTTGACGATCACAGTCGAAAACTTATTTGGCGCTTCGCTGCGCCGCGCTATTCGGCGATAGAAAAACTGACTGGATTGAATCTGGAGTCTTGGCTACGGGCTTAGATAGATTTTTAAAGTGCCGCAAGGCCATGCGGAGATCCTTCTGATCCAGTTCGGTGAGCGACTTCTTTTTAGTGACCTGTAGTATGGTTTTCTTGGCGCGGCTGTCTTTGAATAGAGAACCTTTGATGTGCGGTCGACTTGCAGCGATTACATCGTTCAGGTGAACTTTGTCTAGACGCTCACTATCATACCGATCCATGATGTATTGTCGGAAATGGGCGCCTTTGGACTCGGCTTTTGTGAAGTTATAGAACGTTCTAGGCCCGACACCCTTAAAGGCGTATTTCCCGCCTCCAGTAAATTCTAGGTGTAGCAGTTTGTGGTGTGGGTTGTATCCCATCTGCTTTATGGCAGAAGACTGGACCGGCTGCATGACCGGATCTGTCGAGGGTTGAACCTTGTTCTTTTCTAACTGCTTTCTAGCAGCGTCCGCTAGCGGTTTAAGAGAAAACATATTGAGGCGGCACGATTCTAAGCGGTACAATAACTTACACAGCTTTTACACGCTTATGCCGTTCCGTACCGAGTTAAAAATAAAAGAAGTAGAAGGTGGCGAGGAATTCGAGCTACTCGAAGCTCTTATTTACGAAGGGAATACAGATACATTTATTGTACCTGCCGGATTTATTATGGATTTCGCTTCAATTCCTGGTTGGGCGAACTGGTTATTGCCTAAGCTAGGCAAGTACAACAAGGCTGCGGTGGTGCATGATTACTGTTACTATGCTAAACCTTTAGTAAGTGGCGGGATGAGAAGGATTACTCGGCGGGAGGCGGATGGAGTTTTCAGAAAGATAATGCGAGAATTAGGCGTCCCTATGTGGCAAAGGTACACCATATGGTTAGCCGTGCGCCTCGCTGGTTGGGTGTACTGGTACAGATTATTAAAATCTGACAAAACATGCCTGCATTTGTGGCATAAGTAAATGATTGAAAGAACCTAATCAGGAGTCAGCCGAAGCTGACCCCGATTCTTTCTCCGGTGCGCGACCGCTTTCGCGCCACCAAACTTGACAGGAGAGTCATGAACTGGCGTCAACTGCTCGACGATCTGGGAGCCGCGGCGATTCTCGCCGCGACCCTGATCGCAATGAGCTTCTGAGAAATAGGTCCGCTTTGCGGGAAGGGCTTGGCGGACCTATTTTTTACCAGTCATGCATCCCTGAACTGAGGCTAGTCATGCCTGAACTAACTACATTACAGCGCGCCTGCGTAGATAGCGCGATTCTTTGTTTTATCGCCGAACATCCGCGCAGTTACGACAAGCGGATCGACGGTCCTTGGGAGCTGCTCACTAAGCAAATCAACCACTTTTTCGCGCTCGGCGCGCCGAAGATTCCTTCAGGAACCAGCGAAAAAGAAGCAAAAGAACTGCAAAGTTCCCACAATAACGCCAGGCAATTCGTTCTCAACTTTTTCTGGCTCGAACTGCTCTTACCACTGACTCGCCCGTTTAACACGTACGCGCAGTTTATGAAAGAGCACGATCAGGAACTTGCTGATAATCTGTTCCTGGAAAAACTAAAAGCACTGGACCTAAAGGATGTCACATGAAGTACGGTATCTTTGGCGACATACACGCAAACCTAACGGCGCTCCGCGCAGTGCACGCTGAACTGATCAAACGTGGCGCGGAAAAGTTTTTAAGCGTAGGCGACATAGTTGGATACGGACCGCGCCCGTCTGAGACGATCGCGTTTGTGCGCGAGATCAACGCTGAAGTCGTCAAAGGGAACCATGACGCTGCGGTCATGTCGGATAAGATTCTTCATGATTTCAGCCGTCACGCATTCGAAGGTATCATGTTCACGAGAACGGCTCTGAGCGCCGAAGAAAAACGCTGGCTCAGCACGCGACCGCACGAGATCGTCACAGAGCATATTCACCTATGCCACGGAGAGCTGGTGCGCCCGGAGAGCTTCAACTACGTCTTGGACGACTTTAGTCGGGAGTTATGCATGGATGCCGGGAAGGCGCAAATGTGTGTAATTGGGCACACACACCTGCCTGAAATCTGCACCATGCGTGCGATCATTCCGGAAGACGTCTGGGCTGACCGCATCGTTCACTTCGACATAAAAGAGCTCTACAGCAAGGGAGAGTTCAAGTGCGACGTGTCCGCACTTTTTCGTGTCTTAGTTAACGTCGGGAGCGTGGGCCAGCCGCGAGATAAGGACGCGCGCGCGGTTGGTACCGTGATAGATACGGAAGCAGAGACGATCTCGATGTTCCGAGTAGCGTACGACGTCGAAGCCGAGATCGCTCTCAGCCTAGCTAAAGGATTAAACAACCAGCGGCTTAGGGCTGGAGTATGAGACCGATCGACATTGAAAAATCGGATTCTCTGTCTCGGTACGTAACCATCGTGTGGGTGCTCTCACCAGCACTACTAGCTGTGTGCGGCGGTTTACTCGCCGCACACAGCTGCACACACGTAGATCCGACCAAGATCGAAGAAGTCAAAGAACACCTGCAAACATCGCCAATCAGAATCACAGACCACAACCGAATTCTACATAGATGAAAAATATAGTGCAAGATTTGAAAGAGGGTCCGACCCTGTGCATATACCACGGTAACTGCATAGACGGCTACGGAGCAGCGTGGAGTGTCTACGACACTGCGCGACGGATCGGCGCCCTCGACACCACAGAGTTTTTCGAGGGTCACTACGGCCAGCCGCCGCCGGATGTGACCGGAAAGCACGTACTGATCGTCGACTTCAGTTATCGCGCTGACGTACTCCGCAGCATGGCGGAAAAAGCCAAAAGCGTGCGAGTCATCGATCATCACGTGACGGCACTTCCGGAGATTACAGCTTCGGGAGTGCCGTTTATGTACGATGTTCAGCACTCGGGCGCGGCTCTAGCCTGGGCGGCGCTGAATGACGGCTTCGATACAATGCCTAAACTGCTGGCGCATATAGAAGACCGTGACCTGTGGCGCTACCAACTGCCAGGAACCAAAGAAATTCATCTAGCACTATCCAACGAAGACAAGACGTTCGCTAAGTGGTCGGAATGGATGCACGCAACTGACCTGGAGGCATTGAAAGCTATCGGCGGTCACATGACTCGGTATCACGACAGTCTTGTGCAACTATTTGTGGACTCTTCAGACCACGTCATTGTGGTAGATCAGAATCAAAAGGAAGTCTATAGAGTCCCAGTGGCGAATGTTCCCGGAGGTATGTTCGCCTCTGACGTAGGCGCGCGCCTATGCGTGAATTACGCGTTTGCTATGACGTACTTCGATAATAAAGGTCAGCGCCTATGGTCGCTACGGTCCGCTAAAGACGGCGGACTAGACGTCAGCCAGATAGCCAAACGATTTGGCGGAGGAGGTCATAAGAACGCAGCAGGGTTCGTGCAAACCGCGGAAAACGAAGCTTGGTATGATTCCTTCGCGCGGGTACTGAGACTTCCTACCTAGAGTCTACGGCGATCACGAGCCGGAGGCAGAACGAATCTGGTCTTCGAACTGCTTGATCAAGTTGGTCTTTCTCTGGGCTACGTTATGAATGTACTCATCCACACTGTACTTCTTTTTGCGTAGACCAAACATTGTCGGTCTCGAAGCCACGCCGTAGTATCTCTCTACATGGACCTTACGTTCCTCGGGAGGTAGTGCGGCGTGACTCTTGTACCGAATAGCCCGACCAATAACCTGGTCCGTTCTAGCCGAGTTCCAGTGCGGCTCGAGAACTTGCATTAATTTGGTACCTTTAAGGTCCAGACCCTCGGCGCCTGCGCCACTAATGAGCAGTGCTTTTATTTTACCTTCGTTATAGTCTCTCTTCGCCTGATCACGTTGCCGCTTAGATAAGCCTCCGTGATAGACCGTGTGCGGTATGTTGTGCTTTTGCAACTTTGAGCTATACTCTCTGACGCCGCCGTCCAGGTAGTTTGAATACGCTACAGCCTTGAAATTAGGCGTCGTCTTAGACTTCTCAACAAGTCGATTCGCTGCGGCATTAAGCTTTGCGCTATCATCGTCCGTGGCATGAATAGAGTAGCCCTTGGCGCTATTCGATACGATTCTCGGTACCTGATAGAAGGCCATCATGTTACGGACTTCTTTTTTATCAGGAGGTAAATTGTGGTGAAGTTTGTACTGAAGAATCGGGTTTTTACTAGTGATCGACCGAAGAATTTGTGATTGCCTCGGAGATAAATCTACCTTCACGTCTTCATATGTCGCAGACGGGAAGTGCTCTTTATCTGTGGCGTGGTAGTCGACGACGCCCTGGATCTTAGATCTGAATTTCTCAGCATTATGAATCTCCGGTATCTCGCCAGGGCGAACACCTTTCAACCACCCAAGTAAGCCGGGCTTCACTTTTTTATTACGCACATACTGCTTCGAAAAAGACGCCGGATCTGTTGGTAACGCGCCAGGACGAACAGCGTTGATTAGAGGGGCTATATCTGCCGGACTGTTTCGCATCGGCGTAGCCGTCAACAACAGTTTCTTGGCTGCGGGCAGTTTCAAAAGCTCTTGTTTTTTAGAGTTGTGTGACGGACCCACCATTCGATGTGCTTCGTCATAAACGAGCAGCTTGTCAGCGTGCTCGGATGATGTGCTTAAGTCCCGCATCACTCCGCGAGCGTCTGTATTCCTTTTCATAGCACGCTCGTGCGACTCAGCCGTGACTTTTGGCATGCCAGGTATTCTACCGCCCTCGCCCACGAAATGCGTGGCAGTAGCGGCTGGTGCCAACACGTGAGTCGGCCGGTTCAACGCCTTTCCGGCCAATAACGACGTGAGCGTCTTTCCAGAGCCGAGTCCGTGTACAACAAGCAAGCCCTTATCACCAGGGCGCTGGTTTGATATACGGTCTATGACCCGCTGTTGATGCGGTAGCGCCGAAACAGCTTGCGCCTGTTTAAACAACTTGGCGCGGGTCACAAAGTGCTTCATTGCGGTGTGGAAGTCAAGTGCCCGTCATCATCTACAGTAATAACGAACTGTAGGCCAGTCGCGCTGCGTAGGCGAATACCGTCGCCGTTACCTAGTAGCTCTATACTCGTTCCGCCACCTTGCGGTTGAATCGTAACGCGCTCGCGCAATTCTGCTGGAATGGCTGTGTGCGGAATCTCAAACAGAAACTCAGTAGTCGAAGATGCTGGCAGATTTCTGAGTCTTACCGTGCTTGAGCTCAATTCTTCGAAATACGGAAGCGCGTTCGATACAGACGCCGGAGACGAAATGACTGTTTCTTCATCCAACAACTTAGACCAGAAAGATGCCGCACCTGCCTGAATAAGTCTGAAGACGTTTAGCTGTTTTTGACCTACTAAGTATTCTAAGTCAAGATCGACTAAGGCGTCACCATTAGCATCTGATGCAACGACATGAATCTCGCGCCGGCCAGTTTCCGAGCCGATGAATCGACTGGCGTCTCCCGCGGTGGTAATCTTAGAGTAAAAATTAGGCAGGGGAGTCGATCCGCTGCGCTGAGATACGATTTTCGGCATACTTGTATTTTATCACGTCGGAGATCCTTCATATCGAACAAAGACTTCCCAATCTACGTCCAATAGTACCGGGCCAGCAGCGATTGCTGAGCTGGCGGCCACGACGCTAGTTGATGTCGCCTCGAGTGTAATGTCTGACAGCCCGACCGACCTATTGGCTGTACCTAACTTCTGTATACGCGCCTCTACTGACCCAATCGCCAGCTTTCGGCCAGCGAACTGTGACGCGACCCCGACGACGGTGCCTTCTGATGCATAACAAGACAAAAAGCTTCTACCTGATTCAGCATATGCAGGTAGGATAGCCGATGCGTTCGGGGCCGGGGTGTATGGCAAGTCGTTGAAATCGCCTATAGCGGCTCGCGCGTCTGTGACATAAGTCGTCGTCTCCGCACCCGTATTCAGGAACATAATATAGAAGCCTATCTGCGCGGCCTCAGTGGAAATGTTACCGTCAGTCTGAACTACAAGAGTCCCTTGTGCTGTTAGTGCTACCCGGTCCGTACGAGATAGAACTTCTAGTGTCAGACCGTTAAATCTATATACGACTATACCAATACCGACAGCTTCTGATACACCTGATCTATAGTCGAAAGAGAATGTCAATGTACGCCCCACCAGCTCTGCCGGAAGTGGGTATCGATACTCGACATACGTCGGTCCAGACATAGAAGACGAGGCTGTAAACTTCAGCGCGGTCTTAGACGGCTGACCGGCGATTGAGTACCACACTCTGGAGATCTGATTGGATTTGGCCGGCCCGCCCCACTTAGTAACCTGCCACGAATCTCCGGCATTGATATCGTCTGTAGATTGCGAGAAGGGGAAGATAAGTTCCTGCGGGGATGATAAATCAGGCACCGAACCTTCTACGGATGGGCGCGACCAGTAATAAAACTGCCCGTTCGGAATGAGATTTTGAAGATTACTCTTAAGCGACGAAATGCCGAGGTCAGAAAGCGTGTTAGCGTTCAGTACGGTGGCATCCAATCCATATAACAACCCGTAGCTAAACAGTTTCGCTACTTTAGTAGCAGAAAAGGCTGAGCGCGGAATAATGAACTTGATGAACAGCTTTGTGCCTTGGCCGCCAGGAATACGGACTATCTCATTCGGACGGAAACTCTCTGCAGTATACCCTGCTGTCGCCGCGCTAACCGAATACTGGAATCTAAGGCCGCTAAAAGACGTATCTGCCAGCACCATGAAGTGTGCAACCTTAGTCGCTAGGCCGCCGGCCAATACGTCCGCGGTAGAGATAGTGACGTCTTCTGATGGAATTTTCGTCGGGCCTGTCCAAGATATTGTTAGCGACGTATCGGCGGTATCCACAGATGCTGTCAAGAATGCCTGACTTCCGCCGACCAGCTTAACCGAGTCTAGATCGACAGCAGAGGCATCCGAAAAAGTCTCTACGCGGAGATCTTTGAAAACCGATCCAGACAGAGCGTCCGCGTAGAAGAGAAGCTCATTGGGGCGAGAATGCTCGCGAGAATATGCAAAGCGTATGTCTTTTAAAGTTTCTACGACAACCTGGCCGAACGACTTGCGCACGCGCGCTATCGCCACAGGAAGTACGTCGGTCGTCAGCGCCGGAAGTAGGTCCTCCGATGATGCCTGCCCTATTATCGACACCAACCCATCATCTGTCAGACCGAGCTGAATGTATCGTACTTCGTTGGTCTGATATAGTACTGGGTCAATAATCGGTGAGTAGCCGCCGCCAAATTCGACCGGGCTAGTCCTATCGACGCTTATGAATCTGCCGGGGTATACATATACCCGTCTGGGGTCATTCGGCTCTATGATCGGTTTGAGCGCCGCATCGGACCACGGCGCCAATGGAACATGCTCGATATCAGTAATGTCAATGTTTTGAATTCCGCTACTTGATGGCCGAACGGTAACGTACGCCAGCACTACTTGAAAATCACTTTCAGGCTCGGGTTTAGTCGGAGCCGAGTCGGTGTCAGGTTGGTTCTGGCCGCGAATCGCTTTGTATGTCTGTTGAATATTAGCGTTAGGTACGTATGCGTATTCCGCGACGATCGCATCTATGCGTGTTAAAGTCGGGTCCGGCTGCGCCAACTTCACTGCGCCTATTATCGATTCCGTCTCTTCAACTTTAACACCCTCTGACGTGACCAGCACACTGCTGTCATCTGCTCCAACTGTGATGTCTAGGTGATACGGCAGCGCGACGTTAGGCTTAACTCTAAAGCCAGCGTATATACCCGGCTTGACAACGTATTCAAGTTGTTTGTTTTGGTTAACCGCAGTATCTTGCGCGTGAAAGCGCGTGTATATAAGCTGTGTCATAGAAGCGAAAAAGAAAGTGTCCAGCGAATTACTAAGTGCTCAGCCGAAGATTTCGGGTATTTACGAGCCCTCCCGTTTTGTGTAGCTTCCGTCACGAAATGTGATATCAATGTTCCGTTCGCCGATTCTAGGCCGAGCTCGTTGATCGCCGGCGTCACGGCCTCATTTTTTCCCGCGATGGCTACATATGTCCACGAGCCGTCCTCGTTCGCTATGACCTGTACGATCGGAATCTTAGCTACTACGCTACGAACGACCGTATCTGTAGATGCGGGGGCTACGCGCGCGCCAGAGTCAACCTTCGCGTCTTGTTCAAGATCGCCGCCGTCGCCAATCGTTACATATTGTGGTATAAAATTCGCAAAATCGCGGCGTAAGAGGCCGGCAATTACTTCTTGCGCGGAATCTACGACGAGATTTTTGCTTCGCATCGTATAGACCACGTTTTGTTCTGTTGAAATAGTCAGCTCGACTTTGCCCTTTAGCTGACCAACCATTGACTCTTTTTTGTGCATGATTACGTTTGCGCAACGGCCACGATCCTTAGTTTTCCGCTAGTTGGATAGGAACCTTGGTTATATGCGGGTGATGTCCACTCGGGAGACGCTACCTTATTCTTCGTTGCAGCTGACAAGAACGTCACTCCTAGCTCGCCAATCTCTATCTCAAATGTAGACGGGCCAGTTATCAACGCCCTAGCGCCTACCGTAGCGTTCGTACCTGAAGTGTTAATAGCGGTCCATCCAGTGTGGACTCCTTTGGGACTGTTCGTATTAGTTTGATTCGCGGGCTCCCAGAAACAATCAACGGACAAAATGCGCTTCGGTACCAAGGTCTTTTGACCCTGTGTTTGCGACAAAAAGCTGATGGGTAGAATAGTACCTAAATTACCGGTTACATCAAGTTCTGTTACTTGAACTAAGAACCCGGAATCAAATGACGTGTGCGTATGGTCAGCTCTGGCCACGGAGGAGGAGAAACCGGCGGCCTGGCTCGGAGGTAGAAAGGCAGCAGCCAGGTGTTGCTGACCACCTATATCCTCAATAGTGAGTGAATCTGCGATACGCACACCTACTTCGACCTCTCTAGCAACTGATGTCGATACCGTAATGAACTCACTACCGCCGGCCACAGCTACGTCTTGAATAGCTGCCTGGACCTTAACTAAAGAATCAGCAGGCATCAGACCAGCTGTGCTGGTGTTTCCTGAGACAGTCGCAACTTGTATAGCGTCTGAGCCGCCGGGTAAGTGAGAGAGTGCGTGCGCTGTCAGGCCCGCTACCGCTCCTGGAGGAAGTACGTAACGTTCTGTTGTGTTTAAGTCGATCGTAAACGAGTTAGATAGGTTAACGTACCTAATTATGGCCAGTCGTACACGTCCTACATCCGTAGAAGATAGTACAGGTGGTGTGGGTGCCAGCAGGATATCCGTACCTGTAACGAATTCGACTCTCGGCGCATCATTTTGTCGAACCTGGGTAGTAAGCGTCTGCTGAATTAGATAGCCGGTAGTCGGATCAACAGAGTTAAAGTCTCTCGTCTCGTTCTGGCCTGTTTTACCAGCAACTAAGTACACATCGATGCGTAGGTTGTTAGCGCCAGCGTTAAACTGCGCAACAACTTCCTGCGTTTTCTGTACCGCGCCGGCAATAACGAACCATTGCGAGGGAACTGTTACGGTAAGCACATCATTCAGGACCGATACCGTAGGAGGCGCGGCGTCGAACAGCACGCTTCCAGTCTCGGTTGACAGTAGCGCCCGAATAAGCTGATCTAACGCCTCTTCAGTCGTAGTTCCTATAGCGTTCATGTCTCCGACTGTCGGTCGAACGCCTTTAGCAAATGTCACCTTTTTCATATGTGTGCTTATAGTGTATGTCAGACGCGCCGCGCTAACGTATATACCTGCGGCGTACCGTTAGCTCCGACATCAGTCAGTACGACGGAACAAACTTCAACCACAGACACGTTGCCGCTAGGGTAGTACGCCACAGGATTGAACTGAACAGGGTACGGAATCTGATTAGAGTCGAATATCTCTAGATTGAGCGCTTCGAGACCTGCGATTGAGTAGGCGTCCGGAAGCGGAACGCAGGCGCGCATCAGGAAATTAGGCGGAAGGGGAGTACTGGTCGGCGGGTAAACCTTCAAAGACGCAAGCGCCAGTAACGGACCAGATACTGGACCGGCGCCTTTGAGCGTTAATTTAAGTACGTTGGTATCGTATTTCGACCCGCTATAAGCAAATACCATCTCATCGGCGATACTGTTTGGAACAGCTCCGCCGCCAATCTGATTGGTCAGGGAACTAATATGCTTACCTGCAAAGATCGGGTCTATACGAATGCCAAACAGGCTCGATTTTTGTAAGAAAGTAGACCCATCGATTTGTAAGAATCGAATGCCCCCGAGCAGTAGCGAATCTCTAGCGGCTGCCACACCAGCCGGATTCTTATTCGCAATGGGCAGGTTCCACGATAGTCCTGTATCATCAGGATTAAACGCAAATACTGAGTTAGTAATTATCACAGACTCAGTCTGTTGCAGGCCGGCCAATACAGCCGCGCCAGGTAGAGTCACGCCCGGATCACTAGCCACAGCCGCGTACTGCTGATTAGTGATATTCGGACCGGGGAGATATGGCCAGCCGCATACGATATTGCCGCTCACAGTCCCTGGAAGAGTTGTGCACGTGCTATTTGATACAAATTGCGATAGAACATCTGTCCAAGGTACCAGTGGTAGATTGGCCGTTGTTGTAAGGTTAGAGTACCAATGCGTTAGGACTCCTTGACTGTCGAACTGTGCATCGTCGCCTACGTCGATACCGCCGCCACAGGCTGCAGGTAAATGCCGCATCGCATCCAAATAGCCGCCTAGGAACTGACAGTTTTCGACAAGAAGGCTGCCTTTTTGAATACCGCGAATAATGACTTGCGTGTTAGTCGTCTGGAAGCTATTGTCAACAAACTGACACCCCTGCAGTACCAAGGCACCCGCACCTGGCCCGCCTGTATCTGAGCCAAGTACGGGTGCTTTGGTAACATCACCGCTAGCAATACTGAACGGATTTGTGCCGGCTCGGTTTAAGCACAGTAGCGCGAACTCACCGTTCTGCTCAAAATGGCAACCAACAAACTTCGTACTGACGCCTGCGATATTCGATATGCGGACAGCAGCGTAAGCATGATTCAAGAATTTACAGCCACTGAACTCCCAGTCCCAGATGTTATAGACATTGATACCGTCTACTGCGTAAGGACTCAGTTGGTTATAGGCAAAGTTCGGAATGCTGGCCGAGGGGTACGCACCTATGTAGACACTCGATCCGTTGTAATTCGGGTGTGCCGGATTAGTGACGTCTCCAGATAAGAATCGGCGACCAAACCGACCTTGAGGTAACGGTAAACCTGACAATACTTCCGTCGGCGGCGCAGCGTTTATGGCATCATAGGCCTGTATTGTGGTCCATGAGGACTTATCACCGCCAATGATTTCGACGCCTGCGGCGTTCCACTGCGCCTGCGATGTTCCGATTAAAGGTGCGCGCACAAACCGGTCAGAGCCGAGCGCTACGATGCGCGGGTCCCAATTACCAAGGAAATTGCACCGAACCCACTTCCAACTACGGAACGCCTGAGCCGGATTACCTAACACGCCGGTCGGAGTCAACAGCTTGTTATCCGTGGCCAAGCATGATAGTTGGTGTCCAAATACAGTAACGTCGTACCAGTGAACGAAGCTTAGGTTCGAATTACCGGTAATAAAGATACTGGCCGGAATCGGGTCAGTAAAGTCCGAGGGGCGAATAACCACCTTATCAGCAACACCCGAAACTCGTCTGGCTCGAATCAGTAGCGGCGCCGAAGCGCTTAAAGGTGCGCCTATTGCAACATCGTGAGGGCCATTGTTATTTGTGGAGAATATGATGTTACCGTACGCGCCGGCTAGAATCTCTACCACCTCGAACGCATTCTCGCCATTTACCTGCTGCGTGAACAGTTGCGTATTATCCGGAGTTATAACTGAAGAATACTTACCGATCGTACGCAGCGCGTCTCGTAGAGGAGTAGCGCTAGTTATAACGGGGCCGACGGCCGGGAGCAGCCGCTGGTAGCTGGTAGGACCTACAACAATGCTGGCAGGAAGATTCTCTACTCCTGGCGGAGGCGATGTGACCTCGAAAGACAGTGCGTTCGACGAGGCTGGGGCACCGCCTACAGAATTGTCGACCGTCACAACTACATTCTTGATCCCCGGCGCGGATGAAACGCTCGACGGTAATACGACCGATAGTGACTTATTATTCGCCGATACCGTCGTAGAAGACAAGACGATCTGCTCATTTATGATTACATTTGCGCCAGTTGGCGGAAAGAATCCAGAGGTCGTTATTTGAAGCGTAACAGGGTTTGAGGTCGCCTGAAACAGATTAGGTACAATCGAGTCTATCGTCGGTACTGGGTTAGTCACGGTCACGGTTCCTGTCGTGCCTGTGACGTCCGGCACACCCGCGCCAGTAAAGGTAACCTCAGCTTGATAGATTCCGTCAGCCTTGGTATTTAGTACGATCGGACCCAAAACACCTGCGACTAGAGGGACACTGAAATCGGTTAGCGTGGTATCTGCCGGCTTTTGAATCCATGTTACTGTCGCCTCCGTATAATCATCATCTATACCGCTAGGTGCTGATAACGGATCCGTACCGAAACCGGAATCGAAGGCGGCCCCAACGAGATATAAGGTTTCCGGGGCGTGAAATGATGTGGGGTTATTCGGCGCTTCGATTGCTTGGAATAACACAGCCACACCGACATCAGCTTCAGGATTAGGAGCAACACTTAACACTTCGTACGTTACCGAATTTGAATCTGGCGCGCCCGGGTTCTTAGCGATAACCTGGTGTAATCCAACCGCCTGTTGAGCCGGGAGGGGCGTAAACAGCATTAATCCAGGATCGACGTACACAGCGGGCGTAACAACACCATCCACAGTCAATACTGTATCAGAACGGAACTTTAAACCCGTTAATGTAAATTGACCGCCGGAGCCTCCAGACCCGAGCGGATCTGGAATAATACCGTTGGGCCTTATTGTCGTATTCAAAATTGCCTGATTCGGAGCGTACGGACCGGTATAAGTAAACGTGGTCGACTGGGTGTACGGCTCGTTACGTTCCGCGCCAAGTGACCTGAAGCCGCTCCGACTATCCGGACGCGAGAATAGTTTGTATATAGTTAGGCACTTGTCGGTAAGTGCTCTCCACTGCGCCACGGCGCTCTCGATCAGTCCTCGATAAGTGTCGATAGACTTTAACGTCGCCATACCGACAGTTGCGTTTATTCTTTGTTGCGACGTGTAGTCTTCCCATACGATCGCTCCAGTGTTAGTCCACTGTGAGGGAATAAATGTACCGACAGTCGGATTAGCTACATTAGAGATGTGTATAGTCTTATTTGACGCTCCGACGGCCTGCCAATAAACGGGCGCACCGAGGAAGTAGCTCGCACCAGCCGACCAATCAGGGACCGCAGCGAGAGACGGCGCACCCTCTTGGAAGAACTTCTCGTACGAGCCCAGCGAGCAATTGGGATACGCTTTACCCGGCCCAACCTGGTCCGCAATGATCCGCGCAGAGTTGATGGCGTCTGTATACGCCTGCGTGTATGCAGAGATGACCGTTTCGAAGAACGCCTGCTTTTGCACAGTAGACCAGGCCGGGTTGTACTGATGCCAGGCGATCGTATCTACGCCGGTAGGGAAGTAGCCGGCTATAAGTATTTCAACGCCGCGCTGACCGAGCGTTTGACCATCCGGCCCATACGGATGGTCCAGAATTATGCTCATTCCGTTGCCGCCGTTCTGTGTTTCAACAGCATTCACAACTCGATGAGTCTGACCAGCAAATATAGCTGCAAAGCGGTCGTGAACTAGCCGCTGGCAGTGTGCTTGAGCTTTAAGACGTCCTGTGAAATCCGAAGAGAATCCGAGGGCCGGCGCGTGAATACTCTGGAATACGTAAGCTGACTTAAACGTATCGAATTCGACGTTACCCGGGCCGTTCCAGATTTCGTTACCAACTGTGGGTATAACCCGAAGCTTCGGATTCAGATTGTCTCGAATATACGTAGCCCAGTAGTCGATGTACGATACGTTCCTAGCTGCCGCGGCGGGAATGCAGAAATGGTAATCCAAATCAGCCAAGTTACACAGTGCGACGATAACCGATGGCGGAGGGCCGTATCCGTCCCAGGTAGCCCACGTCAAGGCCGGATCTTGTGATAGATTCGAAATAAGCGCGCTGAGCTCATTAAGGTGCTTCACCTCCATGTCTCGACCACGACAGAAGTGCTTTAACTGTGTTTGTAGTTCAGGATCCCAGTAGATCTGATTCTTATACGCAGCGTCATTCTCGTGATAGATGATCAAATTTGTCATCTTCAGATCTGCACCGTTAGCGAATAGGACCATCTCGATGCCCTGATTCGTTCTATCGGCCTCAGCCACTGTGACTCGATACACAGCCGGGGCTGTCAATGACCCAGAAGAGAGCTGCTCCCAGTCTCCGTCACCTGCGAAATAGGCGACTGGATTAGCGACCCCGGTGTTGGTCCAGACTTCGTATAAGTACCGGCCAGGTCTATACGCCTTCAGTAGCCCGCGGTTCGTACCGTCTAGATATAGCTGAGGCACGCTCATGCCGGTAAATAACCGGACGGTAGCATACTCACCATTTAGTACGGTAGGCCAACCCAGACTATCTAGAACTGGATCGGGAGACGTGCCGAGGCCGTCACCGTTGAACCCAACTGCCTTAGTCGTCGCATACCGCAGGTTGCCACGGAAACAGTACGAAAAGTCTTCGTAGATATTCCAGAAGTTGAAATTTATACCTAGCTGGTTGGGTACGTCACCCCAATAAGTTAGCCCAAATGCCGGAGAACCCTCATCAGAGAAAAAAGCAGGTGTAACACTGGCGGGATTAATTGCCACTATTTGGGCCGCCGGAATCGAGATCGTAATGTCTGGCGACTCAGCAGATGTCAATCCAACAGCTGTGGCCGTCAATACGTATGTTCCTTCGGTATCTATAGATAGATCATCAAAAACAACGATATTGCTGTTTACTGTCTTCGAAAAGTACCCGCTGAGTTGCGCCGAACCAGGCGTCTGCAGTGCGACCGTGATAGTTAGGTCTTGCACCTGTCCAGCCGCCTTTCCATCCGTATCCAAAACTCGAACTTGAACTTGGAACGGGGAGCCTGCAAATACTGCCGAACTTGGTACTGATGTGAACTCTAGTGCTGCCGGCGGCTCAATTACGTCAGTGATCGTTAGTGCTATAGAGTTAGAAGTCGTTACCGGATTCGTGCTAACCACGTCGACACTTAGAGTTCCGGGATTCTTGAGCATCGATTCCGGAATTACCGCGGTCGCTGTGTTAAAATTAACGCTCGTCGTCGGTAGCGCCAGCCCGTTAACGCGAATAGTCGTATTCCCTTGAGGAAGTCCCGGCTGTGTGCTAGACACCGTGATCGTCGTGGCTGGGCTGTCTTCCGGGATAGATGCCGGGGATACGCTATTTAGGGTGATCAGCGAAGGATTAACAATCTGTATTTCCGGCGTGTCTTTTGTGCCTAAGCTGAGGGCCGTACCGTCAGCCCGGAATACAAACGTGCCGTCGAAGTTTGTAGTAAGAGTAACTTGCGCTACGCCATTAACCATAGGTACCGCACCTAGGCCAGTGACGGAGGCGCCCGCAGGAAGTGTCTGGGCTGTTAACGTTATAGTTCCGTCGACATCGACGTCAATCACTTTAGATGCTGCGTCGAATTGAGTCGAGTCTATGGCAAGAATCGATAGCGTAACAGAGGCCGGTACGGTTAAGGACGTGGTTATTACGTCGATTACCAGCTCATTGGCTACGGGGTTGACAGGAGCGGCTGATACCAAAATGGTCTTGGTATTTGAGAACAGGCCGGCTGACCCGATGTTTTGTAGAGAGATAGTAAACGTGCCGACAACCTGCATCTCAGCGGGAGGTACAAATGTAGCGGTTGTCGCCGTAAGCACAGTGCACGGAACAGTGATGGGAGTGGTAATTCCTGTACCAGTTATACGCGCGGTCATTCCCGCGAGGAAGGATTGACCTCCTAGGCCGATTGTCGCTGGTACAGCCGAAGTTGTAAAGGTCGTTGGATCTGTGAATAGTAAAACTGGTACCGGATTTACAACCTGAAGAGTATGGGACGCTGGCACGAGAGAGCCAGATGTGACTTGCGCGAAATACGTACCGAGAGCGGTCGCAGACACGCCAGAAAACACAGCGGTCCCGTTCGTCGGTGTAGCCGTATTAGGTCCAGAGAGCGCCGCCGGCCCAAAACTCGTGAGAGAAAACGGCTGCGTATACGACACGTCTACTAAGCCGTTCTCATCCAGAGCCTGCGCGACAACACTAAACGTAGTGCCGGTAGCAATTTGTAAAGGGAATGCGACGATACTCAGGTACGCTGCGGGACCGGCGGCCGGCGCCGTCGCTGATAGCGGGATGCCTGTAAAAATCTGCTTAAAAGCTGATGCGACTTCAGCGTATGTGCCGACCACGACAAACTGCTCATTCCAAAACTTGTCGGCAGATAGCCCAGAGCCTGGCTGAGTCTCTTGGGCGACGACCATGGTTCCGGCGAATAGTCCGGTGCCGCCTTCGCCCGGAGAAGCCGCCGGAGCCAACAGCGTGAAGCGTCGAGGCACATTAGTCGATATCGCGCCTCTGGAGTACACACCGAGCGCTAAACTCCCGTTTTGATTAGAGTAGATTATGCCGGCATCGTTAGCGGTAGAAAACGTAGCCGGCGCCACAGAGCCTACAGAAATTTGAAACGGCTCCGCCAAAACTGTCGGATCATAGTAGAAGTATCTATTTAGAGCGTCAATAGTTGAGGCTGAAAATAATAACCTAGCCGTTCCAAGTTTGGTACTCGCTGCGGGATTAAATACCGATTCGAGTCTAATTATGTTAGGATTCCCTAGATAGTCAACCGTAACGCGCTTCTCGAGAGTCGTCTCCGCGACCGAAAATGAGCCCAGTGCGGTAGTTGTACTCGGTAGTGGATAGCCTAGTTTCGTCGTCGTAATTAACGTATCACCTTCAACTACAGCCGATACAAGTTCAGCTGTAGGCGGTGCAGCCGGGCCAGCGGGAGAATTGCCCGACTCACTAAGAAAAAAAGAGCCGGTCTTATCAGACCACGTTAAACCGAACTGTACTTGCCGGAACTTATTTGCAGAGTTTACAAGATTAACTCCGTCTATAGCAATCTCGGTTATAGCTCCGCCGCTATTGTCGTCGATTACAAGTTGAACTCGCTCACCGTTTAATGTATAAGCCATATGTATCTACGCTAGGTCTGCGCTATTGTAGGTTTACATATGATAGATACTCTTTCAATAAGAAAAAATACCCTCATTTATGGCATAAGTAAATGAGTGGGTAATTCTACCTACTCCCTCGTTGCAAGGACTGCAACAGAACTACAGGTACTAGGAGGTACCCGTATGTTCGCACCGGAATACTCACCGCTGATCCCTTTTGACAGGGCGGCCGTGATCGAGCAGCTGAAGGAGCTGCTCGCATCGGCAAAGAACGGAGACCAACTGGCTGAAAGCCGGTTGGTAACGTTGATTTGCCGCTTGCGTGCGACCGCAAGCTTACGTGGCGACGCCGATCTGTGGACGGTCGTCACTGAGGCGGTGCAGTGGTTGCGCGCAGTGGCGCGCAGGACCACCGATTTCTACAACTCCGACCAGGGGTTGTGGATATCGTCGAGAGGCGGCCAGCCGCGACGCTTCGAACATCGCGTCCGGCTTTGACCGTTAGCCCCCTCCGCCATGTTTGGCGGAGGGGGTTGACTCGTGAACTTTTCTTATATCATGATTATCAACGTAGTGACCGATATCGAAATGGACGGGCCGGCTCCTGGCCTGTACTCCATAATTTCCGCTGGTTTTGTAGCCCTGTTACCAAGCCGGCCAAAGCTTTATGTGGAACTAAGACCGATTAGTGACCAGTGGCAGCCCGAAGCGCTCGCAATTTCTGGTTTTAGTCGAGAAAAAACACTAAGCTTTCCCGATGCTGCTGAGGGCATAAAACGCATTGCTGCGTGGGTCGACCAAATCAGAGTAAAAAACGACGTTGTAAAACTATGGGCCGACAACCCTCAGTTTGACGGCGGCGCCTTGAATTGGTACTTCCACAAATTCCTCGGATACAATCCGTTCGGGTGGTCTTGTGGCAGTATATCATGCCTGTATAAAGGCGCAGAATCAGACATGCGTGCCGGCATTAGAAAACTAAGGCAGACGCCACACACGCATAACGCACTCGAAGACGCTTTAGGTAACGCCGAGGCCCTAGAGCATATACTTCGACAAATTCACACGAAAAAATCATGAACACTGCAGAAATTGAAACGCTGCTTAGTAAAACTACACCAGGCGACTGGAAGGTTTGCAAGGACGAGAGCTTCCCAGACGAACCTGGGCACGTGCTTGTTTGTTGCGGGCCTGGCGAAGAGCACGCCGGTCCGGTTGTTTCCGACCAATCTAGCATGGTCTGTCTGACAACAGACGACGCTAAATGGATAGCGGCGAGCCGGCCGATAGCTACTGCGCTTATGGCGCGTATCGCCGAGCTGGAGGCGCAGGTCGAGCGCCTGCGCGCGCTGGTGGAACAGGCGTATCGAGAAGGCTGGCGCGAGCTTCTTAGCAGCGACGACGGCCGGGAGCTGCGGAATTACGAAGACAGCGACTGGAACTACAGCGACGCCAAGAAAGCCCTGGAGGCTCTCCAATGATTACCAACAACCCCCACACCACACTACCGCTCGAGCATGATGACCTTCGGGCGCGCGTTAGCGCGCTGGAAGCTGAGGTTGCGCGCCTCAAAGCCGCAGCCTATGCGTTCCATTGCGAAATCGCCCCGATGCAGCAACCCGGTATCGACTGGCTCGATGCGCAAATTTCTGGAGGCGCGCTTGAGGAATTCGAAGCGGCGTTTGGCCTTGGCTCCAAAGAGCCTGCGCAGGGCGAGGAGGTGCGGCGGTGAGTGACTTGCACCCCGACGACCCCCGCGCAAGACTGCGGAGGGCCAACCACGCCGCGGCGATGCGCGCTTGCAGTGCGCCGCGCTCTTCTGCCGCGAACTCGCCAAGCCCCGCCCGAAGCCCGCGTGGCAGCCGATGAGCACGGCGCCTAAAGATGGGCGCGTGGTTCAGCTTGCCCACATAAGCGGATACCTGTGCGAAGGCCGGTGGGATGATGCCGTTGAATTATACCAAGGCAAAGGTCACGGTGCCTGGATGCGCGCTGGGGGAACGCATGCAAACGTGGACAGCTACTTTTACGGCTGGCGCCCCATCGAAACCGACGACCACCCCGAGCAACTGCCGAAGAAACCCATCAAATGACCACACCCGAAGCCATCGCCACCTGCTTTGTCTTCTTATGCGCTTTTGCGAACCTCGCTTGGAGGGCCTACCTCGAAAGACGCAAGAACTGACCGCGCCACAAATTACCGACAAACGATGTAAGGTCACAACAACCATGATCGCGATCGGAGATAGATACTCACAGCCTGGGGGAGAGATATGTGTGCATGGGCTTATCTCTTCTGCTACCGGCATATTAGTGACGTACAGCACCAAACTGTACGACGAGAGCGTGATTCACACGATTCACCTCAACGACTTCCAACAACTGCTTCAACAAACGAACGCGCAACGACTCTGATGCTACCCAAAAACTACACAATCCAGACCCGCCACCTCGGAGACGCGTTTTCCGTCGGCGCAATCATCATCCCTCTGACGCTCAACGGCAGGGAAATGTACATCACACATGTTCGTTTCACACATCGCCGGCGTGGCGATAGGCACGACCGAAAGATCGTAAATCGAATCCTCAACGAAAGAAGCGCAAAACATCTGGAGAGCGATCTGGACGATATCCGTGATTGGTACCAGAGAGATAACGCAAAAGGTCTCATCGACAATCTCGTCGCCGATGAAAAAACCTGGGCCGTGATCGGCCTGTGTGGAGATATCGGCTTCCTCACCGCCAGCTACCAAACCGCGGCCACCCTGAAAAAGGCCGTCGTATGGGCGGCGTCGGAAATGGCACGGAACGCGCGAAAGGGGAGCGAGGAGGCGGTCTGCGCACGAGCGGGCGCCCTGTGGAATATCATCGATTCTACAACGACCGCGATCGCTCTGCTTGGTCAGAACGATAGCGAGACGGTTCTCAAACTGCGTCAGAAGAGAATCAATGCGGCCGCAGGCCTACTCCGCCTAGTCACCTCCCGGTGCTTGGAACCTATTCCTTCGAGCACGGAGGAGCGCGAAGCGCGGATACTGAACCGGACCGAGATCCTTGCGAAAGAAGCGTTGAACAACAACGCCGCTCAAGGCACCGAAAAACGCGCTGATACGAGCACACACGCGACGTAGTCAGTCTTAGAGGTGGGACTATTCCCACCTCTTTTTTTACACTAGACATGGAGTCTGAATAGCCTCTATGTATATAAAATTACTTCTTTCAGTGATCCAAGCCTCGGACTGGTGGGTAGTTCTTCTTTCCTCGGCTACCGGCGCATTTTTAGTCAAGTATGTCGTACAGACATTCGAAGCTTGGCGAAAAAGACGCGGAGTGGAAGAACACGGCAAAAGTCTTAAGTCCATCGTCACCATATACGAGACGCTCGCCAGTATCACTAAGATATCGGGCGCGCAGCGCTCTCTCGTGCTCGCATCTTTTAACGGCGGCGGAATTCCAAATCCGACGAGTAAAGTAAAAAGCAGTGTTCTATACGAAGAGTTGAACACAAGCGGCCAATCCTTGAAAGACGAGTGGCAAAATCGAGAGGCGGATGCGGCATATGCGCGCCTGCTATTACGGTTGTATTCTGAAGGGGAGCTCGATATTGACGTGGCGACTATGGATGAAGGCGTCCTAAAAACGACATACATGGCCCATAACATCGGCCACGTCGCATTTAGACGCCTCGGTGTTGCACCTGAGCGAATGATATACTTGTCCATATCATTCCCGCCCGGAGCAACCTGGAATACCCCTGTCATAAAAAACCAGATTAATCTGGCGGTATCGCAGCTAAAGCAAATATTTTTAGACCATAAGCAGGTCTTCTTTGTAGATCGCTGATAATACTGCTAATTCGTGTGGCATAAGTTATGTGCTATGACCACGGAAGTTACACAAGTATTAGAAAACAGAGGGAAGCGCTACGGTGCGTTTGCGGCTAATGCTGAAATCACCGGAGCGTTTCTTCGTTTACTGCTGTATTATGCGGAGAGAAGAGGAGACGACGCGCTCAACGTAGAGACGCCGCAGTTCAAAGCTCTGCTCATGATCATTACCAAGTTCAGCCGAATTCTAAACGGCGATCCAGAGTATTTGGATAACTGGGTCGACATCGCAGGCTACGCACAGCTCGTCGTCAACCACCTACAAAAACCAAACCAGGAGACATGAGCAAGATGCGCGTTGTCCAGCCCATTGGTCGGTTAGCCTCCGGCACCCGATAAAAGCTAGTCTGGCTGTGTCATAAGAGAGTTGAATACCTTTAGGCCCGTCTAGGGCTTACGGTGTTCGACTCTCATTTTTAAATCATGGGTGACAAAGCGCGCGCTACCAAGTTCGCAGAATTTCTGCACGGGACATTCCCACCGCAACATTACAAGCGAGTCGCCGATGTGGCAGGCGGAAAGGGAGAGCTATCCCTCGAACTACTAAAACTAGGTTACCAACCAACGGTCATTGACCCGAGAAAGACTGGTTTGTCTAAGGCCCAAAGACGCCAGCTGCGACGTAAGTTAAGCATCGCGGAACTACCTAGAATTCAGACATGTTTCTGCCATACGCAAGCAGAGGTGTACGATCTGATCGTCGGTATGCATCCAGACGGTGCCTCCTACGAGATCGCAACTGCTGCAGCAAAGCGCACAGTTGTTATTGTTCCATGTTGTAACATTTGGTGCGGTCCAGATAAGCAGAACACCGCTGTGGCGTCTGTAACCAATTTATGGATCAAGAAAGGAATTCCATTCAATCAAGACTACTTAGCGATATCCGGACCAAACACGGTACTGGTAGCCGGTACTCGTTAATCCAAAGGACTCTGCGCGCTTTAAAACTACCGAGAGCGCGTCGGAAACGAGCGATTAAGACGCAACAATGGCGGCTCGCAACGCTAATTAGAAAAAACACTCCCCTGTTCCAGATCCTGAAAGAGCTAGAAACACCACTACTATGACCAGCACTGTCTATACTGTGCAGCCGTACAAAAATCCGTCCTCATCACTATGCACCGTCTCGATTAATAAGGAGCAAACGAGCGGTGGCACGGTTAGGCTGGAAATAAGCCTAAAACGAGCCGCCTTCAACATGATCGTAGAGTACTGCAACTTAGATAAGAAGTTGACTCTGCGAAACACGACCGTGTATACAGTAAATGGCGTGACCAGTTTCGATGAGTTTAAAACGGTCGACGTGGCGCACGCATACGATGTGTCCGTACATCTACGAGGCGAGCACCCAATTACCACGTTCCCGTATCAAGAGAGTATTTACGCGTGCGAACATCCGTACGTTACCGTGTGGCTAGATCACCATACCTTCATAACTATTGGACCTTACGATGAAGGATTCCAAATCTGCATCAACGACTGTTGAGTCTAGAGCGGCGGGTCGACTACTGTTGTGCTTGCGGCCCAAAGATCGGGCCGAAGTAGTACGTCAGTTAAATAGTCTGAACAAACCAAAATAATAGCGACAGTCGATAGTAAAACTGCCGGCTGGTCTGCTGACGATTGTGGTTGCATAAATGCGCGGCACGACGGGAACGGAAAAGGAGAAAAACATTGAAGATTAACGACTTCGGAAATGGAAACAGATTCATAAGTGGGGACGGATATGGTCGTGGATACGGGAATGGACATTGGAGTTTGTTTGGGTATGGGTTTGGAGATGGTTACGGGTACGGATATGGGTGCGGACCTCACTACTGGACTGGAAGAGGAAAAGGAGGAGTAAGACATTGAAGATTAATAATTTCGGAACTGGCGACGAGTATGGAGTTGGAGACGGGTACGGGAACGGTTATGGGACTGTGGAAGGAAACGGGTACGGAGAGCTGAGTAACGGTGACGGGACCTGGCGCCGAAAGGGAATAAAACACTAAGACAACTCAACGAAACTGCTATGTGAAAATCAACCCTAACAAAAGGTCATAAGACAATGTAAGAACACGAAATAAGTAGACTTAGCCCTATTTTCTTTGAGTCGGGTTCGACTCTCTGCACCTCAAAACAACTGAACTACAAAAAATGATCTACGTCATCGGCGGACTCCTAATCGGATTTATCATTCGACTCATCTTTACTGCCCTAGGCATCGGACAAAATGTCGAGCTCTAACGAATACCTACTATTCACGACAGATCAGAAATTCAGGCGCTTGCGCCGTATCAATCGGCTACAGCTTGTGGCACTCATCATACTGGCCGTTATGTTGGCGGTCAATGCAGTGGATAGGTACGGTAAGCTCAGTGTTGACCCAAAACCCCCTGTGAAGGTTGTCGTTGAAAAGCCGGCCGCAAAGTCGGTTCCGACACCAAGAGTTCGGTAAATGCGTATAACGATTTCTTACAGCTGCGACCCGCTGTCGATGTTTATCGACAGCACTACCCCACTACAAGGAAACGACAGGTCATGCACGTCTACCGACGATGATTGGCTTAATATTGAAGAAACAATAGAAGTGCCATCTGAACTCGGAACGATCGGGCGTAATGAAACAGCTCGGCACGTACTCGCAAGAATTACTGACCACGTACACGGGCTTCTAGATAATACCTATGGAGCGTGGGATAGTCTTGTGATTACGATCTTGGCAGAGGAGACCGGAAATTGATGCCTGGTCCTCTTCTCATACTCATCGCGGCTATAGCTTTAGCTGGCTGCATCACAGGCTACTACGAAAAAAAATAATCGTGCCATGTCACAACAAAAAGCAACACTGACTTTCAAACAAGACTACCTCGTTCTCGGTCACATTGCGTGGACCAAAAAACAAATTCTTGACTTGGTTAATGACATGCCGTCGGACGACGGCGAAGTCAACGATTTCCGCCTAGACCGTGTCGAACTGCAGGGTAGTAGCGTACACGCCGATTACCCGATGACCTGCGATGACGTGACGGACGAATATACAAGTCTGGTGATCGAATGTTACGTCGTCTCAGGCCAGCTGGACGTACATATCAATATTCACTTCTCTGACAGAAGCAGTTCCGTGGCGTATCGCTCACTGAATATTCCCAAGATGCCTGTTTATGAGGACGAGCCGTTTGTGTTCGCGCCTCTTAGTATCGGGGCGCGGACTAATGAGGACGACACAGTCTTCATCGCTACGGCGGATCAGCCGGCAAACGAAAAGCGACTCATGGTTACGTGCGGGCCCGTGCTGATTGTCTTCGAAGACACTAGCGTGACCATTCTTCAACAACTTTAAAGCACGGTAGAGTCGTCAACTTCTATTGACGCACCAACACTCGGGAGGCTCGGCAGTACGCGCTGCCAGCCTCCTGAGCTGTAAGTGTACCAAAACGCGGGCGGAGTAAACGAGGCGGATCCTACCGACTCATCAAAACTGGCTGCTAGTACCTGGCCTTGACTTAATACGGCTCCGTTGTAGAAAATCAAACCGGCCGGTTTGATTGAGTGAAGATCGCCGACTCTCTTTCTCTTGTCGGCGATCGCACCGTCGGACACTCGCCAATCAGAAGAAGCGGCCGGTCCTTCTTTTTTAGCTACGAACCCGTTACCACTGTAGTCAGTTATTTCAAGCTCATCGTCGAAGAACTGAAGAACAGACGTAGCCCCTTCCGGCGCTAATACTGTACCGTCAAATTTGACACCAACGGCTTGTACCAAGTTGCTCTCCGCAAACTCCTCGATTTTATCGGTACTCAATAAGTGATCTACGAACAGCATGATCTGCTGGAAATCACCCTGTGCGTGATTATCTACGCCGTTGGAGTTGATATGAATACTTTGAGCTAGCGTCACTAGAAGCGAATCTATAGCCGGTCCCGGGGTGCTATTCTCTCCTGTAAGGATTCCGTTTATGTATAGGCGGATCTTACCTTTTCCGGCGACGACGCTGTATGTGACAGTAATGTTATGCCATATGCCTAGAATGAGTCTGCCATCTAACACTTCAGTCGGTGCGGTGGGCTCCGGTACGACCGGATCACCTTCTGCGGGCGGGGTCGGATCGGCCACTAGCGCATCATCCACTGATAACTGATAGCCGGCCGCCCAACTCGACGTGGAATCAGCTCTGCCGTCCGTAGCATTAGTCGTCTTTGCATAAAGACGAAGTGAGCCATCGGATTCTACTCTAACACCGATATTGAACGGGCCCCAGGTTAACAAACTAAGGTCCGAACCAACTGTTCGAGTACTCACCGAGGGTCTGTACCAGAAATTAACGGATAGCGGGTCCCCTTGTGTATATGTTAGTGTCTGGGGAGTCTGGAAAGTTCGATTCGGCACACCTACCGAGTCTATACGAAGTGAACGATCGATCAAGCGTATAGCCGGAGATATTCTAGTCGCCGTGCCGCTATCTAAAACCCAAGAATGATCTGCTTGAGAACCTACCAAGCGCAGCACTTCGTTCTCCAGACCTTTAGTATTTGTGAATGTTCTAAACCACAGGGACGGGCCGCCGATAGCCGAAACCGGCCCGACAAGGTACAACCCGCCATAAACCATCGGCACAACGGTCTTCGCAGCCATCGTCTCTATGGCCGGTCCGAGCGTGTACTGGTACGGGTTCGCTGTAAACACAGAAAATGCCGCATCAATATTATCCCCGTCGACGAAGCTCTCTCCAACCGTGAACGCGTCAACAACCGGGCCGGCGGAAAAACTCGGATCTACCGCATCATCTCGTTGTATTTTGCTGCTGACGTTATCGATCAAACTGTCCGAGTCTTTATAGGCCTCTGTGTAAATGATCGCTCTAGTTTCAGCTGATTTAAGCCTATCAACTAAAGTGCCCAAATACTCAAGAGTCTCGAGTGTTCGAGGCGCGCGCCAATCATACTCAACCGCAAACACATTGTGGCGAAGTATTTCAGCAAATTGAGAATTTAGGAGTTCTATAGTCTCTCCTTTCGACCACGCGACACCTTCAGGTAGCGCTTCGTCTAGGTATAGATAGGCGTCCATGGTCCGCGTGCGCCTAGAGAATAACTTATACGAACTTATCGTGTTTTTTACTACACCGCCGCCATACGTGTTCTTACCGTACCCGCCCTGACCGTAAGCAGTTCCCGTCGTATACAGCTCATCAGACGCAAACTCAAAATCTATGACTAAGCGGTGTTTATCGAGGACATCCTTTACTAATGTGTATTTAGCAGCACTTTCGATCAATGGCGACCCGAGCGTAATCACTACGCTTACGCCAGACACGGATAGGCCGCTCGCCGTAAGCGTACTCGGAGACGGAGCATTCTCTTTTATCCAAGGAGCTTCAATTATGAACTCAGAATTCGTCTCATAACTTGCAGACACCTGGTAGGCAGCCTCTGCCAACGGAACACTCCAGCTATCCGATCCAGACACCATGAAGAATTTACCCGGCGCGAAACGATCCGCGCCCAACAAGGACGCGAGCGACGTCTCGACAGTTGAAAGTGTTCCTACTGGAGCTACATCACTGAACACAATCTTCCACACTGTACCGTTAGCCCCATAAACCACAAGATCTGGCGGAGGAGTTGCCGGAGTAGGCGTCACAAGAGTACCGACTAGACCATCTATGGGGTTGTAGACAACCATCCAAAGACCACCGTTAGATCCTTTCGCATATACTGTCGCAGCTGACCCCGCGCCGACTAAAACCGGTATTAGTAGTCCAGCCGAATTAGTCGTAATACTCCATATATTTCCGTCTGTACCGGACACTAGTACGGGTGTTGGCGAGGCCTGTGGTGTTAGCGCGCCAGATAGGTCAACGAATAGCTTCCACCTGGCGCCGTCACCGTACATGAATATATCAGGCACCGATGCCGGACTGACCGCGGTGGACACTAACGCACCGTCAGTTGGATCTACGACAATTGACCATAACGTGCCACCATCACCAGCCACAAGAATGGGCGTGCCCGGTGTCGGCGGAGATGCGTCGATTAGCGATGTCGTTACAGTTCCGGAGCCATCTATGCTTAATTGCCATTGAGACCCGTCAGCACCGCCTACGGAAACAAATGTGTTCGTCAACAGCCCGGCTATTGGCAATCTAACTCGAATCCGGCCATTAGAGAATCCAGGCGACGGCGCCAGATACTCAAGTGAGCTCACCAAAGAAAAGCCTTTACCGTCAAATAGATAGCCGACCGACTCTGACGTTTCACTCGTCACAAACAACGTATTAAAACAAATTAGGTCGCCGGGACGGACCTCGTTTGCTTGAAAGTCTGTTATCAAGTCGGTTAATACGCCAGTTTCATTATCAAACGACGTCGCATAGCCGTCGATAACAAGCGGCTCCGTTACGTCGAGTCTCTTAGCAAATCCGTAATCACCGCTTAGGTCGGCTGCAAAATGTGCCAGCCATTTGACCTCTTTAAGATCGGCGCCATCCTTGACATCGACTAACTTGTTTACCGCCCAGAATCTTGGCAACTTCTGCGGGGCCTCTTTAATCCGTGTCGGCACGCCCGGAAGTAGCTCAATCGATGTAGTCGTTTGCGGGGCGTTCACAGGAACCAAATTCAGTTGCTGGCCGTTTACAGACCCCGAGATCCCGGCCGAGACGGCCTCCTCCGTCGTAAAGTTAGATCCTAATAAGATTGAGCCGTAGTTCTCTAAGTTCTCTGTTGTTGACGGTTGGAACAGAGAATACCTTATAGCAGCCACTAATCGTGCATACTCTGGGGATGTTACTTGAATAAGACCGATATCTTGGCCCCAGACCTTCTCTGGAATCTTCTCATCTACGCGGGCATCAACAAACCAGAAGTAGTTGCGTAAGAAGTCGGTAGATAGCGTAGTGCTGACGCCAGGCACAACATCAAGCTGAAATTGTGTCGAGTCTAAAGTTAGCGACGGATCAGCTAATTTGTCCTGCAGCGTTGTCGCCGACACGAGCTGTCCTGAATAGTTATACGCCGCATGAGTCCTTATCGGGATGTCGTGACTGTACGCGAAAGACCTAGTCGGTATGCGAGCCTGGACGATGGCGCCATCCTCCGCCGAAATTTCTTCATCGAATCTAACGAACGTCTCATTAACTATCGCGTAGTTACTCGCTAGTAGTCCGTTTAGATACACCTTCTCGGCCATACCGGAAGTGGCCGCTTTATCGAGCTCAAATGTCGATTGATCCGGCGCGCCGGGGGCGCGGTTATAACTGGCGTAAGAGTGAAAATGTCTAACAGGATTCTCGAAATCCTGATAGAAGATAATCAACTTGTCATTTACCGCGAAAGTCCCTGATGCCTTTAAGATCGTTTGATTACTAATCGTATAGTCAGACGGCGCTAGGAGTCGACCATTGAGATATACCTCTACCAACCCAGTCGGCGCGTCAGGTAAGGAGACAACTGAAACTGCCGCCGCTACCGTTACGGACAATTTCTTATGCGTATGATCTGCGTAAGCGGCCTCTCGGAGTTGAATGCGAACACCAGTAGCTGGCGCCCGAGAGAACGACAGGCTGGAATCTGTCAGAGGATCGACAGTTAGGTCGATGTTATACAAGAAGACTCTGGCGGCGGTAGGGTCGATCTTAGACGGTAAACGAATAGACGTATTACCGTTATATACGGATACTACCTGAGTACCAGACGGATCCGATACGCGAATAACCGCTCCGTCGAACAGAGGTTGTTTTAGAACAATAGATTCACTGCGTACGACGATGTCATCCGGTTTGATTCGAAAATTGACTTGAATACGCGCCGACTGTAGCGTAGCTCCAACCTGAATAGGTACGTCGATTGGTTTATTTCCAGGACCGGAAGAGACGGTCTTAATCTCCCCATTAGAAAAACGTAACTCTAACCTATTATTCTTACCTATAGGTGTTTTCGGTGTCAGGCGCGCCATCGCTCCTTGATACGTTACTGTGAGCTGCGGCAGAACATCTACTGAATCTATATAAACTTCTGAATCGATGGTGTCAATGGTTGCCTGCGACGCGGCGAAGTCCGTCTTCGTACCGTCCCCGTCGAACAAAGATATGTTTCGGAAAGAGTCGACGACGCACGTAAATGTTGTAATATCATCAACATCCGTTATCAACGAATATTCAGAAGCCTGTGTCGTAGGAAAGTCACCGGAAACGTACTTATTTAGCGTCGTTTGACGACACGATAATATAGTACCTATGACGAATTGACCTCCAGTATACCACGTTGCTACGCGAGACTGGAACAATGATGTGGGGACAGATACTCCATTTAAGCAAAATACTTGCGAAGCCCCTTCAGGTACGAATACTGCTGGTAAGTATAGATTATGCGTACCGGCTACGGGAGCCGGCCACGGGAGATCAAATCTAGCATGTTGGTGATTCGTTAGGTTCGATACCCACTTCGGTAGATCCTGGTAGACGACCGGATAACGAGTTGTGCTGGTTAAGGACGCGCCGTCTTTAGAATCGTCCGTTTGTGCCAATACAGCGAAGTCGACATCCAACGCACGGAGTGCGGCCTCATACACGGCCTCTAGCTGGTCCCTGCTTTTATAGTGCTCTCGCCAAAATGACGGCAGATATTGAAAGATGCTATCCGCGTCGTAATTAATATCAGTCATTGCTCAACCTTTGTAATCACCTGTTCGCTATCAGCAACAAAAATCTGCGCTGAGCTTAGAGTCAGACGATCTGTACTCTCTTTAGCCGTAAACGTGCCGTCCGGATTCAGCGCTTTGGCTCTTAACGTGACAGGTAGCAGTACGTCGACAACATCAAATCTTTGCAACGCAGAGATGAGCTCTTGTACAGTGACCGTGTTATCTTGTTTAAGCTTAATGTATTCAGTAATAATCGCGGCTACATCTTCTTCTGAGATCGAGCCTTTGTAGTTTAATTCAACACTCAGTCTGACGGTATCAAACGTCATGACCTTCAAATCCTTAGTTATGTCGCGCCGCACGTCGTCCGATAAGAACTGCTGAATAGCGAGTATGTCCGGACTCGTAGAGTACGTAATCTTTATTCTCGAACCGACAAAAGCCGGCTCTTCGACCTGTGTGATAAAGTCTACTTTGGTCCCTCTAATAGACAATACGTCGAATTCAGCTTCTGTAAATCTACTTCTTGCAGATGCTCTGATAAAAGAATAGTCCGTTCCAGGCACGAGTGTCTTCAATACGACATTGGCGTCGATCGGATCGACTTCCTCAACCTTATCAATACTTAGAACCGGTGTTGTAAAGCCTATATTCCTTTCAAACAGCTCCTCACCAATAACGTCGACAAAACTGGCCGTAATCGGAACTTCAGATGCGTTCGGTTGTGTCTCGGACAAGGCCGGCAAAGACGTGACTATCACTTCCCGTTGATCAATATTTGATGAAGCGACGTACACATCGACTTTACCGCCGACATGGAACGTGTTAGACGAGAAAAACCCGAACACGGTGTACGGATTCACCGCTATGTCTTGTTCGACATCTACGAGTGTTGTATCAGAGAACGGGCGATCTAATCTAAGGATTTTAACTAGCGGACCACCCGCTATCACAGGAACCTCTTCCACCCTAGTAACTGTGTACTCTTCAAAAGCATCGGGATCTTCAGGATTAAGCAACCTGACTTTAAAGTTCTGCTGCGCTGACACTAGCTCAGTGTTTATACCGTCGACCTGAACAGGAATAGCGTTATAGTCGAGAGAAAGCAGATCATAGATAGCGCCAACAAACCCACCTAACGGACCTTGAACGGCGGCACCAGAGGAGTCTTCCCATTGAACCTGACCAGAGCTATTTAGCGGCAGGTTTACCTTCTGGCAAAAAGACTGTTCGAACAATCTGTGCTGAGATAAGCTGACAGTTACCGTATCTCTAGTCATGGCCGGGTCACCAGCTCCGACCACACGAACCTGCGTCACTGATGGGAAGGCGTCGCGTATGGCTCCAATTATACCTGTGCTCTTTACTAGGTCGCGATTGGATATACTGGACCGGATTCTGGCGTAAAGCTGGCTATTACCTTCGGCGTCTTGAGCCACGGTCATATCGGTAACATTAAAAGTTCGTAGTGCTCCAGACACACCAGACACAGAACGTACCGCGCCAGCTTGTACGCTATACGCGGAACCGACCTGCTCAGCTTCTACCGAAACGTCGACGTAATACTCACCAGTGGAGGTTATAAAGTTACCGGCTACGACCGTCTCTCTAAACGTAGTCGAGGATACCGGAACAAACCGAAGACCGTCGTCAGTACTGAAGACAGCTGTTGTTGGTACGACCACGGTCTTCGGTTCTTTGAATGTGATTCGTTGCGTCCCTCGAGCTTTAGTTCCGCTATTACGAAATACGCCGTAATTGGCGGCTAGGCGGTCCAGCTCTTCGGGAAGCATCGTAGCGTAGTTAGCCAACGACTGATTTCTAGCAATAACTTTTGAATAATCTCTGAATGTTTGGAACATCAAAGACATCGGGAGTACTAGAATGTCGTATATCGCAGATCCTCTGGATACATTAATTCCCGGAAACTTAGCCTGCAGTAATTCAACGATAGCAGTCTCTACGGGAAGACTGAACCGGTTCGGATCCTCGACACTTGTCATAAAAGGGAAATTCTAGAGTCCCCAGTATTGTACCAACATGTCAAACACACGTAATGTATACTTAAAAGCTCTCCAGACCGCGTCTAATAATATAGCCTCGCCGGCGAGAGTTGACCCGGATAAGGTTGCACTGAGAAAGATAGAGGACGACTTTCCGACTCTGTTCGGGATCGGTCGTGGCGTCGAGAAAGAAAGCACGCCTGATGAAATAATGGGCCTGTTTCTAGGGCTCAACAACGGCTACTCCAGTATGCGCCGATTTATAGAGGTGCCATTTGCCTCGACAGACGCGCCGGACTTGGACTATATCGAATCCACAGATAGTTGGTTGTCGGAGGATGAAGAATTCGTACAAGAGCTAGAGAACGAACTTCCAAACCTAAAACGCAAGACCATGGACGCATGGCAACGTGGTTATAGACTAGGGATTGCTGTGCTCTATAGATGGGTAACCGAAAACATCTCAGATAATGAAGGTCTGAACGTCGAGTCCATAGAGGCGGAACCTGAAACACCGGAAGTTCTGACAGGGCCTGAATATAATGAGG
Organism: uncultured Rhodobacterales bacterium; assembly: GCA_964499865.1. Lineage (GTDB taxonomy): Bacteria > Pseudomonadota > Alphaproteobacteria > Rhodobacterales > Rhodobacteraceae > JANOGU01. The sequence goes on along the minus strand of CAZCPY010000001.1, from coordinate 131,463 downwards.
ACGCAGAAATAGAACCCGAGCCGACTCCTCAGTATACGCCTGCGTACGAAGGACCTGTAATTCCGTTCAGTAGGCACGCGGCACCCAAACCGCCCACTCCGGCTCCGGGTCACAAAATGTTAACGCTGACGGTACACGAAGTACCTGGCGGCCTTAGAGGAATTCTAGAGGAGATGACTGTCGTAAACGGGGCTCCGGATCCCGCCACCGTATACCGTCAAGAGATTTCGTTTGCCCTACCGCCCGGTAACAAAGGCGCGCTTGCGCTTGTCGTCAAGACAATTGAAGATTACCAGTTCCGGGTCGACCGTTAGGACTGCCGGTGCGTACGGTATTACCGACTCGGCGCGCCGTGCCCACAGCGACCATAGACTTGATCGGGTTCCGGGCAGCGAACCCTACAAGGCCGCCGACAATGGCTGCCCGCTTCTTTAATTCTTTGGAATAACGTTCTTTATAAGAGCTCAGTGCGATCTTACCAGGAGTCTGCGTCGGTGCTTGGGGTGTTGGAGTCTTACCTAATCTACTGAATGACGATGCCGCTACGTGTGCCGCGCCGAACCCGAGCGTCCTCTTGGACATTAGCCCACCCAGCGCTTTCGCACCGAACCCGACTAAGCCCTTGGCGGCAGGTGCTACGAGCGGTACGAACGCACTCTTCTCTAAGTCGTTACTGTAGGTCGCCACACCTACCTTGTCAATATTCATAAGCGAGCCGACATAAAACGCGGGATTCATAGCTGTTTTCTTCATAAGTAGTTTATTAAGTTGGGGTCGGGGAGCGACGGTACCTTGTGCCGGAGGTTTGACAGGAGCCACTCGTACCATTTTCTGCGGCGCAAATGTCTGTGATGCTGGCCCAAACTGCTTCACAACTGCGCCGGCCTGTCGCGGCACTCTCTGGGAATTCGATGTAATGGTAGGTACATCTAATCTAAAAGCCTTAGCGACGGAGCCTTGCGCATACCCAGGGACGGTCGTCATGATCCTAACACCTGTGAAAGATTTCTAGTCTCGCCGGCAACATTGGTTATTCGAAGGGCTATCCGCCACAAGCTGCCATCCTGTACTGCCGAAACAAGAGTAAGGTCTCTAAGCTTTTCTGTATCCGGAAGTCTGACTAAACGCTGCGCGTCTAAAATGTGGGATCTGGCAATGTCAACGGCGCGTACTATCGTGAGCCGGGCGCCCACCGTATTCGTTACGTCCGCAAACAGTATCGCCGATGATAGACCGGCGCCTCGCCGCAAACGTGTACTTTGGTCAGACAAAAGCTCGATCAGTACCTGCTGAACGAGCGCCTCCATTCCATAGACCTTTGCTGGGTCTAGACCGCCACTGAACGTAAACAGACCGTCAGGAGCGACAGATTGGATGGAATAATCGGCCATGGTATGATTGTAAAAAGAGAGCGCAGACTTTTCACGCCTGCGCTCTCCGACCTGTCCTAAGGTAGCGTCATCAGGAGGGGTCTAATCGTTATTTAGGCCACAAAACTTTTCTGGCCCAGTAGTTTGCTGATAGTTTATTCGATGCTGTCGGTTTGCCACTCTTATCTTTAATTCCTGCTGATCTGGCAAGATAGCTCTTCTTTGCTTTATCAGAGTAATTGTGCTTGTATCCGGTGTGACCGAAATGGATCAATTTGACTGTATCGCCGTCTTTAGCTAAAACCATCATCTTCTTACCGGCGCGATTAGATTTTATAGGTTTGTTATATCCTGGAAACGTGATTCCTCGATATTCAAGAGCCGACTTAATGAGTCTAGCTTGTTTTATAAACGTGTTCATCTGTACAAAGGAGCTGGCGCCTGCTGATTCTGCACAACGATAGGTTGCGGAGCTTTACGTCTAGATACTAGCGAACCTGCAAAGCCTCCAGCTATACCCAATCCTATAGCGCCAAGTGATCTGCCTTTAATTAGGGCTCTACGATTCGCGGCTTGCGCTAAAGGAGAGGCGGCAAACTCTTTCGGCGTTTGCGTCATAGCCTTAGAGAAAGAATGACGTTTTGACTTAAGTGCGTGACTGACCATCTTATCAGCGCTTATTGATTCCGGACCTTTAGGCGCGCCGCGGCCGAACGCCCGACCAAGAAGACCGGCGCCTGCGCCGAACCTGGTCTTAACCCGCATGAAATCATCTATCGCGCCGAAGCCTTTCGGATCTAATAGAGATCGAGGCATCATATAATCACGCGCGCCATATTGGGCTGTACTATTATTACGTCTAAAGAACTCTATACGCTCCGGACTTATAGCAGCGCTCGTCGGATCATTTTTCTTCGGCTTTAGTTTTCCCTCTGTGTCTCGAGCTTGCATCATACCTCTGTACTTAGAGTTACCGACAAAAGCCTGCACTGCATCGATAGCCGGGTCGCCTGCGACGCTACCGACCACGTTACTGACACCTTTACCGGCACGGCCGACAAATTTTCGCACACCTCTGGGCACCAGGTTAATTCCGCTAGCCTTGTCTCGAAGAATACTACCTACCGTGGGATACGGATTTACGGGAGACGCGCCTTGCGCTTTCTGAACCATCCGCCTGCCCAACTCTTTGCGACCGCTGGCAAGTCTATCGGCGCGAATCTGTCTCAAATTACTTTCTAGCACGTGTTGACGGAAGGCGGGCGACGCTTTTTCCATCATCTTCTCATGTAATTTGGAACCCGCAAAGGCGCCTAAAGAGGCACCCACGGCCGCGCCGGCGGCTGTGCCGATTATCGGAGCTATCGTACCAGACCCGCCATCATGATCCTGATAGGCAGCGGCCTTAGTATGCTGTGAAATAGCGGCTGCCAGCTCTGGGTGTCTACGGCGTATCTCGTCCATGTTCACAGATTTATTGTGCTTACCCGCTGCGTGCTCACCTATTGTCTTCATCGAATCCAGTAAGTGTGCTTTACGCGTATTCCGAACATGATCTTTTGCGAAGTTCTTAATTGAGTTAGCCGCGTATATTCCCCCACCTATCGTAGCAGCGGCCGGTAGGTACGGCGCGACACTAGCCGCGGCTTGACCGGCGCTAATAAGCGCGTCACCTAATCCGGCCGCCATATCATGGATGCTGGCTTGCTTCGACTGCTCATGCATTTGCACGGCGATCTTGATGATGCGCTGGGAATTTTGTGTAGTCATTAACGTAGACCGTATTGCTTTTGAAGTTGTCTATTTTTCTGGAACTTATCCCAGCGTTTCTTAGCGTAGTATGCTAAACCGGCCGCGCCAGCGGCGGCTGCGCCGTAACCTACTGCATGCTCAGGAGAGATGTGACCAAACAAGCCTTTGTTGTGTAGCGAGCTAAGAAGTTTTTCTGCATCTGGCGTAGGCTTCATAGCGTCCGCGAGATCCACGCCTTTTCCTTGAGGCTGGGACAGATGCTTGGTTCCGTACGGCGCGGCTCGATACCTATCCATAATGCCCTTGAGGCTACCCACACCATTATGTTCACTAAGTGCTTCAGCAACTCGCGCTTTCGCTTTGGCGACTCCCGTAGCTGCCCTTTCAGTATTCGCTTTAGCAACAGAAGAGATGTGGTCAAAGACGCTAGGAGCAGGTGTGCTTGTAGGCGTGGCATCGACGATACGACCGGTCGCTTCAGGCGTTGATTCACCTTGGATCCCTGATTTAGGCGGTGCAGCGCCGCTACGACCAGTCGCCTGCGCCCAATGATGCCGCAATGCCGCACTAGACGCCGGGTTCCGGGGAATGACGTCTACACCGGTCGCTTCAGGCGTTTTTAAAGTCGGTGCGGGACTATGAGGACTATGGTTCAATCTAGAGCCGTAGATGTGCCTATCTAATGCACGACGAGATGCCAGCGCCACGCCTGTGACGCCGGCAACACCTAGCCCAGCCACCGCCGCGTTACGTGCATTAGCTGCTTTAGTTAGACGCGTAAAATTAGACGACATAAGTGTATCAACCTTGTTGGGCTTGGCGCCGACGCCGAGCACGGGCGCGCAGCATAAGCGCGCCAGCGCCGAGACCTAATGCAGCGGCGGCCCCGCCGCCGACAATCTCAGGATTTTGTTGAGCATATTCGACAGCGTGCCCAGCAGCTCCTCTGACCTTATCTAGGATTCCTGATCTAGGTGCAACATCAGATGCCGGGTTCCGGGGAAGGACGTCCACGTGTATGTCGCTAGTCGGAGTCTTGGGCCTAAGCACCACATCGCTGGTGTTGCGCCTAGTTAATGCTTGACTAGCGGTTGATGCCCTCGGGTGAAAGTACGGATGCCCAGAATGGATGTGATCCGATAGGCCTCTAGGCGCGGCATCAAGACCTCGACCTGTCACTTCAGGTGTTTTTAAAGTTGCTGCGGACGTTCTGTCGGGCGTGGGCGCCTGTTCCACATGCTGTTTTACTCTTTCTCGCATTCTAGCCGCTGTTTCTGCCTGGTTTCTCAAATTTAGCGGGCTTTGCGTAAGCCAATCGTACGCTTCCATGTCCGAACGGAAGTTATGGTCGTGAGTGTCGTTTTGACTGAGCCAGGCCTTGTAACCATAACCAGGGGGAGGAGGAGAATGGGACCACTCAGGCGTTCTTAATACACGGCGAGCTGCCGACGCCAGGCCTGTGACGCCGGCAACACCCGACTCAGCCGCCGCGCCTCCAGGTCCAGTCATTCCCGCGGCCTTCGCGAATCCTGTACGCATAGTGAGCACTAACTACCTCAGCCTTGTTGGGCTTGGCGCCGACGCCGAGCACGGGCGCGCAGCATAAGCGCGCCAGCGCCGAGACCTAATGCAGCGGCGGCCCCGCCGCCGACAATCTCAGGATTTTGTTGAGCATATTCGACAGCGTGCCCAGCAGCTCCTCTGACCTTATCTAGGATTCCTGATCTAGGTGCAACATCAGCGTCCATACGAGCGGGCTGCGCTTTAGCGCGTCGAATAAGAGGTCCGATTTGAGGACCAGCGGCCTGCTTAACTTGACCTTCATTCTCTACGAGAGATAGAAAGTGTTGTTCTAGGGAGGGAACTTGTGTGGTCGCCTGCTTTTGAAAGGCTTGGCGTAGGCCTTTTTCGATGTTATCCATAGTATTGAATCACGGGTTGTCGAGCTTAGCGTATAGTCTCTGAAAGTACGGAGACTTCTTGGCGCGCTCGCTTAAAAGACGGGCGCGGTCTGAGCCGCGCATATTCTGATTATAACCTCCAACAACAGTACTTGCACCTATGGCGCGCCCTAATCCTAGCGCGTCGGACGCCTTCTTTATCACACCTGGTTTAGCTCTAGGTTTAGCGGCCGCTGCCTCGCGTCTATGCTTAACTCGCAACATAAGCTTTATGAGCTCGGCTTGCGTCTTCTCCTTGGCGGCTTTCTTCTCTATTGGCGCGCAAGAACCTTCAGCATACGCTTTCTTACCGGGTACCGGCTTGTAACCCTTCCAACATCGCTTAGCCTGTTTAATAAACGTCTCCAACTTAGCTACCTATTTAATGTGGCCTACTAACTTATGATTGGTATGGTCGGTGCAACAGAACGTACTCATATTGTATTGAGAATAATACAGAGATATATGTCATAAGATATGTGAGCCGTATATTACGGACTTTGTTCAGTTTAATTTACTTTAGAAAGGAACACGTCGTTTGGTGTGAACGGAAAAGGAGGAAAACATTGAAGATTAACAATCGCGGATACGGCGAACTGCGCGACCCTGTATATTGGTATAGAAACGAGAACGGGCATTGGTATGGTGGTTGGTGCGGGTATGGGTATGGTGGACCTGGCACCTGGAGAGAAGGAGGCATAGGAGGAAAACATTGAATATTAAGAACTGTGGATATGGATGTACGTCCGGATATTTGTATGGAAATGGGCACGGATGTGGGTCTGGTAGTTGGGCTGGGCATCGGGATGGAAATGGCTATGGATTCGGGTCTGCCTACCCGAATGGGAACGGAAGAGGAAAAGGGGGAGAATTCAGTAACCGACTTGACTGCGGAAGAAAACATTGAAGATTAACGATTTCGGAAATGGAAACAGATTCGCAAATGGGTACGGTTATGGATATGGGTACGGAGATGGGCGCGCAGGCGGGAGTTGGAATGGGGACGGTTGGGGAAACGGATCCGAATCTGAAAATGGAGACGGACATGGGGTCGGCACCGGAACTTTCTACGGAAGAGGCAGAGGAAGAAAACATTGAAGATCGACGACTACGGAACTGGCGATTGGTGTGAATATGGTCGCGGATACGGAATCGGGAATTGGTATGGGAGACGCAGTGGGTTCGGTTCCGGGAGTGGCTATGGGGATGGGGACAAGTATGGAGACGGGTATGGGCATGGGGATCACAACAGGAATGGAAACGGAAAAGGAGTAAAACATTGAAGATTAATGACTACGGAAGTGGCGTTTGGCGTGGATCTGGAAAAGGACAAGGGTACGGGAGTTGGCGTAGGCGTGGGTGCGGGGTCGAGAGACGGGATGGGAATGGGGTCGGACATGGATATGGGCGTTGGAGTCCGAATTTGAATGGAAATGGAAAAGCAGATACACATTGAAGATTCGTGCCATAGGCTCGCGGCCGTCGGACCGCGCACGAAACTAGACACAGGTGACGTCGTGTATACCGACACGATGACCAGTGCCTTAGAACAGAACAACATACGTACAGGGGTAGGAATGTTCTTGGGTATGCAAGCGGTTACATAACCAAAGAATGTTTGACCTCAAGTCAGAGTCGGATAAACTGCTTAAAAAGCAAGGCACACCGGTAAATCACAGTAGCGAACCGCAACACCCTGTGCACAGTAACTAGCACAGTCTTTTCTAAAAACATGCAAACACAACAACGCCATCAAATCGCCACGGCAATCCGAAACGACCCCGCCTTTGGCGGCGCGGAGGTAGCAATCGGACAAATTGCGAGGCAGGGTGATCTCATGATCCACGTCCTGCCTCTGGATCCCAAAGAAATCACCGACGAGCTGCCGGATGCTGCATACTCTGTTGCTACCGGCGCGCACGGTGACCACGTCGCTCTTGGTCGCTTCACGGTGACCAGCAACCCGTCGGTGCCGAAGAACTGCCAGCTGGAGAAAGTCCTTCTCAAGCTGACAGTCGGGCACGAATCCGTATGCATCGTGCATACTGACGCGCCCCACGCTCGGCACAAAGCGCTGATCATCCCGGCAAACAGCGCTGTGTACGTAAGTGGTCTACAAGAGTTGGACCTGGCCGGAGTCGTTCGAGAAGTCAAAGACTGATAACCACAGACCCCACAATGAAGACAGCAAAGAAAGATCCTACCTCGACCACCGACAGCAGAACCTTCGCGGAAATCGTGGGCCCGTGGGCCTACGCGAGTATTAAGGGCCCCAATAGCGTCTACCTTGGTATCTGTGCGACGCATACAACTGGCTCTTGGACGCGGGCCGGGCTCACTTGGCGCGTCGGCGACATGCTCATCGTGGTCGGACCTGGCGTCGCGGAGTGGGGTACCACTCAAGGTCTGGCGGAGCTTTGCGTATCCAGGACCGCGAAACCGAACTACCACACGCCTGCTGCGACTCTCCACCACATGAGCGTCGCCGCGATCACTCTTCCGGTGATGGAAGACTCCACACTCGGACAAGAGCCTTCCATCAAGGCGCTTGAAGCGTTGGCGAAGAAGGAAAAACTGATCTAATATGCTAAAACCGGTTCACGCATACGAAGTCGGTCCGTACGCTGCGAAGGCGTTCAATAACAATGTCCCTCTTCGCGGATGGGGTCCGGAACGCGTAGAGATCCCTGGTGGATACGCACTTCCTAACCTGGCTGTTCAGGGAGAGTGGGTGACCGCCCAAAACTTGGGAAACGGAATAGTGGTCGTCTCGTCAAATGCTGGTCACAGTGCCAGCGTTGGCGGAATGGTCGCTGACGCACTCACCGCGCGCCTCATCTGGCAGCACTACGCCAGGTACGCGGAAATGGACCAACACAGCGACGAAGCCGACCAGCTTCGTAAAGACATCGGTCTTGATATCATCAAGATCGACGATTCAATGCTACGGGCCCGCATGTTGGATGCTTTCGATGCGTGGCAGGTAGTGCTTGGTAAATTGCTGGACGGCGACGAGGACGGGCCCGACGGCGCGCTGTACGCGTCGAGAGACCAGAACCTCCAAGTACGGCTGCTGCGGGTGACGTGCCCGTCTACCAAACGGAAGTATGTACACCTTGTACCAGCCAGTCACAACAAAGCCGCCAGTGCTAGACGGTGGGTTATGAACCTGAAACCAACCACACCGGTCGACGTCGAAACGTGATCACCGCGTTTTGATGCTGAAAAGACAGGCTCACTTCGGTGGGTCTGTCTTTTTTTAGTAAAAAATACCCCCATTTGTGGCATAAGTAAATGAGTGGGTAATTCTACTTACTCCCTCGTCGCAAGGATTGCGACAGAACTGCAAGTACTAGGAGGTACCATGCAGAAGTTCCAACAGTTCGTCTCGATCGTCCTGAAGCTCGGCGCCACGATGTCGCTCATCGCGGCCTCGTACGCGCTCTGGATAGGCGCGGAGACCGTCGAGAACGAGGCGCACCACAGGGCGTGTCTTCTCGAAGCCCAGACGAAGCTGACCTGGGCTGAGGTGGCCGCGAAGAATGCGGCCGCCAAACTCGCGGCGGAGCAGGCGGCGGCGCAGCCGACACTGAGCGAGTTCCTGAAGCGCCCACGAGATCCGAAGCTGGATCTAGTGGTCATCGGGGAGAAGGTAGGAATCACCCTGCGGTCCACATCGACCCGCTACGAGTCGGTCGAAGATCTCCTCGATCAGCTCCTCGAGCAGTCCGAACTCCAGACAGTCGGCATCCTGCTATTTAAGGAGGGGGGAGAGGTTGAACAGCAGTCAAAAGAAGTCGCAAGGCGACTTCGCCATGCCGGGCTGACCGTAGTTCACCTGTAGAAGATTACCCACCCGACCGCTAGGTCGGGTGGGTACCATCCCATCAAAGTTATACACCACACAAACAACATGCTTACTGCACTTCTGATTGGCGCATTCCTCGCCGGCTTCATCCCCGCTCTGATCGTTTGGAAAGACCCGGACGGTGTTCGTCCTTACGCCTATTCACTCGGCGCCTTCACCGTATCTATGGTCGTCATGATCATCATGATCGAGCGGACCGAAAACTACACGGACAGCGTCGCTTCGTACTACGAATCGCAGCTGAATGTATTGCGTAAGGAAATCGAAGATAAGGACTGGGAAATCAAAAACTGGTGCGTGGACCACTTAGAAAATCTAGATAAACAGTTCCACCAACACTCAGAGCTCATCAAAGCCATCCACCCCTCGCAATAACCGGCGGACATGGACACATTCACAAAAGACCACGGGCCGTTTCAACCTGAAGGGACTTTCGTCAAAACCAAGGACGGAATCCATATCGCATACGGTGTCGACGGTCTTCTGAGCGGCGCCGAACTATGTCGGCTACTAAATCAACACGCCGAAGCGATCGAGTTGATCGCTGAGTTGAAGAGTAAATTGCAGGAGGCTGTACGGACGTTACAACGCGCCTCCACCACAGCACAAGCTGACATAACGAGAATTCAATCCGAGCTCGCTAGCGCCCAGCGCAGCATTCAGCGGTACGGATTAGAGGCAAAAGCGCTCGGACACAGTGTTGAAAACAAACTGAGTCAAATCCTGCACTCCCTCTCTAGCTAGCCCTAGATTCATGAGATACGGCCGTAAAAACTACAACAAGTTGATCGTGCAGGCCGGCCACTTCAAAGGTACCGGCCGTATGTACTACAAGCGGAAACCTCGAAGCGAAAAACGCGAAGAAGATCTGACCGGCCGTCTTGGAATGAAAGTGGGATCGAAGAGCAAATACTTCCGAGACCATTTGCAGCCTTTGATGCGCTGGCTCAAAACGCAGATCGGCCGTCCGTGGGATAGCGTGCTTGGCGACGCAAAAAATCTCGCGACGAGTTGGGGTCAAGAGCACATTATGGGGCACATCAAAAACAGCGTGTCCCATAGCGCGCACCACCTCAAGTATGCTACTTACGGGTTGTATGTTGACGAGTTCGGAGTCCTTCGGAATCGCCAGCGAGAAAGCAGGCGTGAAAAAATCGAATGGCGGAAACGACACTCGGAAGCTGTTGACAAGTCCGTGATTCACAATGGCGTCGAATACAAACGTATCGACGGTAAGTGGTATCGAGTGGCTCGGCACACCGTGAGCGTCAGAAGCGTCGCCTACCTTCACGACGGTTCGGGCCGCCCGGAAAGAGTCGTTGAGAAATTGACAACTCTCAGCGCCTCTGACGTGACGCGATTGAAATTGCAATGACTCAAAGACCTGCCCGGTAGAGCCGGGCAGGTCTATTCATTACGTTTACATAACATGAATCTAAATAGAGAATTCGATTTCTATATATTCGGTGATAACGACTTCACGCACGCATATTACGAAATGATCGCCTACTTGAAACTCTCCGAATCAAGTACTAAGCAACAACTAATCGCTGTACACAACATCATTATTCCAGCATTTGCGATTGCTCGTAATATTGACTCAACGGGCGTGTTCACCAAAATAAGAACCTACGACGCAAATAGTAAACCGGTAGGCCAGCTCGATGAGCAGTTCTATAAGGAGTACCTGGCCAGGCATGAGAATATGTATGTAAGAGGGCGCGACGGAAGCAATATCGCGCCGTACGTAGCTTTCGGACAGAAAGAGTTCGATACGTACTTCCCTATAATTCAGGGCTTTAGTAGCGGAGGCGATATTCTTTACAGAACAGGAGACCAGTATGGCGTTTGTTGATTACCGTCGATACATTATCACAAAAAACGGCCGCGATTTAACACACGTTTATACAACCCGGCCTCTCACAGCAGACAAGATCAAAACATTGCTTATCCTTCACTACGGAACACGTTACGATGACAACATAAACGTATTCCGTGAGAACCAGCGAGGAACCGCGTTTGACGACTTCAGCTCTAGATAGTACTCGGTACTACATAATCCCAACTTTCGATCAGACGCCTGGCTCCGCACAGATATGTCTAATGTCTGAGCAAGATATTCTTAAAGAGTATTGGGAGTATTTTCACTCAGAAATGAACAAACTCGGGCTTGTAGCGCGGGCGACGGAAGAACTTGCCATACAGAATTACGTACTCGTCAATTATGGATACGAACCTAAACGAAACGCAATACGGTTCGAGACAGCCTTGAATGACGAAGCTTACACGGCTACATGACGCCGACGCGCAAATCATCTGACTAAGCACAACTGTACATGGATCTTAAAAAACTCAAGGTACTGGCTGACGCCTATTACAAAGCGACCAAAGATATCACAGATTGGTATGTAACTGAAGCTAAGCCGGCTATGTCTCAGATAAAATCATCATCTGAGCTTGCGGACGCATGGGCTGCTATTCAAAACGCATGCGCGGGTGACGCCACGGAGATGGTCGATTTGCCGGGGTTACTAAGTGTTGAGCGCGCGTTCAGCCTTGACCAAGTTCGCGTGAACGAGGCGGCTCGTCGTGCACAGCGTGTGTCAGCTAAACCCTTGACACTAGACGATGTCGACATTGGCTTCTTGAAAAACGGCAAACACGTCAATAAATCTAAAGTAGTGGACTGGTCTAAAGTAACCAGCAACTCTGACGGCTCGAAACGTAGAGTATTCACGCCAAAAGATATTGAACTGGTGAACGAATTACTGCTAGAGCCTAAACAAAAGCCACTCGAACAAGTAGTTACACCGTTCAGGCAAGTCGGTTCTTACTTGTAGGTGCGTGAAGCATTCTTGCCTGTAAACTGGACTGACAAGAACGGAAAAGACGGTATTAAAGTACTGTATGAAGCTGAGCAAGACGATAAGCGCTGGTTTAATTCATCTACTGATAAGTGGAAATCACCAGCAATCATGCCGAGAAAGTATTCTCGATACCTATTAAAAATCTCCGCAATACGGATCTACGAAATAGGCAGACTCACGATATGGACTATGCGCGCAGACGTTGAATGGGCGCGCCCCGCCGACATCTTGTTCGCTTCGGAATAGCAGCCGTAACTATGTGGGAACGAGCTAGCCCCAAATCGACGATCCGTGATAGGAAAATACCGGGTGATTTGTGGCATAAGTTATGTGACAGAAACCTGTCGCTAAACCTGCTATCGAGTTCGACTGCTCGAAAGCGGGTATTGCTTGCTCCGAAGACTGTGAGTCGACGCATCTTCGGCTAACTAAGCGGAACCGGTTCCGCAAACGAGACAGGCGAACTCCTGTCAGTACACGCTAATAGACCCTGGAGGTCTAATGCTATACACAGAAGCGCTCGAGCGCTTGAAGACCGCGCCGCTTGATCCGGCGTGGGTCGTCGCAGCTCTTAGCAGGGCTGCGAAAGTCAGCAGACGTACCAAGCCGCACCAGCGGCTGTACGCCATGACCATCCTCGAGGCGGTCATGGTTGCATTGGAGAATCGCACGGTGAAGAACCGGGCGACTTTGATGCAGTATGTGCGGCCGCTGCATCTGCAGCTTCGCAGCGGGTACGGGTTCCAATCTGTACCGTCTGCGAAGGCGCGCCGCCGGCGCCTCAAGGCTATGTGCCTTGTTGTGCGCGCGGCAAAGCGGCTGTGAGATTCGCGCTCCCGAGTAAAATCGGGAGCGCTACTCTATTCTTTATTCATTACAAAACACTCGGATGAAAATAAACTACGACACCAAGTTTTCTCGAACAGGCCAAGGATATGGAGGCGGTCGTAAGCGGCGCGCCTGTAAAAATAATCGATCTAAAAGTCGAGCATATGGGCTCGGGTCAGGCTCGCACGACGGGAATGGAAAGGGAAGGAAACAATGAAAATTAACAAATACGGAAGTGGCGACGGTGCTAAGAATGGCTACGGAAATGGGTTTGGAAATGGGAAATGGTATAAGTATGGGAATGGAACTGGATATGGACACCACTTTGGAGATAAATACGTATATGGAAATGGGCGTAGGCATGGGTATATAAATCATAGCGAAATCGGAAACGGTAGAGGAAGAAAACATTGAATATTCATGACTACGGAACTGGAAACCGGAGTGCATGTGGACTCTGGCATGGGGTCGGAAATTTATCCGGGAGAGGATACGGGTCTGGTGGCTGTGGCGGGAAAGGATATGGATTCTGGAATGGGCACGGGGGTGGTTTTGGGCACGGGCAATACAACTGGAATGGAAATGGAAAAGGAAGAAAACATTGAAGATTAATGACAATGGAAGTGGCGCCAGATTTACGGACTGGGAATGGGTCAAGATTGGAGACGGATGCGGTTCTGGACATTGGAGTTTGTTTGGATACGGGCACGGGATTGGATACGGGGCCGGCACCGGAACTTTCTACGGAAGAGGCAGAGGAAGAAAACATTGAAGATCAATAACAACGGAAGTGGAAACTGGTGTGGATATGGACGTGGGTTCGGGAATGGGGATTGGTTTGGTGGTTTGTACGAGCGCGGGGATGGAGACAAGTATGGGTGCGGAAATGGAAACGGATCTGGAAACGGTCCCGAAGGTTACTACGGAATTGGCAGAGGAATAAAACATTGAAGACTAACGATTATGGATATGGAACCGGACTTATAATAGGAACTGGGCGTGGATACGGGCGTGTGTACGGGCGTGGGTGCGGGATCGATAGACGGGATGGGAATGGAGCAGGGTATGGGCGTTGGCCTTGCACCTGGACTGGAAACGGAAAAGGAGAGAAACATTGATTATTAATAATAAGGAAGAAAGTGCAGAGTGGCTTAAGACTGGGTGCTGGAACGGGCACGTATATGGATCAACGCGGGGGGACGGACACGGGTATATGAACGGAAATGGGTGTGGGTATGGGGGTTGGTCTGGGTGTGGAGGCGGATACGGGCGCGGAAACGAGAATTACAAGGGAAATGGAAAAGGAGTGAAACATTGAATATTCGTGACACCGGAAGTGGTGGCTGGTTTACAAACGGAAATAGATATATGGTTGTGTACGGGGGTGGGCGCGGGTACGGGAATGGACATTGGAGTTTGTTTGGGTATGGGTTTGGAGATGGTTACGGGTACGGATATGGGTGCGGACCTCACTACTGGACTGGAAGAGGAAAAGGAGGAGTAAGACATTGAAGATTAATAATTTCGGAACTGGCGACGAGTATGGAGTTGGAGACGGGTACGGGAACGGGCATTGGTTTGGTGGTTGGTATGAGCGTGGGTTCGGGGATGGATGTGGGGGGCGTATACGTTCTATGGGCGAAGATTGGTGCGGGGACGGGTATGGCGGTTACAAAGGAAACGGAATTGGCAGAGGAATAAAACATTGAAGACTAACGATTATGGATATGGAACCCGGCCTGCGTACGGAGCCGTGGACGGGAATGGCTACGGGAGTGGACATAGAAATTGGCGTGGAAATGGTCACGGGACTGGAACCTGGCACAGGATGACATATGGATTCGGAGGAGGGTGTAGTCTTGGGAACGGTCTCTCAGAGCAACATTGAAAAGTATCCAGTCCTGTATTAACAAGGCTGGGTACTTTACTACAAAAACCACACCTAATTACGGCATAAGAACAATGATGAGGTATTTACCTCATATTGATGTCGATAATTTTACGCAAATACTGAAAGCACATACCAACACCCCTAATGGATGATCAAATACGCGACGAGATGAGGCCGTATTGAGGCATACAAACCACACACACACAAAATGAATAATCAACAAAGAATAGAAGACATGAAACGAGCATTCCAGCAACCTGTTGGAACAGAGCCGTTTGCGGGCCCGTTTCTTTTCACACCGATGATTGGACAAGTAGATGCACCGAGAACCGGTAAAGCTGTAATGTTACATGAAGTAGTTAACGTCATACTTGGGCAAGTAAAAACTACTGTGTGTGAACTGTTGCAACAACCGGAGTGGGACGTGCCTGACGCGATGCAGCTACAGGCGAGCCTGGCGCTCGAGGAGTTCACAGAGTTCCTGATCAGCTACCTTAGCGGCGACGCAGTAAACACGCTCAGAGAGATAGCGGATGTGGAGGTTACCGTGAAAGGAGCCGCCGCCCTTCACGGATGGGATGCTGAAACAGCCTTCCAACGAGTCATGGACTCGCAGTTTAGTAAGCTCGTTGACGGAAAACCGGTCAAGAATGCGGCTGGCAAGACTATCAAAGGGCCAGACTACAAGGCGGCTGACCTGACGGACTTAATTAAGTCCTGATTATGAGACATAGCGGCCAGGCGAATGGCCTCGACGACCTCCTCGTGTGTCGCTGAGGAGTACAGATCGAAATAATCTAGGCCTATAGCCTTGGCTGCTATGTTCCAGTCTATTGACAACTGGCGGGCGCTGTGGTATAAGTCACTCCTACCACTAGAGATGTCTGGCGGCAGCCCACCGAAGTCGTTTAGACTTCCATCAGGCAAAGATCTGGAGATAGCTAAAATCTCTACACGAGCCTGGCCGGGGCGCCACCACCAATACGACTGTGGGCCGCAACTGATCATCACATTCTTTCCGACCCATTCGAGTATTTTTCCTGTTTCCGCCTTAGATAAGACGAAGAAAAATATCCTCGCCAGACCTTGAACTACGGGGTTGTCGTGAGTGATGTGGTGTCCCATAAAGAAAGGAAAATAGCTTATGACTAGCATAAAGATTCAAGCGGCTTCTGACCGCATTCTGATTGAGAAATTCCCTAAACAGGACAAGACCGCTAGAGGTATCTTGTTACCTAGTGCGAGGGAAGATAATGACGCGTACATGGCGCGTGTTGTGTCTGTAGGGCCTGGCCGGTACGATTACGAAGGAAACCTCATACAGCCCACGCTCAAACCTGGGCAAGTAGTCCTAGTTGGACCTAACTCTCCTGGGCATCCGCTGCCGCAACGCATCGAAAGAGAATCTAAGAACGAAATGGCGTTCGTTCTAGAAGATCAAATCCTTGCTACTGTTTCTGAGAGCGACGATCGATTGATCAGTCGCACCGAGCTGCTAGATTTCCTAGCGGGCCGGCCGGAAAACAGTTCACTCCAACAAATCTTAATCGCCGTTACCGAACACTTCAAATGAGTCTTCGGCGACATGTTCGAGACGGTCATTACAAAACCGTTAAGGACCTACAAAAGTTCCTTCAAGAGCATGTCCCGCCACCGAGAAAAACATACGTCCGTCTTTTACCGCCACAGAGGATGCCGAAAGACGCCCTTGCGCGGTGTAGCTGGATACCCAAACGAAGTTATGGGTTACCAGGGAGATGTTTTCTAATCGAGATATGCTACGATCAAGATCCGGAAATGCTTAAGGAGTGCCTACTGCATGAGTGGGCGCACGCTTTGGTATTTCTAGAGCAGGATAGGTTATCTAGGAAGAGTAAAAGAGCGCGAGAACGAATCGAAGCGTTACAACGCCACGACAAATTGTGGGGGATAGCGGTAGCTAAATGCTACGCCGCATATATGGTGTTTGACAACTTCCACGACCCATCAACCCTCAAGTATCTGTAGATAGTCTCTCGTGCTCATAGTCCGAAGGATTACCCCACTCTTGGAACAAGTGCACATCTTGAATTTCCTTATTACCTGCGCCCGCGCGCACGAATATATAAGGAATTTCTCCAATAAAGCCGACCGTAGTGGTTACGGCTTTCGTGTCTTTCATCATATCGATGTAGTTAATCCAAGATTCTGACATACTGAATCCTTTCGGTAGGAGCGTTAGCTCCGTAGTTAGTGTATGTTATTAACAAGACCGCAGATGACTAATACGCATAAATCGCTTAAGGTGACTCAGATTTCTACCTGCCAAACTTGTAATCAAACACAAGATATACAGGAAGTGATACGAGAATACGCCAAGCGTCGGTTAGAGGCGCGGCATTTTGATACTCAAGGAACCGAGATATCTATTCCAGACCTCTACCGCAGATTACGGAGCCAGCTCGGTTTTACCGCGCCAATAGGCTCGCTGTCTAGACATATAAATGTCTGTTTAAATCATGACGAAAAAGAAACAAACGCAAGCAGAGAAATTCATTCAAACCAACTTCGCCGACGTAGATCTTCCCCCTACCGGAAATCTCGTGGCTCGAATGGCGTTCCTGGAAAAAGAAAACTCCAGACTATCAAAGGCGCTGATAGGCCAGCAGGTATCTACGGAGTTAATTCTAGACCGAGTGCGAGAAGTGTGGGACGGGCACGCGCCGATGAAAATATCGGCCGCCCCAACGACGGACAAACGCAAACTAGACGAGCTAGTGGCCGTACTCGTCTTGTCAGACGCGCAAATCGGTAAAGCCACAGCTACGTATAACGCTGCTGTAGCACATAAGCGGATAACGGAACTGTTCGCCGACAAGGCGACACAGTTAATTAAGGTGCAGCGTGCCGGGTTCGTTATCAACGATCTGAGAATCTATATTATCGGCGATATGGTTGAGGGGGAAACTATCTTTCCGCATCAACCGCACGAAATTGAAATGAGTCTCTTCAAACAGGCTGTTGAAGCGGCTCCGAAGATCATGTCTACGCTGATCGCCAAAATGTTGGCCATCGTACCTAAAGTAACGGTAGTAACTGTACCAGGTAACCACGGAAGAAGCGGGTCTAAGTACAGCGGCGCGAGCCCGGAGACGAACTGGGATAACGTATCGTACCACGTAACTAAGCTGATGTTAGAGTCTTCGCTAACTCCGCAGGAGCGCGCCAGGCTGAACTTCCGTATCTCGGAAAACTTCTACGCTATAGATTACGTCTGGGAGTGGGGTAACTTCTTACTGCACGGTGACACGATTCGGGGCGGTTTCGCAGGTATCCCGTTCTATGGCGTATCTAGGAAGCTACACGGCTACATAGACTCTATCCCAGAGCCGTTCGATTACATGCACATTGGCCACTTCCATCAGAGTGCGTCAGGCGTGCAAAACTATCACCAGTGGTTCATCAACGGTACAACAGAATCAGGTAACACGTACGCGCAGGCGCAACTGGCGGCGGCTGGTTATCCGTGTCAACGGATGTTCTTTATGCATAAAGATCACGGCATGCATAGCGAACATCTTGTATGGCTTACTGATGAACGTGTACCCACCATAGCAAAAATGCGTCGTTCTGTGGCAGAATTCGATAGGAGAAATAAAACAACACTTCCTCCTTTTGAAAATGAAACCGCGTTTAAATCCCGATAACAAGGCGACGAGTAGCGGATCAGCTCACTGCGTAACAAATTGGTCAAAACATGAACCCCAAATGGACTGCAAACTTCCCGAGGGGAGTGGTCGAGGATCAGAAACAAGGGCAGACTCGTGCCCTTATGGATATTCCGAAAGGGATCTTAATCTCTATCTGCGACCCGGACAGTCCTGAAGTCATCCCGTCCGAAGTGGCGCGCAGTGTGTTTAAGAACATCTATCGATTCAGGTTCTTCGACCTTAATGATGAGGCTCTAGACGGTAGTTTCACTAAACTGGATGCCGAAAAAATGGCAGAAGTGATTCGTACCAACTTCGATAGCAACATGTACACACACTGCAGCCAAGGACTCTGTCGCAGCGGTGCAGTAACACACGTGCTGCAAGAACTTGGCTGGTCTATACTCAGAAATTCTAACACTCAGATTCCTAATCTACTCGTGAAGAGTAGGCTGCTTAAAGAATTCGGACTGGGCTATGAAACAACACTGGTACTACCAGAAGGTCGTGATTCTGTGCCGAGCGATAGTGGCCGGAGTGGATAAATCGCGCGGGCTGATAAAGGCCTTATCGGCGTATAGAACTGTAGGGACGAGCGACGAGAAAGTGGGTCTACTCAAAAAAGAGGACTTCGATTTCCTGCAATACGTTACGGGCGCTTCCAATAGAAAGGAACTCTACGAATGTATTAAGAACTACCCTGGTCCCTTCTCGAAAGATGCCTATTCAGGACTAATGGCTGCACTATTTAACTATTACAACGAAGCGCTCGTACACGACGCGGCTCGTTACAAGCAACTCTGTCGCGACATCGGAAAAACGGAACCAAATTTTATAAGAATATGGGGACTAACGAACTGAAAAGACTAACGACTGAAGACGGCATAGGCTTCGTCGCTTTGATTGATTCTATGCAAGAGAACGCCCTGTTGAAAACCGTCAACGCAGCGCGTATCTCATATAACAAACGCAAAGAGGAACTGGACGAAAAAGACAAAAAGCTTCTTTCGTTCTTGTGGGACGCTGGGCACACCTCTCCGTTCAGACACTCGTATGTGACCTTCCACATTAAGGCGCCCCTGTTTGTTTTCAGGCAGTGGATGAAGTACCAAGTAGGCTCGACTTGGATGACGCTCGAGATAGCAGATCAAACTGTACCTGTGCACGTCGACGTCGTTGAACACATGTATGACACCGACAAAGGCTGCAGTTGGAATGAAATATCTGGTCGCTACGTCGAATTCAAGGAACCTGAATTCTATGTTCCGAACAAAATGCGCACGAATAGCGGGCACGGAAATAAGCAGGCGTCGTCAGCGCTTCCAGAAGATTTTGACCATGAGGCTGCGCGGGCAAGTATGCTTATCGAGTGTCGAAACGCGGTGACGGCGTACCACGACCGACTTAAAGCTGGCATCGCAAAAGAGATCGCGCGCATCATGCTGCCGCAGAATCTCTACAGCGAAGCTTACTGGACCGTATCGTTGCAAGGCGCGCTTCATTTCCTTCATCAACGACTTAAGCCGGACGCGCAGTACGAAATTAGGGCGTACGCGGAACTGGTTCAACGACTGATCGATCCCATAGTCTCCGAACTTATCGGACTTCCCCAATAACCTCTTGAATTTAGAACCCAGAACATACGATCGTATAGCCACGTCAGTGATAGTCATTCTCACACTTATCTGGTTATTCATGATCGGTAAGTTCCTGATTTGGCTATTCTGCTCTTTACTCTGCTGATACGCGGCGAAAAAAGGGCTAAAATGTGGCATAAGTATATGACTGGTGCTTTACTGGTCACAGAGTAGTAACTGGACTTACTACAACTCTACAGGAGATTAGAGATGGCTGGAAAGACAGACTGGATCCGGCTGGCCGAACGTGGTTTGGACAAGATCACAGAGTTCGGCAGCAAGACAGAGGATGCCAGGACGATCCTGGGATTCGCAAGGGCACTCGACGTCAAGGTCGAGGTGGGTGAAAAGACCCGCTTCTTCCGAAATGTCCGTGACGCCGCTCAGTGGGCGTCCGAAGAGACAGGGCGCACGCTGGCCTGGTACGACAACGAGGACTGCTACCTTCTCGACAGCCCGCACGGTGGTAACTTGTTGACCGGCTGGCGGGTACTGCCAAAAGACTTCGGAGTCTCATTCGATGAGCGGCTGGCAGTCATTTACCTGGCCACCGCCGCGGAGCGAAAAGCCGCTAACGGCAAGAAGAGCGTGCCGTCGTTCAAGGCGGTTCTTCGACGCTACTGGCGGGCACTGAGTCGCCCGCTCAGGTGGATCTTCTACTGGGGTACCCCCAAAGAAGAACGCCTCTGACAAACCAAGGGCTACCCGACGCAATGCCGGGTAGCCCTTACTTCTTCTATCTTTACAAGATGATAGAAACAACTCTACCTGGAATAGATTTCTTTATTCCGGTAGTCTCAACAAACACAATTGAATTCAACTATTATGCAGAACCAAACAAGCTTCCAATTTGCTCCGGCGGGTTTCATCAACCAAAACGACATTGTGACGACGGAGATCAACGAACGTAATCTTGACCCGCGCCCCGGCGTTAGAATGTCAACGGTCGTTCTACCGTCTAACCTGTTGTACTACGCCAAGTCGATTGGAAACGTCATGAAAGAGCGTAATGCTGTCATGACACAGCTCGATGGCTTTACGGCCACATTCGCGCATTTCGAAACCGAAGCGGAGGGCCGCGAGCGCGCTAGCAATGTGCAAGAGCGGTTGAACCGTCGGCGTACCCAGTTCGCCTCCGAGCTGGCGCAGGTACAGGACACCCTGCGTAGCGTTCAGAACGAACTGAAGCGCCTGAATGACCTGGATCCCTCGCAGGTTCGGGCCGCGCCCATGGCTCACGCCACACAACAGACTGGCGGGCATACTGAGACCTTCAGCTGGGATACGGTCGGCCGTACCGAGAGTGGTCTGAACTGATCGGTAACCATAAGGCGCACTATAAGGTGCGCCTTATGGTGCTTTCATCTACTTTACATATATGAAGATAGTGCTAATCAGCGACACTCATGGCTACCACAAACAATTAGGTGACCTTTCCGGAGATGTGCTAATTCATGCAGGAGACGCGACTCCTTACGGCACAGAAGATCAGACCAACCAATTTGCTCAGTGGTGGAATAAGCAAGAGTTCGAGCACAAAGTGTTTATTCCAGGTAATCACGACTGGTTATTTCAAAGAAAACCGGACCAGGCGCATAGATTATTCAGGAATACGCACATCTTGATTCAAGGATTGGCGGATGTGGCCGGATTGAAAATTTTTGGGTCTTCATTTCAACCGTACTTTCACGGCTGGGCCTTCAATGTTCACGGACCAGAAATCAAGCAATACTGGGACCAGATACCAGATACGGTGGACATCGTTGTAACGCACTGTCCTGCATTTGGCGTGCATGATGTCGTGGATATCGCATCACCTCGTGTGGGCTGCCCGTACTTGGCAGAGAGGCTGAAAGACGTGAACTTTCGGCTTCACGTCTGCGGACATATACATGAGTCACGAGGAGCATCTGGCGGAGTCGTCACAGACAGCGGCCAATCGCCGATGCGAATTAACGCCGCGTGCCAGGATATGTATCATCCCAGGCTTCGAGGCCCGTTCGTAGTTACTGTTACGGACGGCCTATACATGGTAGAAGACACAAACCTAAGGCACGAGCTGCGCGACGAATGAACATCTTTGTATTGGCCTATGACCCCATAGAGGCGGCCAAGATGCATTGTGACAAGCACGTCGTAAAGATGGTACTTGAAACGGCGCAGCTGCTATCTACAGCGCATCGAGTGCTCGACGGGCGGCCCGTAGAAGTTGATGACGGCGCCGGCGGGACCATAGTGCGACCGTACCAGCTTAGGATGCCTGAGCGGAACAACGCCTTGTACAAGGTGAGTCACATAAACCACCCGTGCAGTGTGTGGGTCAGGCAAAATACATTCACGTATGAGTGGACGTTTACGTTGTTCCGTCACCTGCTAGAAGAGTACACATTTCGATACGGTAAGCTTCACAAGTGTCAGGAGCTGCGACAATTCTTGTGGTATACGCCGGAAAATATTCCGTTAACCCCTAATTATGTACCATTCGTGCAGGCTATGCCGGACGATTGTAAGGATCCGTCCGTTGTAACTGCGTACCGAAACTACTACAACCGCTACAAACACTCTTTCGCAAAATGGACGATCAGAGAACAACCGGCGTGGTTCAACCCAACGATAACCGGACCGCCATGAGCGTGTCAACTGCTGCACTCGCACTAAGCGTATTACAAAAAACGCGGGAAAGGCTGCAGAATCCGAACGACTGGAGTAAAGGCAAAGCAAAAAACGATGCTGGATCTGTCTGCCTTGTGTGGGCTCTGTGTGAGCAAATGGATGATACGGACTTTTCTGTGGCCAAAGTAGGCGCAGCCGCGCAAGCTCTCCGAAACGTGATGCCTGCTGGCAATTCAGACGGCCTCGCGCGGTACAACGATAAACCTGGCGTCACTCAAGAAGACATCCTCGAACTGCTCGACAACGCGATTAAAGAATGCGACCGCCTTCTTGATCCTGTCTGAGTTACGCCACACCATGAGAGAAATCACAATCGGATCGCGAAAGTATGTACTTTTCGAAGTACATGGGCATGAGAACATCATCAGTTCTTACGCAGTTGCTCTTCCGGAGCACATCACAGACAACCTCGTGTATCTTCACCTAGAAGATCTCTCCGAACACGGCTACACCCTGAATCTGGATAGTACTCACATGAACGCAGACAACCATCTCCCGATCGAACGTCAGCGCGCCATGGCCACCTTCGAAAATTGGTTTTACTCCGAAGATGGGAGGGAACCGTCGAACGAGGTCACTATCTCTTTCCCGGATTTTACGGGTTGGCGTGTCAGTGCTGGTAGACACAGCGCGACAGACCACTCATTCGCACCGGCCCGTGGACGCTCACGCAAGAAGCCTTGGCCGCCAGTTCAACTGGCCTTAGTTCGTCGATTCGCTCCGGTTACGTTTACTGTGCCGCTGAGCTCCCTGTAACGAAAAAAACCTCGCGCAGTTGTGGCATAAGTGAATGGTGCCACTTTAAGTCACATGAAACTGATGGAAAACTGGAGTCTGGTTAGTGAGGACGGCGAGTACGTTCCGATCGAAGACGCGAGTAACAGGGGAGATATTCTCCTCTGTGGCCACGCGTATGCGGCTGGAAAGGAGGCGCACGTTCTGTATACCGGACCAATCATCCGCGTCGGTATCGATACTCGGTTCGCCTTGAATGCATACGGTAATCTGTATGAACTCGGCGAGCCGGAATTCGAATACCTGGAGTTCTGTCGACTAAACGACAGGCCCGCCATACAGAGTCTGAAAACCTAGCAAAAATGGAAACAAAAACAATAAAAGGGCTAACATACCGGCTCATCAGAGTGGAGGGTGATACACAACACGTCAAACCAACGGTGTACGCGCACGCGGAGCACTGTACAGAGCACATCGCCCTGTTCACCTTAGAGGTGGCTAGCTCGAAACACCACAGGCTCTGCGCAATGATAGATTACGTCCACAGAGATGGCGACTCACTCGCTGCGGACAGACCTCCTCGTATCTGTCTTTACGAGTTGCCTGAATATGACGAAGCAATACCGACCATAGAGGTAGGAGTGCTCTGGTTCCCAGATTTCGTCGGGTTCAGCTGCACCATACTGTCGGATGGAAAAGAAATCCAGCTTCTGATGACCAAGACGCCAAGGCCCTGACCTGCAGCGGGCCGCCATGCGCAACGTACTACAAAACCTAAATTCAGACTGAGACACAGTTCTCTACCTCCGTCCCCGAACCAAACATGAACGCGCTCTTCTCGAACAGCGGTGGGAACATCTACGCCCACAACTTCAGCAGCCTGAATCCGAATCTGCCGGTCGGACACTACAAAGTCATGATCGACGGTGACGGGAACGTGTGCCTCCGCCCGATCAACAACCCGGCTGCGATTCCGACAAAACTGTACGGAAACGCGCAGCAAATCGCTGACAGGATCGTCGATGCCTATGTGCGTCGGCCGAACAAGCAAATGGGTGTTCTGCTGACCGGCCTGCGAGGAAGCGGAAAGACGATGACCGCCAACATCGTCGCTGATCGGATGATCAAAGCGGGAATTTCCGTCCTGCATATCACGACGACCATCAGTGGTAGCGCTTTGCAGACGTTCCTCAACAACCTGACCTCGCCGGTGGTGGTGTGTTTCGATGAATTCGAGAAGCACTACGACGAAGACGATCAGGTGCCGCTGTTGTCGATCCTTGACGGCTCTATTGGCGGCGGGAACCTATACGTCATTCTGGCGAACAGTAAGGAAAAGATCCGAAGCGAGTTTTTCGGACGGCCTGATCGCGCCAGATACCATTTCTCGTACGGTGGCCTGTCTGGTAAGGAGCTGCTGCAGATCGTGACCGACAATCTCAAACGGTCGATCACGAAGGAGGAATTCGACGACATCGTGGCTGAGCTGACCGGTACCGGTTACGACTCAATCATGACGCTAATCGACGAGCTCGACTTCAACCCGCGCGCCACTGTTAAGGACGCTCTGAGCGTTCTCAACATTCAACGCGAATACGCGGAATTTGGGTTGTTGTTCGAATCGTCGATCTCCCTGGTCAGAGGATTGGTGATTTCTCCGAATAGCCTCGAAGGAAATCCCAGCAAATGTCGCTACAACGGGGTCTACGTATACGGTATCACGGCGGAGTCGACGACAAAGGAAGAACTCCTTACGCATGGATTCGTCGTCACCAACTTCACTCGATACCGTAGAAATGCTGATGACGATGACGCTGACGCCGCCGATACGACCAAAATCGTTCCGGCCGGGGCCAACGTTCAAATGGCGTTCGACATCAGCCCTGGAGACTTCAAAATGCAAGACGACGGCACGTATCTTGCTACGTATGCGCCTTTCACACTGAGAGCTGTGCCGAGCTCGTCGAGTAAACTGCCGTACGATGACTACGCAGTTTGAATGAATAGAGAGAGCCGCCGAAACGCGGCTCTCTTTTTTTTTTACGTCATAGACCAGCGAATAAGTTCGGGGCAGCTTCAATCCAGGCGGCCGCTGGCGCCAACTGCGCTATATGGTATTTACCACCAGCACTAGAAATGGCGCTCTTAATAAGACTGTCCAGTGAAGCTTCGAAGTTATTCGCGTCGTTACGAATCATAGCTCTGATGGCGCGCAACAAGGCCGGTTGATCAGCCGTGGGAATAGCTCTCGCAGCCTCTACCAGAACTATCATGATATGGAAGTTATCAAGCTCTAGCTGGAACGAACCTTGCGTGAAATTCTTTGGTGCGACTTTATACCCGCACGCCGCTAGATTAGCGAGCGAGCCCACAGAGAAGTTCTTGGGAAATGACGGCTTGTTCTGTAAAGGATACGGATCCTGCCAGGAAGACAACGGATAAGGCCAGCTAGACTCTGGATCAGAGAACTCAGACGCAGGAACACCCGAATATAGTGCCAACGGAGTCGCGTACAGTTGCGCCGTATTGTCGAAATCAAAACCAAACACTAGATCAGCCATGGTTGAGGCGTTATACGCGGGCGCCGTCGTGACATCCCAGGGTCTGTACCTATAGGTAAAGGTAGTCGACCCGCCGCTAAACACTTTCGAATTATTAACGTACGTCATAGGCCGCCCGGCAACAACAGACGAGAACAAGTTTATCCAAGACTTGTTACCAGTATACGTGTTCGTTATAGAGAGGCCCGTATAGTTTTGCACGTTCGGCTGCAAGAAGAACGGCAAGTTCGAATTAGTAAAGTCTCCAGGCGCAGAAAATACAACTTCCAAGCCTACTCTATTGCTGTTACCGGTATCTTGATAGGGTCGCAGTATTTGCGGAATGAACGGTAGCGTGAACTGAGTGACAGCCGCTGTGTTAGACCTGGGTATACCGTAGCCCCACAGATTACCTTCGAGAGCCGGCGGAGGAATCTCCACCTGGCTCGTGAACGTGTATTTGTTAGCAGGAGTAGTAACTGGATTTGTAAAGGCGTTTCCTTGTAACCTGTAGTAAGGTGATACTGGGAAATTAGTGAAAGGGCCGCCCATCGGTCTGCGGCCGGACTCGCTTCCGTTATCATTAGCGACAAACTGAGTATTGTCTGCGTTCTTAAATGCCCACGCATACTTCCAAATCATCTCTGCCGCTAGTTTCGTTACGTTACGCGCGGTCTCAGCAATATTTCCAGGCGCTTCCTGGCCAGCGTAAGCTGCCTTGTAAGCACTTAACAGGCCGTTCGTGAATATGCCGTGCTCCATAATCTGAGCGGCGCGGCACCCATACGTAGTTTGAGCATAACCGCCGATTTGAGGACTATATCGACCCTGGAAGAATCCGTTAGGCATCTGAATCAGTGCGCACACTTCAAGCGCGCGGTCTAGCGCTTCCTTTAGGGCAGCTCTAGCGGGCGAGCTCGGCGGCGATAGATATAAGCCCTCGGATACCAGATGCAGCCACCAGCCCTCTGCTCGCCCAATATCGAAACCCCTATTGCGAGACACTGGGCTAGCTTGCATTATCCTGAACGCTCTAACAAACGTAGACTCTTTGTCGGCTTTGTTACGAGTCGTCGCCGGCGCGCCCTTGTAGTTGACAGCCTTATCAGGTAGATATATACGCTCTTGTTGCGCTAAGGCCAATATCTTAAGCTTGGCCATCGGATCGTTTAGTAGGTAAACGAGCGGGCGCAAGCTAAACACTCTACGCGTAATGTGTGACCAGACGTACGTACTGATCTTGGCGCCGCCGCCAGAGCTATTACCCCATTGCGAGCTGTAAACATTCAAAATAGGCGTTATATCGTTGATGTCCGGATCACCGGTCGCGCCTATCTTATTAGCGGGGACGTCCAGATCCACGTTAGGAGGCACCGATGCGCAGCTCAGCAAGCGGGCCGGCGCGTTCACATAGTATGGAATCTTATCAGACGGAATACTGTGGTATTGGCCACTAGCGCCAGCAAGTGCGAATGCGTGTCCGAACGGTTCGTCAAGATCGCCGATGCGAGAGCTGTTCCAGTCAAAGTGGTTGAACAAACCCTGACGCAGCGGGCGGAAGCCATTCCATACTTGGCCGTAGCCAGCGGCGTTTAGGAATTTGAATTTGTCGGCTACGGCGCCTGGATTCTCTAACGCCTCGAGTGATAGCGGCTCGCCAGTATATGTATACATGCCGTCACTACTTCGATCGTTCGCACAGCGGTCTCTCATCATGGCCCACAGTATGCCTTTAGTTGAGTTACAGGCCGTTATCTCAGATCCGAACGTCTGAAAGATACCATTACCGCCAGTTGAACCTCCGTATATGAATCCGACCGGATGAAATATACCTAACCTATAACCTAACGTGGATTCATCATCTACAGACAGGCCGCCCGCTGTCGGATTAATTCGGGTACCGTTAGATAATCCATTGAAAAACGTCGTATACTGAAGGCCTTCGATAGTCGATGCTATATTAGCTACAGACTCTGGAGATGGTA
Organism: uncultured Rhodobacterales bacterium; assembly: GCA_964499865.1. Lineage (GTDB taxonomy): Bacteria > Pseudomonadota > Alphaproteobacteria > Rhodobacterales > Rhodobacteraceae > JANOGU01. The sequence continues at coordinate 103,688 of CAZCPY010000001.1, read as the reverse complement.
CAAGGTGCCGTTGAACTTCGTAGCCTGCGCAGTTTTGGTTTTGCCAGGACCATGTCGGCTCTAGTTGTTCGTTTACGCTGGCGCGCGCGACTCCAAAACCCTCTAGGCGCGCTAGACATTGGGCTTCTTGTAAATTATTGCCGCCAACGACATATAACACCGCTCTATGCTGCCGCTCTGCATTTTGGTGCAGTGAATGGAGAGTTCCGACCGGCGCAGTTAGGTCAGATTGAGTACCTACGATCCTATACGGTGTGCCGCCCGGCTCTTCGCGCCACATAGTCCATACGTTATTACCTAAAACGTTTGTAACCCCATTATCCAGGTATTCCGGAATCGTTAGGACTCTATTCATCGTGGTGCCTTCAAGCACGATCTCGACGCGCTTGAAGTACAGATCAGCCATAGTCGAGCGATTGATTAGCACTGCCTGGCCCGCAGCCTGTACCTCATCTATCTGCGCCGGGTCTATTGCACTGTTGTGGATATTTAACGCCAGCTCGAGAACTGGACGCCCAGCGATGAATGTCCAGAACGCGTGAACGGCGAAGAAACGATCTAGAAGCTTGGCCGGAGTGGTGATCGTAGTTCCGAACAGAACATTGTGAGTTCTCACAGTAGCCATTTGGCTACCGGCTTTTTCTACGACATACGAGCTGCTGTTTGATAAATTCGGAGAGATACTAGCCGTATATACGTTATCATACGCATCCACGGCGCGCATGACTACCTTATTAGTTCCTGTGAAGAACGTCTCAACTGTAGAGTTTAGAATGATTGTTTTTCCGCCGATGGTTGCCATATTAGAATTTTACTAGACTGGTCGCGAGATTATTAAGTGCCTGCAGTTGGTCTTTGTTAAGGAAGTCCGATTCGTCGGCGCCCGAAGGTATACCTAGCAGCTTAATCAGCTGTTGTCGCTGGTATTCTGTAGCGGCTATACGAAGCTTAGGAAGTTGTACGGCCGTTGTAGTCACAAACGTCAATGGAAAATTAATGCCACTGACCCACCAAACGGGCTTCTCGCCTGTTGCTAGCGCGTTAGTTGTTATCTCAGGCACAGCTGTCGCATCGATTTGATCAAGATCAAATGAATCCTCTGGAGAAGGCGTGCCGTAAGCTCCGGCCTGATTCGGATCAACTTGTGTAAGCCCGTCAAGGAAGTCGGTGATATCGAGATTAGATAGAGACAGTACTTCTCCAAGCAATGAGGCGTCTATCGGCGAATTGAAGTCTATACTCGGCGCCGTAGACTTGTAGACCTGTCCAATCTCGTTCCGTCTTGCAGCTAATCGCCTACGATATTGATTTCGACGAGATTCTGCTATATCCGGATTCTTAAGTGCCGAGAGGTAGGCGCGCTCAGATACATCGTCTATGAACTGAATCTGAAGTTTCCTCTGTAGCGCTAAGTTGGTAGGATCCGTTGGTGCCACGAGGCACTCGCTCGTGTTATCGAACAGATTTCTCAGGTTCCTGGCTACATAAAACACCGGTGAGTCACTAAAAATCTCGCCGAATCGGCCAGAACGCACCATATTCACGACGCCAGGAATATCAGAACCGGTCAGAAACTCAGTCCATTGATTGACAGCCGCTATTGCCGATAATATTTCAGTAAAATTCGAGCCAAGATACTTCTCAATAAGCTCTTTGTTAGACTTTAGTTCGTTTATACGTATCTCCGAAAACTGTATGATCGACTCGCCACGAACAATTACGTTAGGTGCGCGGAATGTTTGCTTTCGTAGGAGCTTGTACACGTTGTCGATATAGTCTTTGATGCGCTGGTCTAGAGGTTTAGCCTGCACGAGCAGGTTTTTTGCTGTTCTTAGACCCTTTATAAGGTCAAAACTCAACTGAAACAGCGGCTTATACACCTTGCCGCCTATATCGAACACGCTCTCTAGGGCGCGAACAGTCTCTCTGAGGACGCGCAACGCGACGCGCCAGGCGCGCTCCCTTGCATAGTACAGAAGTAGGTCGTTCTTCTGCAGCGTGGCTGACATATCAGAGATCAAATACTCTAGGCGGCACCGTATGAGAGCAAACATAGGTGCCAACAGGTTGTCCGGCTTCAGATCTAACCCTGTTTCAAACTCAAACAGTCCTCTTTTGATCTCTTCTCTCTGTCTTTGTGCTTTTATCCAGGCCGTCCGAATAGCTATCAACCCTTGCAGGTGCACTAACAGCTCTATCGGCTTCAGCGAAAACTGAAATGCGAAGCCTGGCGCGCCCTGAAGTATGTCCTCAGCTTCAGCAATTAGTGCACGGCCAGCGTCATACGTCAGGGAGTCGAAACCCTGCGCAGCCTCAAGCTTATTGAACACTCTATTGAATGCAAATCTAGCATTCGTAAGTGTGAGTCTAGCCGCTCGTACCACATCTTTATGCTTGAGTTTCAGGTCGTCTTCCTTAATCCCCTCCATGACCTTATTCATTTTCTTGATCTGGTCATTCATCAACTCGAGGAAGACAATCTCAGTGCTATAAGCACCGTCTAAAAGCCCGGCCATATACCGGACCAACGCGTCCATTGTGTACTTCTCGCCCTTTAGTATGGACGCGCCGAAAGCCTGTGCTTTAGCGACCTCGCCCGTCACGACTTTTATAGTTCCTGTAACGCCTTTGACGACTCCCGCTACAGTGGCCGCGTATTGATTATCCGCACACCCTACACCTACAGAAGATTTGTTGAAGAATTGGCTATTCTGGCCGGGCTCGTACCCTACGAACTTGGTTACCGGCTTACCATTAAACGCAGCCGAGAGAGACGTGATAGTAGCATCACCTATTTCCAGAAGAGGGTCTAGCGCGCCATAGCCATCACCTACTAGACCGCTAAACGGAAACGCTTTGAGCGGCGCCGATAAGCTAGACTGAGCGACTGAGCTGGCTGCCGGATCACCATTGAACTCTTGTTTGAGTGCTTCCTCAGCTGTCTGTAGGACAGATTCAAATACATTTCCTGATGATTCTGATGACGCGCCAAACGTGGAGAGCAATTTATCTGATGTGACGCCAAATTCAGAAAGTGCGAGATCTACCTGTAGCTTGGCGAGAACTATGAACTGCTCTACGGCGCCGCCACAGTCTACGTGCGCGCCCATTTCATTACTAGAAGTTATAACAGCCATTACGGATAGATAAGCAAGTCACTCCTATTCTACGGTAGAGACCCGAAGCTATTCCGATAGAGAAATTTTTGGCCATTTTATGGCATAAGTAAATGAGTGGGTAATTCTACCTACTTCGGTATTGGTGCCGACCACCAAACCATGTACTAGCCCTAGGAGGGGTAATAGACATGCATCGAGTAAAAGGGATGGTCTGTGACGTCGTGGAGTGGGACGGGACCAAAGAACTCGTACGAGTCGTAGACTTAGATTCATTCACAGAAGGCTTTCTGTGGATAGAATACGAGTACCACGACGGGACCACTCATCGGGTATCCTCCGACTACTTCCGTGAGATCTACCGCGGGGCCGGAAGCTGGCGCGGGTGGGAGGAACGTACTTCGCCGAAAATATGCGAAGTACGTGTGCAAGCGGCTCAAGAACCGCACGAAATTCGTGTGGTTCTCACGGACAAAAGCGAGCACCATTTGGGCTCGTTCTTCAGCGACGAGCTATCGTTCGTCAATGAAGAGTTCGTGGGCCTCAGTCTGGAGGCTGCCCGGGCGCTACTCGTTCACAGAGATGTAGAGTATCTGCGACGCTGACGCCAAAAGGAAGCAGGTAATTTAACCTGTTTCCTTTTTTTTACGCTGAACCGCTCTCTGCAGTACCGCCGATAAAAAAATAGCCTGATTTATGGCATAAGTAAATGAGTGGGTAATTCTACCTATTCCCTCGTCGCAAGGATTGCGATACGGATACAAGTACTAGGAGGTACTAATCCATGGCACAACTGCGATGCCCGTGGTGTCACCGGCTCGGTCCGTACGTATCGGAGCGCGAGCTCAAGGAGGAATACGCCGATCCGCATGCGGACGGCAGCGAGTGTGTTTGCCGACATGTTCGGGCAGACAATCGCTTGCAGGCGATCGCCGACGGGGGAAGGTACTGGAACGGGACCAAATGGATCTGCCCCTCGTGCGGTACCGCCCCCGCTCCGACTGAGGAGGAGTGGTGCGTCATCGACCTGTCTCGTACGCTGAACGTCCCGTATAACGAGGCGATCCAGCGGCTCAGCACAACGCTTCGGCGACTCAAGCGCGGCCGGAACCAGTGCTGAAGGAAAGACAGACCCACCAAAGTGAGTCTGTCTTTTTTTAATAAAAAATACCCTCATTTATGGCATAAGTAAATGAGTGGGTAATTCTACCTACTCCCTCGTTGCAAGGACTGCAACAGAACTACAGGTACTAGGAGGTACCCGTATGAGTTCACTGCAGGAGACTGTCAAAGACCTGCTAGGGCCGGAGCTCTACCGGCTGGCCACGCAGGGGACATACCTGGGTCTCTGCGTTCTCGCAGACAACAATTTCGAGAACAGACGGTCTTGGACCGCCGGGCCGACATGGCTAGTGGGTACCCACTACTTGTCGATGGGTTACACCATCGATAGGCAGTACGGGGACATCACCGAGCTCTGCTCGGACGGCAAAAAAAATCTACAAATGGCGATGGTAGAAAAGGTCTGCCTGTACCACAGTCGGATCTTCGATCTCTACCGAGTCCAAAACGGATCGGTGCTGCGCAACGACCCGGCGCTCCGCGCACTCGTGGCCGGAGTCGAAGCGGACCCCAACCTAAGCGGTTGGAAGCAGTGATAAAAGAAAAACAGACTCACTTCGGTGGGTCTGTTTTTTACTTCTATCACAATCAAACCACACACTAGCTGATGGATACACAAGCACTGAATCTAATTCTGACTTCAGCGTCCTCCCTTTTCGGGCTCTGTTCCGTATACGCGTTTGTGTTGGGTTTTAAACACTGCGGAGCTAAAGAAAAAGGAATCAACTGGCTTCATGTTTTTTGGATGGGAGTTGGTTTGTCACTTGCTGGTATGGCGGTCGGGACTCGTCTCTTGTTTTGATGGTGTCTACAACGAAAACAGTCTAAACCAAACATCACGTTGCGATGAGAAAACGTGAACTAGCCGCCGCTAAGCGATGCGGGATGCCCAGTCCGAAAGCTGTGGTCACTTATTGGCAAAGAAGGCTGCTTCGCTGGGAGCGGTTTGATTCTGCCGAAGAAATCAAAGGGTGCTGCTTCCTCTGTGGGTTTAATAGGCCTCTCGAACGCGCGCACATCGTCGCCCTCTGCGAGTCCGGCTCGAATAGACCAGGGAACATTCTCCTGCTGTGCAGAAAGTGCCACCAATGTACAGAACAGGCCACCAGGCGCGACATCCTTCGAGCAATACGCGGTATCGGGGGTGCCGGGCTTTGGCTTGAAGCGTGGCTTGGAATTCTTGATAACCAAAAAAGGTGGTTCGATGTAGTAAAATGATCGCACACACCCTTCGAGATTTAGACCGACCGGCAACTAACTACGAGTTCTCCAGACCGCGTTGCTTCTGAAATGAACGAAACAGGAATAGCATCTGAGCTGCTATTCCTGTTTTTTTACTTAACTACTGTCTGTGCCCTTCTTTAATAACCTGCTTCACAATCACATTCCAATCCAAAGACGGGTTAGCTAGCTTTCGACTTTCAATCTCATCAATCTCCGTCTTACTTAAAAACTTAGGCAACTGTACATAGGCCGGGATACGCTTTCTTTGGGCCGTCCGGCGCCCAACATGTTTCGCTACTGTCATATCTTTATATGTGCACGTTTATATCAAGGGATACTGAACGGAGAGCCGGCGCCATATACGGGTGGTACCGAGCCGGTGAAAGTTACGGATAGTACACCGTCATCTGTTCGGACACCAATCGGATACAGAGGATACGTGGGATAGAGAGGATTTAATACGGGCGTCGGCGCGGTCCGAGTCGTATTGGTCCATGGTTGCTTCTCCAGCTCTTCGAGCCGCGCCTCTAGTCGGGCGACCTTATCTAGAAGCATCTGAATAGTGCTTTCCGTACTTCGGTAATGTTGGTCAGGGTTGATTATGATTTGCATAGTGGTGTTTTAGTGCTTTAAATAGAGCTTGGTGATAAGAACTAGTCTTGGCTATACCTGGAGCATACGGATCGAACGTCTCATACTCCATATTGCGCCGTCTAGTTCTTCGTACGTATTGCTTTGCTTGTTCTGTAGGTTCGATTGTTCCTGGCGCGCGACGAGAATTCATACTTATATCTAGCTCAGGCCCGCCACCTCGAGCAGGCACGCTATATTCAGTAAGAGACTCGTAATTTCTACCAGCTGCGGGTGTGTGCGCGGAGGGATCTATCATGGTTAGTAAAAGAACATAGGAGGTTGATCTAATGCTCTACCTGCCGGCGTCGCCTTAGTTGTAACAGGCATCTGCGAGACCCACAAGAAGTTATCTAAGCTCTCGCTGCTTGACACAAAGTGAATCTTCGTATTCTTTAACAGCGGCTTATGCCAAGGAGCATGAGTATACACATCATTAATCGCCTCGAACGTGCGCTGTCGACCAACACATAGAACTGGCGGTTCTCCATTCTTATTGACCAGCCTGGTTGTATCCAAATAACGCAGATACCTCTCTAGCTCGAACTCCGCACCTTCTGAAAACAGCAGTACATATTGCTCTGTGCGCGATGTCTTTTTAGGGCCCGGCTCGCTCTCTCTTATCAGCGTACGCTTATCGACTACGTCAGAGTATCTAAACTCACCGGCCTCGTCCATGGTTCTGATCAGCACTCTATACATATACTCTACATTCGGCGGCTGAGGATGTAGTATACGGAGAGTGGCGGGCCGCCGAATGTAAGGATTCAAGATCAGCGCGACCGGAAAAGGTTTTCTTATTGGCCGCTCGTTATCCTCGTTTATAAAAGATTCAAATTGCTCATCCATTAGTGCTCACTTGTTAGATGGAATACCGCGACTAATCTTAGGAGGAGAAACCTCCGCCATCTGGCTGATCAACTTAGTTCTTAGGCGCATAGGCAGCCCAGTCATGTGCAGTGTACCTATGTGCGCCTTGTTATCCTGGTGCGTATAGAACGTGACTATACCTAGCCCAGTTTTGCCTTTTGTGAAATACTCGTAGTATTTGGAGGCGCGCGCAGTCAGCTGCCTATGCGGCGCCAGAGTATCATCGAACATATTAATTATCTGTTCGAGCTGCCGGTCTGTAAGAGAGATGCCTTCTATGATTACGGTTTCATATCTTTCAGCCATTTTAACGTTTCGGCGCGCGATCACTAGGTCCGACAGACCGCCGAAAGTGCTGTCGTCTCTTACTGTATTAGTAATGGGTATCATGAGTGGTAGGAGCGGCTCGTATCAAACATTTACTCTCTTGAACAACTTATCCAGCTTAGACGGCTTTCCACTATACCTGAAGTACTTAGTCTTGGTACTAAGTGCATCTTTTAATGACGCCAGTTTTTCTGTGGTCAGGTGGCCGCCGCCTCGAAAAGAGAAGAAACTCATCTTACCTATAACGTGGCACGCGGGGCACGTATGCAATGTGCCTTCATACATGTACGGTTTGGCCGCCACCTTATAGCAGCTCTGACACACGTAGCCTTTTGGAGAGAAGCTAAAGAAATGGCTCGCCAGATTAGGGCTGGTAGCACTATACTCTACGCCATATAGACGAACTTCGGCGGGCCCGTATTTCTTAAGCAGCCTAAGGACTAGCACCAACGAATCATCTTGAGAAGAGATTGTCTGCTTGCCGGTCAGATCTAGGTAGTCAATAGATGTGCTTATCAACTGTCTAAGCTCGTCATCTGTATAAGGGCGATTACTATTAGCCGTTATTCTGGATAAGACGCGCGGGCCCGTAACCGTAATCAATTGCGTATTGAGGAATTGCTTAGACAACTTAAAGCTATCCGGATTACTTACGAAGGCTATGTCTGCTTGTTCACATGCGCGTATTCCACCATTCACTGTTATTACTGTGGGCCGCTCGCCTATAGGTAAGCTACGATTAACTACTGGAGGGATTAGGTCGCTGGCGGGGCAGACAACATTAACGATCTTATCGGTTATTAAAGAAACTAACGGATCAACTGTCTTCACTGGATTTTATAAGCTGTATTCTTAAGGGTTGGTTGTATACTACAGGTAGTAACGTTCTAAGTGATTAAGTGGTTGAGTTAAGGTATAGGAACGATTACTGTATCTGTAGTAACGGGCTATATTTATAGCAAATTTATTGCCTTCTGTCAATATAAATCTATGGATATTTGGGCCGGCGGCTGCTACTAGTACTACTGCTACTACTACTATTACCAGTAGAGTAGGGTATAGTGCTACAGCTGGTGTATATCGCATTTGCGGTTAGTGTATATGTTATGTGGGCCGGCGCTATGGAAAAATAGTGGGCGCGTGCGGCATAAGAGATGTATCCACCGTACTTACACCACTAATAAACATGTCGAACAAACAAGAAGACCTTAACATCAGAGCCGCTTACGGCGAATTTTTAACCGACTTAAAGAATATAGAAAGAACCATAGACCAACTTACAGAGCAGCAAGAAAGCTTGGGTCATGGCGAGCGCAAGTCGTTAGATTTTTTAAGAGAAGCTGTCTGGCGACACATGAGTAGAACTCAAATGTGTCTTGATAGGTTGGATGATTTGTATCCGGATTCTATTGAATATACATGAAGCGGGCGCGCCAGTGGAAATTAACAGCGACAAAATTCAAAGGCCAGATACCAACGCAAATGATGTCGGATTTGGAGATGCGTTGTGGATTAAATTTGGAGATGGATGCGGGTACGGACCCTCAGATGGGTACAACGGAAATGGAAACGGAGAAAAACATTGAAGATTCGTGACTGCGGAGGTAGAAACTGGTATTGTTCTGTTAGTTGGTACGAGCGTGGGTACGGGGATGGGTTCTGGAATGGGGCTAGAGATTGGGTTAGGGTTGGAGGCGGGTATGGTTATG
>CAZCPY010000001.1:0-94590 GCA_964499865.1 uncultured Rhodobacterales bacterium | reverse complement strand
GGCGCGGGCCACACAACTGGAATGGAAACGGAAAAGGAGGAAAACATTGAAGATTCGTGACTGCGGAAATGGTAACTGGTATGGATATGCGCATGGAAACGGGCATGGATACGGGTATTGGTCTGGTGCTTGGCGCGGATACGGATGTGGATTCGGGGATGCTCATGCGAATGGGGACGGGTATAAGAATGTCCATTGGCGCGTGTTTGGGCATAAGGCTGGGTGTGGATCCGGGCTAGGATCTGGTACAGGAAGTTATAAAGACACCGGAAAAGGAGGAAAACATTGAAGATCGACGAATGCGGATTTGGCGACGGGTCTCCGTATGGAAACGGGTACGGGTATGGGCGTTGGTCCGGTGGTTGGTCCAGTCATGGGTACGGGGATGGATTCTGGAATGGGGCGGAGTACGGGGGTGGTTTTGGGCGCGGGCCACACAACTGGAATGGAAACGGAAAAGGAGGAAAACATTGAAGATTAATGGATATGGAAGTGGTGGCTGGTATAAAACTGGAATTGGCTGGGGGGTGGTATACGGGGACGCGAACGGGCGTGGGTATAGACGCAACAATGCCTTTGGGTACGGAGATGGCTACTGGACTGGAGATGGAGAAGGAGTAAAACATTGAATATTAATGACCTCGGAAACGGCTCCTGGCGTGGCTTTGGAGATGAGCTCGGGCGCGGGCTCGGAAATTTATCTGGGGATGGGCAAGGCATGTTTTGGTTCGGGAAAGGATGTGGATTCGGGGATGGGGTCAAAGATTGGAATAAGATTGGAGGTGGATATGGTTCTGGGATGGGGTATAAGAGGCACGAAGGAAATGGAAAAGGAGGAAAACATTGAAAATTATTGACTTCGGAACTGGCGACGGGTATGTATTTGGAGGTGGTTGTGGGAGCGGGTTATGCAATTGGCATGGGACTGGATCCGGGAATTGGCGTGAGGGTAAAAACGGGGCCGGGTATGGGCGTTGGCCTTGCATCTGGACTGGAAAAGGTAGAGGAGAAAAACATTGAAGATTGATGACTACGGAACTGGCGACATGTATGAGTACGGGAGTGGGTACGGAAACGGGCTGTGGTCTGGTGGTTGGGGCGGGAAAGGATGTGGATTCGGGGATGGGGTCAAAGATTGGAATAAAATTGGAAGTGGATATGGTTTTGGGCTCGGGTCTAAGAAGCACGAAGGAAATGGAAAAGGAGTAAAACATTGAAGATTCATGCTTACGGAATTGGCGATTGGTATGGGGCTGGAGATGGTCGTGGGTACGCGGATGGCGATGGGTCTGGGAAAGGGCACGGGAGCGGTCGTGGAGGTAAGTATGGGTTCGGGCAATATAACTGGAATGGAAACGGAAAAGGAGTAAAACATTGAAGATTGACTACCGCGGAGATGGGGGATGGTTTAGAAACGGAGATGGATGCGGCTATGGATGTGGATACGGGTGGGGGTGCGGTGATGGATATAAAAACGGGAATGGGGGCGGCTACGGATCCGGGTATGTCTACTGGAATGGGAACGGAGGAGGAAAAGGAGGAAAACATTGAAGATTAATGACTGCGGAAGTGGCGACTGGTATGGGTCTGGAGATGGATCTGGACACGGATGTTGGGACGGAAACGGGAATGGATATGGCTATGGATACCAGTATTGGTGTGGGTATGGGCATAAGACTGGGTGTGGATACGGGATACAAACTAAGAGTCAAACAGGAGATGGAAAAGGAAGAAAACATTGAAGATTAGTGAATACGGAACTGGCGACATGTATGAGTACGGGTATGAGTATGGAAATGGGTACGGAGACGGGCGTGGTGGTTTGTTCAGGAATTGGAATAGAAATGGCTATGGATCCGGGGCTGATTCTTGGAATGGAACCGGAAGAGGAAGAAAACAATGAAGATTAACAACTTCGGAACTGGCGACGAGTATGGAGTTGGAAATGGTTGTGGAAGCGGATCTGGCTATTGGAATGGAAGCGGGTGTGGACATGGGTATTGGTACGGGGATGGGAATGGATATGGGTATGCCTACCGGAACGGAAAAGGAAAAGGAGGAAAACACTAAAAATGTTGTTATAGAGCTGTTACTGTCGCACGAAAAATCTCAAAAGACACATCTACAACACCTAACCAAAAAATACCATGGATTTCAACGAAGTGAGTGAAGCTTGGAAATCGAGCGGGGACGATTACATCCCGACGATGACGATCTACATAGCCGTTAAGCAGGAAGAGGTAGGCGGGCGGCGCGGCTATAGCCTATTCAGCATTTCTGATACGGAGATCGCGGCGTGTCCAGAGGCCCAAGTTACCGCGGACAAATTGGTAGATTTATTAAAAACCATCGAGGACGAAATAAACCAAAAAGCGTTTCTCTGGTTTCTTGGCGGCCTCGGGTATTTCGGCACCGTTACCGTCGTAACTGTCGAATTGTTCAATCTGGATGGAACCGAATCTGTAAAACTTGAGGGCCTCTACCCAATCTTGTCGGGAACGGATTGCTCCCTAGTCATGAGCGATAGCGCCATTCACGCCTGCCTCAACAAACTGAACGACAGGGAACTACAAAAAGAGTCCGCGAACTAAATAACTCATAACCGAAAAGATAAAAAGCAGCATGAAAAACGAAACGATCAAGTACCACGGGTATACGGTTCACAAGACGATGCAGTATGTTATCAGTACGCGATACTTTCTCACGAAAGATGAAATCGCCCACTTGAAACAGCTCGCTACCTTGGAGGAGCGTGAAGAATTTCTTAGAGATAAATCTAATTTTCGCTGGGTTGGTGACACAGACATGATCGACATGAACGAGACATTTGCGTCTTAGTATCTGATCGGCGTAAGGTTGGTAGGTATTGGCGGGACGGAAAAAGAGAAGAGCCGGTTTTTAGCCGGCTCTTCTGCACAACAATCAAATTTTTAGTTCAACTCATTACTGCAACGGAATATTTACATTCAAAGCTTCGTCGATTGTGGCCATGACAAGCTGTGTAGATTGTAAGTAAATGTCTACTTCAGCGACAGTTAGAGATTCATCTCCAAGAACGAACGTATCGTGGCGCGCGAACACAGGTGTAACGGCCGCTTTAGCTGCGGAAGCGTTTACTTGTTTGGCAGCCGAGAATAGCTGCACCATGTACGCGCTTTCATTCAGAGCGTCGGTCTCTGCTTGACCATCTAGCTTTTCTACTACGTACTTATCGTGACGTTCAGCGACGATTACAATCGTATCCTTCAGATCAGGCGCAGGAACGGTACCGGGCGTAGAAAGACAGCTTACTAGGGCGAGTGAGGTTAACAGTGTGGTGACAAACAGGCGGTTCATTTTGGCAAAAGAATTAGGATGCGGAATAGTGTGCTTACAACAGAACTAATTACAGTCCATCCAGCTTTACTGGCTTTGACTTTGTTATGCGCGGCAAGAACCTTCAGTTGCGCCAATAACTCATCTCTCAAATCTTCTCGCCCTAAAGCGACCGCAGCAACAAGCCGCGATGTGATTTGATTGACTGTAACAGCTACGTCTTCTTGCGCGCCTTTTAGCAGGCCCTCGATTTCGTCCCGAATGGTTTGTTCTAGGACTTTAGCTTCAACGGATATCTTACTCATACGCGTCAATTATACCTAAATAGTACTAGCATGTCAACAGAAAAATGTAGGGAATGCAAAATTCGAGAAGGTGCGGTGAGCGCTAAAAGCAACGGAACTCTTGGTGGCAGCAACCGTTACTGCCAATTTTGTTACCTGTCCAAGATTCTCAGATTACTTGGCAGAGAGGAGTGTGTTCGAACTTGGAATGAACTTTTGGGTATTCTCAGGCCGTCGGCGCGTAAGTTGCTTATTGCGGCACTGAACAAAGATCAGATCCTTATAGGACCAACGTACACGCCGTTCTACGGAGAGTACAATGGGCGGTTAGCCCTATCAGAGCTCCTCCTCGGCAAATCGATTACAGGCGAAAACAGGCCCCTTAGCAAAGAAGCTATAGACTGGGAACAGGATGCGCAACGACAAGTAGAGTTACTTGAGTCTATGTTAAGAATGACCGACCCGGCCTGGTTGCGCAGTAAAACTACTGAGCCGAATAAGGAGCCATCAAGTCTTCTAGAGGATCTGTTTTAAGCACCAATTGGACTACTACACCATTCAGTCGTAATCCAGCGATGACCGCGTTCTTATCGGGCCAGGGGATAAGCTCACCGGCGAATATTTGCTCAGGTCGTAACGGTATCCATATACCCTCAACTATATGTAGCAACCCGTACTGAGTACCCCACGCACCATCCATAAGGCACAGAGTACCGGGAGGAGAGGCGAGCCAGCGGGAAGGCCACTCCTCCTTCTTTTTTACATCAACTACTTCGTAGACTAGTCTATAAGTCATAGGCCGACAAGATCAGAAGCTATCGTATCCTTAATTCTGTACACCTTAGATTGTGACAGTCCTGATAGTCTAACGATCGCATTAATATCTACTTTCGGTTTACCGTGTTGACCAAACAGATAGTCGAATACTAGCTGCTTTTCGGCTGGCCACGAGTAGTATTTCATCTCGATAGTTTCTTTTAGCCGCGCATCTATCTGCTCTTGTTTCTGAGACTCGTCATTAATAGCCGATGCGGCCAAGTTTCTCTGTGTAAGGGCCCGATCTATATCTATAACGTGGTCAATGGGCCAGCCCACATAGTCCGCTAGCTCGTAAGACGTTGGGTCACGACCGAGTTGTAGTCTTAGTAGACTCTTAGCTGCTTTTAACTTACCTACACGTTGGTATTTATTCTCAGGTAACCTATCGATACGCTTATTGCTTTCAACGTATCTATTCAAAGACCTGAGTTGATCGGTCAAATGTGTAGCGAACGCTGCACCTTTTGTCGGGTCGTACCGCTTAGCCGCTAGTGTAGCTAACCTTATACCTTCGCCGAGGATAGCGGCCTTTGGTAGCGGGGCTTTCGCAAACCTATTAACCTGCTGATTTATAGTAGGCATGTGCCGCTCGATCAGATGATTCATCGCAACGTGATCGCCTTTCTTGGTTTGCTCTATGAGCCACAAATCATCTTTATGTTCCATCTCGACCTCTACTGCCTGTTACAGCTATAGCATATTGTATCCAAAATGCCTGCCGCACTAGCGACGTTAAGAACGGGTTCGTAACAGATTTACGTCTGCTTTTTATTAAATCGTTCTGTTTTTTCTCTTCCGCGTCAAAGACAAGTCCGACTAAAAGCTCCTGAGGTGTTTCTTTAGTTAGCGCGACTAATTTAGTAAATATTGAGTCGTCCCACACCAAATCTATACCATCTACGTTTCTGATGGTAGATTGAACTTGAGGACTAACTTCGAGAACAATGAACTGCGCTGGGATCGGAGAAGATGAATTTACGGTTTGGATGTTTAGATCGTTTTTCTTTACAAAGTCGGTTAAGGACTGGCCACTTCGCTTGTATAGTGTTATGTGCGCTTGCCGAGCAACGTCGGCTTTAGAGTCTAGCCACGTCTCCCATAACGACGAACCTTTCTCAATAATCGGGTAGATATTGTTTAAGGCCCTCAGACCCTCCAAATAAGAGTAGTAAAATTCAAGCTTCTTCTTTACTATCGGAAACTTGTCTAACAGGTTATTTAGCTTGATGTTAACGTCAGGGTATATGCGCTTTACATCAAAAAGACTTATAAGAGTATTTTCGTAAGTCTTTAAGTCCCCGTAAGTTCCGGCCGCCATAGCTGGGACGAGCGGTATGTCGTATTTGTCTTCTAGATCGCTCAAAGAGTTTATCACTCCGACTAGAGGTACAGACGCGGTCTCTATTCTCTCTCTTTTATTAGACCCAACAGCAATCTTCCATAAAATGTTAAGTGTTGAAAGAACCTCTATAGAAAGATCAAGAACCTTTATCAACTTATCATCGACGAGTTTTATATTTATATTAGGTTTATCGACGACGATTATTCCCGCTTCGATAGTGTTAGATATACCTAAAGATATACGCTCGAATATTGATAAACCCGGAGGCGGGGCACTGCTCGAAAGTTGTCCTATTTGAAAGACGAGCTGTTCGATTTTCTTTCCCTGCTCAGTGACAAACGGTTTCTGTGAGGTACCGGACGACGTTCCCTCAATAAGCGTGCTCATATCATTGAGCACTTCAAGTTCTTTTTCAGAGAGTTCCTGTTCAAACAAGTTAAAGCTGGATACGGACTCTCTGAGCACAGACCTAAGACCTTCTAAATCACCTTTTACGTTCCTAGTAAAATCCCTGGCCTCTTGAGGTGCTTTGAATACAGGTGTTTTACTCGTATCAGTAACTCGATCTTTAAAATCCGATATACCCACGACGACCTCTGAAATAGCTATTAGAGCAGCAGCATCAGCCCTGTCATTGATGTCCTCTGCTTTCGGTTTAAAATCTGCGATTGCTATTATCGCACTATCCTCGATCTTCTTCAAATCGCTCTTAATTTGATAGTATTGCTTTGCAGAAATGTTCGGTACCGGCCTAACTTTAGATAAACCTAATCCGGTTGATTGACCAGCGAATGCTGTAACAGATATAGATACGGTATCCAGCCTAGCAAAATAGCTCATCTCTGAGTCACATATTAGCACAGGAAACCCGGG
Source organism: uncultured Rhodobacterales bacterium (assembly GCA_964499865.1). GTDB lineage: Bacteria > Pseudomonadota > Alphaproteobacteria > Rhodobacterales > Rhodobacteraceae > JANOGU01. The sequence goes on along the minus strand of CAZCPY010000001.1, from coordinate 87,957 downwards.
TAACATCAAATGCGATCCAATTAACCGTACGCTCGCTTGTCGGTCATACTTAGCGAGCGATAAAACTGAGTCGGCAGCATTCTGCATTACAGCCCCATACAACTGCCCTTGTTCAGATCCGTAAGCCTCTTCGATCACTGCTGTTTGCGCCCAATTTGACGAGCTAAACTGCTGAACAAGTGCGCTTGCAGAAAAATAAGCAAAATCACTTGTACCTATACTCGGCACTATACCTTTTTCCAGCTCCGAATCTTGAAACTTTGTATAGTCTTTTACGTTAGGATTGCTTGTGGCCGGCTGATCTTTCCGTATAGACGCTGGCGCGACGTGATATACATTTATGAATGGATCTCGAATGAACGCTCTTGTGGCCTCTGATTGAAAATCTCTGGTGACTGATAGCGTATCTATCATGTGCGGCAGCACTATGTTACATGCTGGCGGGAGATGATAAAACAGCTCCGGAACAACACAGAAATCGTTTCGTTGGCTTTTGTTAATCTTTGGCAATAATGGGCTGACTAGATGGCACATTCCGTAACTTAAGAAATGTAAGAATACGTCCAATAACGTACTCTGCTGAGTTAACACTGTCTCAGCTTTACCCATCAGAACCCTTAAGATAATGAGATTACTAAAAAACGTCTCCACCAGATCATCTGGCATAGTTGAGAACTTATCAAATAGGCGGCTACGCTGAGCCATCTGCGCGAATATTGGGCTTTTATCTGCCAACTGCTTCATTGCGTCCAAGACTCTCTGTGTAAACCCAGTCGACTCAGTATTGTTGGCTACGCTATCAGCAATTTGTGAAGTGTTGACAATTGACAGCTCTGTAATTTGCGGAATAAAAATCGAGCTAGATCCAGAAACCTCGGACGTAAACGGAATCAGTCCGAGACCCGTCATGAACGCCAGAGTCCTGGACATGTACGTTAACAACCCGGCACAATCGATGGTTACATAACGCGTATTATCTGTCTTTTGATAGGTCATGCCGACTGTAGCACACTCGAGCACGAGCTCGTATTGAGACAACGTGTCTCTATCAGTGTCCAAAGCGAACGGGTCGCGTCGAAATATATGTACGAGGCAGTCCGGTCTAACCTGTGTCAGCAATCTATGCGGCTCGATGTGTATCTGCGCGCGCGTTTCAGCGTCTAATGAACTGATAATTGAAAAACTTTGCCAAGGAATCTCGACTCCGTCTATAAAAATCTTCCACTCTGACTGAGAAATGTTAGAAATCATGATTCATCCGTGGTAGGAGCGGCTGATACCAACTCTCGGCTAACATAAAACGACATACCAACCTGTATTGCGTTCGCATTCAACGCGTTGTAGCTCATCGATAGGTTGGTGACTGCTCCGTAGTAAATTTGAGTGGCTAAGCTCAGCTCCACGATAGTCCTGTTCTTGGCGCAGGCGCCCACACTTGCGTGCTGCTTAACGAAGTCTAGGAGAGCTCTGTTAGATCTACCAGACCATTCAGACGGATTTATTGGTCCCTCTAAATTTGCGTCTCCTATGACGCCAGTTATCTGTAGCGTCTTGTGTTCGACGCCGAATGCGTAAAACTTGTTACCATCTGAGCCGCCTACTACTTGGTATCTTTCCGGAGCTGGGATGGTTATGTTCGTGACTAACAACTCGTTAAACACCTTAAGAGGTGGGTCTGATTTTAATATACCGCTCTGCTCTATAAGGTATACTTTGAAAACTGCTCGACTATTCTCGAACGGAACTGTATAGCTTCTTGCCTCGTCATCTACAACCCCCAGACTTTTGGAGTACAGAGGGCTTTGCTCGTAAAAAGGAGTTGTCATAGATATACCTCGTTCACAACGAATAGCGAGAACGCAATGTTTATTTGATTCTGGTTATTAGCATCCATTTCCAGATCTAGTTGCGTTATATAACCACTTCTCAAGCAGTTTTTAAACGTTATGTCGCAAATGAACGGAACACTGCGATTCAATACCTGAGTCGATGGCAATAACCAGGCCGATAAATCAGCGCGGAATTTACTAAGCTCGGATGCGTCTACGTGTGATAAGATCAAATGTCCTGTAAATTGAAATAACTGTGGATAAACATTATCTGTAGCATAGACCTGAGGAGCGAAAAAGCTCATTTGAGTGGTATGTCTGAAAGTCCACGTCTCACTGGCGGCACTTAAGATTATTCGATCAATTAGGTATACGATGTTGTTAGTATTTACATCTCTAACAGATAAGACTAGGTATTTTCCGTCGTCTTGATCCCCATACTCCCTGAGAATACTGTCGTCGATGGTCGCCGGTACGGGCTCCTCTTCGGGCTGCTCTACATGATTATTGATCGGTACTGTAGACCCGGAAAAAATAGTATCTAAAAACCCAGCCATACTATCTCCCCAGCATAGTACGGACATAGTTGAATACTGATGAGATCTTAGATTTTACGTGCTCAATTTCATCAAAAACCGTTATAGGGTCCTCCTGAAAGAAGTGTTTTGTATCTTCGACACGACCCGCCTGAAGAACAGCTCTTATGGCCTCTGTAGTTAGCGGCGACGAATTGGGCGTCTTAGGTAAGTCCGTAACTACAGAAAACGTTTGTGCGTCAAATTCACGCTCCAGACCGCATGCCTCGGAAAAAACCGCTAGCTGGCTACTATCCAGGCCGTCGGACGCCTGTTGAATCACCTGTGTTAAAGGCAAAACATCTAGGCCGGCGGACTCCCTAGCTGCTACAGCATCTATAGCTTCCTGACGGATGTTGGGGCTATCAGAAGCATCTACATGGTAGATTACGTTCACCGCTGACTCTGCGTCTCTGGCGGTGTTTAACGCATGTCGTACAGCTAAGGCCGTCAATATAGAGGAAAAAGAATTAGTCATTGGAAGCAGTCCTTCTCACTTCGAGTATACTCACGCCCTTCCTCGGGGTTATGTGATACTGGCTCGCAAGGTCCTGCCGCATCTGCTCTTCTACTTTCTTCATAGCATGATCATCCTCTTCGTGAGGTACTAATCCTGCAAGCTGAAGAGTGAATTTAATCAGATTCCCTCTGGCGTCAGCCTTCACGTATGGAAGTACAGTGGCGACGGCTTCGCGCATCGTATCCATTCTGGTCATTTCAGTAAATACGCGCTGCTCTAGCTCGTCGTACGCCCTTAAATCCACGCCGCCAGCTAATAAGGCCCTAACTGTGTCGAAGGCCAGCGGCGTTACGAAGGGTTTTTTAAGTCCTCTACCAATAAGATGTTACGAACTGTGTCAAATTCCGCGTACGCAGTAAGCAGTAGTTCGACCAACGTCTCGTCCCACGATCTTATGTAGGTTACAGCCTGCATAACCGCCGGATCCTCTAACCATTTGGCAGCAGTATCAATCGTCAAAGACGGCAGTTTCCACTGAGTACCGTTGAACTCTGTTATTACGGTAGCTAGTTTAAGTGTCTGAGATTTAATAAACTTGTCTAGATCTGTGGTAACATCCATTGGTGTCATAACAGGAGACAAGAATGCTTCCCGCTCTTGTCGACGAAGCGATCGAAACACAACTCGAATGCCCATGATCGACGTCGACCATAAAACAGAGCCGCCAGCTATGAGGTTCTGTTTGTTCTTTACCTGTTCTAATACGGACTTATATTGTTCCTTTATTTGTGCCAGGGTTTTCTGGCCGCTAAGAGGAAGGTTGTATGTTACCGGATCTTCACTAACCGTCTTGCCTGTGTCTGTCATGAGAATGTTGCCTATTTGTGTGGCATAAGGATTTGATGCGAGATATTATATCTCGCTGCAGGGATCACAAATTTTATATGTTATCGAGCCTTCAAGGCTTATTTTCGCAGGCCGCTAAATCGATTCAGACGTTCGTCAAAGATCGACCTGGGGTCCTAGCTGCGTTTCTTGGCGCAGCCGGACTCGTTGCCTGCGCCACAACCTATCGTAGCCAGAACAGGGAAGCTCTTGACGCATCGAGAGCCATCCGAACTACGAAAAAGGTAGTCACATCTGACGACTGGGCATTTATTGACCAGGTTTCTGACGAAGTGACATTAGATGCGTTATGTATTAGCTTGGGTATAAATTTAACCCACATAGAAACGTTGGACGAGAAAAGACAGGAGCTGAAAGAAATTTTACTCTCAGCCTATCTAAAGGGCAAACCAGCGGGGGAAGTCTTCATAGATTCCTTTGCGACAATGCTTGGCATCCTTAAAGATATCTTTGAGGATTACCAAAAAGCACAAAACAAAGCCTAATCGTCGGTAGTTATCTAGTGGGCCTGGTATTTTCATGAAATACACAAACACACAATCGAATCCATGGTAGTCGATACAGAAACAAAACCAGTCAAACGGACACAAAAACCGCCTGTTGAAGACCGATCAGTAGAGGATTGGTTAAGTGGGCAATATCAAGCCACACTAGATAACTACACATATGTCAGGATCATAACCGTAAAGAAAAACGGCAAACGAAAGGTCCGGCACACATACAACCCGGCTCCGAATCTAAAAACTGCGCAGAAAATCATAGTAAAAGAACTTGAGAATACTCTGCCTATAAACGCTCTAGGTCATGCGATTGCGTGGGCCTACAGAAAGAAGCGAAATGTTGTTAATATGGCAAAAAGGCACGTGGGTCGGTCCTACATGCTTAAAGTCGATCTAAAGGATTTCTTTCATTCGATCGATTTAAATAAGCTCGGGACAGCAAACTTAGACCCAGTGGTTATAGCCGTATGCGGGTGTGCTGTTAAGCATAACGAAGGAGAAAAAATCCTACTGCTGCAGGGCGCGCCTAGCACACCCGTTATTAGCAACATGCTAATGATCCGAACGGATAGAAAACTATCCGGATTCTGTTTAAAACTTAGTGCGCAATATGGCAGCGTAATCACTGTTACACGGTACTCAGACGACATAGTCTTCAGTTCTAACAGTTCAGTGGTTACCACTGACACATTCTTAACTAAAGTCAGGGCGATCTTTAGAAAAGTCGGACTGAAGCTAAACAAAGAAAAAACCAAGCGCCTGCTCCCGAAACAAGATAAGCGTGTATGCGGTATTAATGTGCGCGGAGCCACAATCTCTGCTAAGAGATGTTCTAAACGAGCGTTCCTAACTCTTGCCCATAGAACTATTCGAGACGTGATGTACGGTAGATGCTCTCCTGGCTTCTACCTAGAAAATGGGGTTACCGCGCCGATTCCTTTTGAAAAACTTCAAGGAATGCATGCGTGGCTTACCAGCGTTGAACCTGACAACATCAAAATCAAAGCCGCATTCGACCTAGTGAAAATTTACCATGACAAATAACACAGTTGCAAACAGCAAAACTCGGTTAATCCTGGATCCTGACGCGAGTATCGTCTATAAAGAAACTATTTCTATAGCTGACGGCGCAGATCTATCAGCGTTCGTCAAGAATCTGCAGCGCGAGTCGGAAGAGATCGATACCGGTATTTTACCGATGGGTACGATTCTGTTCCGTCAGGTACGCACTACGAGTACGTACATCATTCAGACAGAGCCGAAGATGGTCAAACTTGATACTGAGCACGGCTATTTCGACATATTCGTGCCGTCACACGTTGTAAAAATATTACTGGGTATGAGATCATCTGGCGAGATTTATTTAGATACTGCCCAATGCCGTAGCTACATGGCTCTTGTGCCTATTACGGCTCGTAATGACACACTGTATCGAAGCTTCATGCCTAACATCTACTCAAACGGTTCGATCTGCTTCGGTAACTATCCGACGCTAAAGAATAAGGAGCTATCTAATACTCAATTTGCAAAATTGGCGGCGGATTACGTCGTATACGGAAAAGGTTCAGACCACCTGGTTGATCATCAACTGAGTGCGATAAATTTTCTTAAGTTAGCGAACGGAGTCGCGATTCTAGATAGTATCAAAAAAGAATCTAACTACAGTGGTCGCTTTAAGAAACTGATGGCCATGTTAAAGGATACGCAACCGGATACATGGAATAGCTCTACTCTCATCCCGTCGTTAACTTTTGGTTCCATTCAATGACTGAAGCAGTCCAACCTACTAAGAAATTTACCACACAGCAGATTGAGCTGTGCTTAGAGCGTACCAGATGCACTTCGTTATCGTTCATGAAAAAAAAACTTGACCCTAACGGCCGACTTTACGCAGCTAGCATCCTGGACAGCTACTACGTCATCCCACAAAACAGCGGCTTCGTCATCGTACCTGAATATAAAATCCTAGACGCATACTCCAAAGCACAAGAAGTCAGACTAGCGGCTAAATGAAGTTCAATCATAACGGACAACCTGTGATAGAAGAAACAATCGGATTTCCTGGTGCCAACTTTACAGTAGCCAGAGAGCTTTCGGCAGCTGCTAAAGCCGCTTCGGTTGTGCCAGATATAAACATGGCAAACATGCCGAAGATTCCATTCTTGGACGGACTTATGGTACGAAAGTACTTCATGAGTGTGGCCGCGCAATGGCGCACCGAAGTCATGGTATTTATTGCTCTCTCAGAAGAGAATACCATGATCATAGTCTCTCCGGCAACGTATTACGGTACTGGAGGAACGGTCAAGTATAGCCTTCTATATACGCACTACTGCACCAAATGTTCGATCGGTGTGTATGGATCTAACTGGACTGTCTGTCCTATCTGCGGCGCCACTGATGCTCAGTTCAAAGAATTGAAGGTCGTCGGAACCATCCATAGCCACGTAGATATGGCGCCGTTCCACAGCTCGACCGACGATAGCGACGAATTAGACTTTACAGGTATCCACTTAACTATCGGCCACTGCAACACAGGGCTTCTAGCGTCGGAGAAATCCGTAGTGGACGCCACGTTGACTCAGAAAGCGATTACTGGGCGCGGCAAGCGATATAAACTGCAAGACAATGACGTTTTCTCAGATCCGCTAACCGAAGCACATTACGCGAAGATTACCGGTTGGTTACGTCACGTCAAGCATAACAACAATAATACAGGTTTAACGCACAAGATTGCGATTGCCAACTCAGAGATATATCTCGGTACGAAAGAGAATTGTGAAGAATACGCAAGGGTTGCGGGCCTGGATCCAGTCGCCACAATCTCTACATATTCGACATATGGTGGCGGACTGATTCAATTTGGCGGCGGTGCGCCCTACGGCAAAAGCAACAGAACCCTCAACAACAACTCATCTTGGGGGTACGAAGATCACAGCTACGGAGAGTACATGGGCTGGCCTGATCCAGGCGAAAGCCGAAAAAACAAAAAAGGAAGAAACAGAGATAACAAAACTCGAACAGCAGACACAGACTCAACTTTCTCTTACCACGAGGGAAAAAGTGGATGCTATATTACCAAATCCCCCACTAAAGGAAAATACAACGGTAGAGTCTGGGTCGAGTGTCCTGACAACAAAACCGGAAAAGTTAAAAAACTCGAGTACACTCTCCCGTTTAATAAAGCAAACCTATCTCCTGCTGAGGTTCTTGTTATCGGTGATGTTGCGTCGGACATAATTCGACAAAAGCTATACGACGCTGAACGCGGCTTAGATAAAAACAGCGGACTCTACAAAGACATCGAAGAGTTAAAGGAAGTCGTTCAATCGATAGACAACTTCATCCAAACAGAACTAAAAGAAATATCTGCTGAGAGTGTAGAACTCGCTAAAGAAAAGTCGAACGCAGTGGATCATGCCCTCGATATCATGGGTGAACTGGAAGCTCTTGATTTGATCCTGCCGATAGCGACGTTCCTTTTCTCGGTAGCCGAGCAGTTCGCGTTAGTCGAAGATCCAGACGCGCGCCCGTACTCATACACAGGTGATCTTCTCATGGAAGCTTTGAACCAAGTAGAAGCTAACAACGCTTTAAAACTAAACCTATAAACGCATGTTTGTAATAGTAGGTTGCGGCGGAGTAGGCTATTGCCTATCTGAGCCGCTGATTCGTGGTATAGCAAACTGGCCCGCATTCCAAAGAAAGGAGTTGGTACTAATTGACGGTGATGTTATTGAAGAAAAAAACATCACCAGAGTCTTCAGTAGGGCTGATATCGGTAAACCGAAGTGCGTAGCACTGGCGGAGAAGCTGAATAGCCTTTACCCAGAAGTAAAAATCACAGCTGTGCCTTTGTACCTGGACTACAAAAAAGAAACCATCGAGGTTGTAAAAGGCGCACTTCGTATGACCGGAACTGAGCTTCACAACTCCGGTATACATGTATTCGGCTGCGTTGATAACAGACCTACTCGAGTTCTAATCGAGCGGTATCTAGAACAGATGCTCGGATATAAGGGTTTCTGGTCCTACACCGACGGCGGTAACTCGTTAACATCTGGTCAGGCTATGCTTAGGATGGGCCCGGCTAGTTCCGTCTTACCTAAGGTCGTTAATACTAACGCCGGGGGTACGGGTATTTACCTGAACACAAAAGAGCTGCCCGAAGCACTGACGTTTGCGTTCAGAGAACGATATCCGGAATTCAACCAGCCGGAAGATCCGAGTGATGTACTTCCGACGGACAAACCGTGTGCGCAAAAGTATGAGTCCGATCCTCAGATTGGCTTCATAAACGGTCTAGTGGCTCACCTGATGATGGCATTGTGGTATCGTCAGGTCTATGTTCCGTTCCACGGCTCGTTCGAAGAAGTTTTGGACTCTGCATCATACCTTGAGGAACCGCTAAAGCTATCGCGTTTCTCTGTGGGAAATATCAGCTCATTTATGTCAGAAGTAAATGAGTTGAGTTTTAATCTACGAAATATGCAGTTCAGTTTCAACACTAGACTGCCGGTACGTGTCGCAATTGAACGACACAATAAACAAACTCAACTACAACAACAATCAAAGTCATGACATTTCAATTCCAAGGAAACTTCCAAGGCACCGCCCAACCCGCCCCCGAGCAACAAGCTCCGGTCCAGGTTATCGTAAACCAGACCGGCGGTTTCGGCGCGCCCCTAGTCCGTCGGTTCGCTCCTGGCGTAACTGTGGCGCAGATCCGCGCGCAGATTAACGCCGAGACGCCCGGCGCGATCGGTGCCGATTTCATGGCCTTCCTAGAGAACGGTAATCGACTGGATGACGCGTCGATCACCACGGCTGGCCAGATCATCCACCTGCGCCGTTCGGCTGGTACCAAGGCCGCCTGAAAAACTCGAAAGCTCGCCGTTACTAAGTAAATGGTCTGAAAACGGCGAGCCGGTCGGATATACTCCGGCCGATTTTTTTAATTACATCTTCGTGTGATAAGGATAGCTATACGGTGCGCGAAGCGTAGCACTGTCAGAGCTAAGCACGGTGCTATATTGGTGCGCGGGAAGCGGATACTAGGGCGAGGGAGTAACACGTATAAAACACATCCTAGGTGGGGCGCAGGAGTAACTAACTCCATTCACGCTGAAGAGGCAGCCATAAAAGATGCATTAAGAACAAACGACCCAAAAGATCTCCGCGGGACAACTCTCTACGTGGCGAGGTATAACCCTTACGGTGATACCTTAAGCATGCCATGTGCTAAACGCCAAGAGTTGATACTGAAGGTCGGTATCAAGAAAGTTGTCTACACATACACGAAAACTGAACTAAAGATATGGAAACCAACCTAGCGACAGTTCGTCGCATACTCAAAGTCGATCCGATTCAAGGCGCTGATAGTATCGAGGTAGCAACCGTGGGCGGTTACAAGACCGTCGTTAAGAAAGGATCATTCGCGGAGGGAGACCTTTGTGTGTTCATTGAAATTGACACAATTCTACCTGACGCGCCGTGGAACTTTCTAAAGCCAGGCCACAGACTAAAGACCTGCCGCTTGCGCGGTCAGGTCTCTCAAGGTCTGGCGCTCTCAACTTCGTTAGTCGCGCCGGCTTCAAGGCACGAAGGCGTAGATGTTACGGAAGAACTAAAGGTTACGAAATACGTCTCAGCCGAGCCAGACGGAACGCTGGCCGGTCAAATCAAAGGATCATTTCCTAATCACGTAATCAGTAAGACAGACGAACGCAACGCTCAGAGCGACTTGTCGTTATTCCACGAGATCGTAGCAGGTCCCCACGTCGTCACTGTAAAGTATGACGGATCGTCCATGACCGTGTGGAACGACGATATGGTAGGTCTACGCGTATGTAGTCGTAATCTGGAACTGAAAGAAGACGACAACAACGCGTTCTGGAGAATGGCCAGGAGGCTTCCGAAACTGCCTACGGGGCTCGTTTTCCAAGGGGAGTTGTGCGGGCCCGGAATTCAAAAGAATCCTCTAACCCTGCCAGAGAGTCGCCTGTTTGTATTTAACGTGAAGGTAATAGACCCTAGCCACACAGAAATGCAAAACGCCGGTTGGGATGGGTACCTACCGCATCACCACATACAACGAATTTGCGACTCTCTTGGCCTCGAGCACGTGGCTTCTGTGGACTCCATCGAGCCCCCTTCACTAGACGCGTACTTGGCATTGACGGATAGTCTCACTTATCCGAACGGAAGGCCTGCCGAAGGCATAGTGATCAGACCAACAAAACCGACGTACGACAGTAGAAGCGGTCGCCTACAATCCGTAAAAGTCCTATCTGCTCGTTACGACGAAGCAAAGTAGGTTAATACGGTAGATCTATAGAGGTCTACCGTTTTTTTTTTATTCTGAGAAAACCGTTTAGTAATATGGCAAAAGTACATGTGATAGTCGTAGTTAGTGCAAACTAACGTGCACTAGATCAAGTGGTGATCGCTTTAAATCGCGTCATGAATAGGTCCATAGCCTATTCGTTTCTAAGAGTCGAAGAAATACGTACTAGAGCACCACTCTAGTACGACGGTTGATTTAGTCGCGGCTATCCAATATGTCAGGACATCGTTAGCCTGACATATTTTTTAACAAACATGACCACATAGATATGAGCCATATAAGAAACAGGCGTATAGGTACGTATATGAATAAAACATATATCTACGAAGACGACATAAGAATTGCTGAAGTCATTCTGCTACCGGTACCTAAAGTCTACCGGGCTAGTAGCGACATTAGTTCGTCTATAAGGCCGTGGTACACACATAACGTGACACAATGCAATACTGAAGGCGGGTTACCTGCGTACGTTACAAATCATGACGGAGTGATTTTTGTACAGCAGGGTAGATTCACTCCGTCGAGTGCAACAACCCTAGACATCGACGTAGATGCCTACATAGCTGAACTTATAGGCGCGCCCACCAACATACACGAAGTAAATGAGCTGATATCATGGTACGAGGCGCCAAGAAGTCGACAGCTGCAAGTTAACGAACACTACAGGTGGTGGCGCGCCAAGAACCCTAACCTTGGAATCGAGATAGCCACTATAAAACAAGTCGCGCTACCACTAATAGCACACAGAGATATAGACCGAGTGTACGAGACCACTGGAGGCTATCTAGCACTCTCACTAGTGGACGGTCTAATCACTGAAGGTGACAGAAAGTTCCGCCGCAAGTCATTCATAGCGGTACGTCTAAAGAGTATACAACCAGCATAGCCCGACTCGTGTCGGGCTGCAGCAGCCTTTGATTTTAGACATTTGACTCAGTGCTGAAACTCCTGCTAGCGTATGTTGTCGGGGCGCCAGAAATCAGAAATTTCAAAAAAAAAATTAGGGAAACTTTCAGCCTGTTCGAGAACTTGGTACGAACCGCTCGTGTCAAAATATAGCGTGTTTCGAGGCGATGGTATGAGTAGGAGAAGGCATGGATACTTTGACCCAAAGTCACTCCGTTTTGTCAATTCAAATGCTCATTTGAAATAAACACGAAAATTCGTTCTAGGTATCTAGAATGGGGTTCCCCCTCCGGGCAAAAAATGGGTAGTTTTTTATTTGTCCTCCCGACAAACGTGTCCCATGGGGCATAAAGCCGCCACTTCATTAGAGCCACATAGGAACGCGTTAAAATGCCTCGAGAAAAAAGTACGTGTGGTACACTACCGATGTATCAAAACGCGTTAAAACGCTTCTAATGCAGTCTAATAGAAAGTGTCTCAGTTTTGGGACACATACTACTAGGGGAGGGCAAAGGTTTTTGTCCCTATATTTCTATGTTTATTAGCGTGGGTTAAGGCCAGGACAAGAAATACAGAATCCTTAGAAAGAACGCTAAAGATTGAACTTAAACGCGGGTTTGAAGTTCAAGATATAGGCCAGGACAAGAAACTCAAAATCGTGTCCCCCTATTTTCCGTATTAAAAACCCCACTGGCGGTATCAAGAACGCGGTTTTTCTATTACCCACGGTTTCAATTCCCAGAAGTGGTTCAAAAAGTCTGTCTATTAATATATAAGCTCTCCCCTTTAGGGGAGAGCATAGTATGAACATACTACGTATGTCCATACATTCTCCTTCAGAAGAAGACTTCTTCAGGATAATACTTTCATCCATGCTGTCTGAAAGTTTGAGAAAACCAGAAGCGCGTGCCACGAACCAGGACACCTGGTCCGCGGCTGTCCGCTTCTGGTTTTCGGTGGAGGGGGTTTTTCGGAAAGAACCAGTACAAATAGTCAAGTGCGGGGTGAGAATGTGCTAGCGGTACTGGATAGGAATCAATAGGAACGCGCAGGATCGATTTTGTAAACTTTTTTGACTCATGACTCATCCGACCCTCTCAGAATCGTTTATACGCGATCCTATTGAGTTTACGAGTACATGTTTTATGCTGGTTTTAATACTTCTACCCCAAGCTGGCTAAAGCAGTCTCAAATTTAAGACTCGTATATCACCTCTTGACAACGCCTAAATCACATGTTATAATATCCATCTTATGCGTAGAAATTCTAGTAATAAGTCTATAAACGACTTACCTGACGATGATAAGTACAAAGAGCGTCGGACTAGACTCAAACGAATTGAGACTAAGAAATCTACTAGGTCTGGTAGACCAGTTGTACATAAATATGTACAGGATGATAGGCAGATAAAGGCTGCTACAAGGTACACAAGTGTTGCTAATCTGGCTAACAGCCTAGACCTTGATATATCTCACTGGGTTGCTGAGTATGAGAAAGGTAAAGCTAACCTAGACTACTTGGTTAAGGATATAGGCCGGTTCTTACAAGTTACGGATGATGAGGCTGTCCAGATAATTGGGAACATAGTGAGATCACTGGATAAGTTCATATCGTTGATACCGGACCGCGCCCGGTGGAAGAACGAAAGGCAGTTTCACCCTTACTTCATTCGTAAGGCTTTGAATGAATGTTCTGATAGGCTAGGCGTGCTTAGTAACTTCTTCCCTGCTCACATAGCGGCTAGTAGAGCTAAAGTTGCTTCTTCTGAGGTAGTATCTATAGATAAGCACTATAAGCTCCTTCTGGATATAGAAAGGCGGGTCCGAGAGTTCTTACCGAACCTACCCAGTATCTTCAGCCTACCGGAGGCCGCGCGTCAGGCTATAGAAGACGAATGTGGCAGGAGTGGTTCCTACCAACACGCAGTTGTTGATATCCTCAACGACTACTACGAAACATCTCCCGGCCTCGCTGAATCCATAGACGATTTCTACTTGTCGGAGATAACAGATGCTACACAGTACAACCAGTATGTTGTGCACTCTTCCATGCGTAGAAAATTTCCTACCTTCTGGCCTAAGCACTATAAGTCAGTACCAACCAGCATCTATGAGGTTCTTATCCCGTTGTTCCTAGATGACTTAGTGCATACAGATAAAATTGCAGCTGCTGTGAAACCTCTAGCCCACAAACATAAGCTCGCACTAGACGTTCTGAGAGCAGTTAACATCTCTAGTACCAATGACTGATAAAGTACGTGACTTCCTCCACCTTCTAGTGGAGCTCAATGACCTTCACACTAAAAAACAGGCTGGAAAACAGAGTTTAAAACTTTCAGCTGTTGAAGCTACGGTAGTAGAGCTTATTGCCGCTCTGACTCCTCATAACATACAAAATTCACAGATAGACCTATTACGAAAAACATACGCCCAACTAGACGAAGTCTGTAGATTCTATGAACGACAAGCCTCTGATAACATCCGGAGTTCTGAGCAAACAATCAGATACGGGCTACAGCCACACGGTTCAGCAGTTTCTGGCCTGGGTACCGCAGATACTACCGACGTTAAGCAAAGACTATCTAAGCTCAAATTCGGTATCAAGTGAGCAGCGCATTACTGAGTTCTATAGACGCCCGATATTCTTTCTGTGCCCGACAGACAAGAGAAGCTTTAGCGAGGCTCTAGACGCAGCCTACGCAGCCGTACGTAACTCTATAGTCCCGCTTCGACGTGTATTACCGCCGATGCAAGTCGTAGATCTTAGTATCAGCCCGCTTGAACCCGATAGCGAAGCAGATTACATGGTCCGCCATCACGGCTGTCTTTTGATTCTTAACGTGCCTAAATTCGTTAACGATCCTCTCACAAATAGAATCAGAGGCTCTTTGATGTACCGTGCGGCAAATGGTCCTAATGCTACTGTGGTGGTTGGTGAATTAGAGAAATACGACTTAAAGAATCCGACCGTACTTGGTGAAGATAAAATCATTCAACCCGTTAGAAAGCTAAAGACGTGACATCAGACTTTGAATCCATATTCGGTATCGCTACTACTGGCGATACGTCGGATACCCCTCTTGCCAAAGAGACTGAAGTAATTGAATATCCTACAGATATTCTTCTATTACGATCGCTCGTTTCAGATCTAAGCAGGAAGGACGAGAACGCCCTTTTTGCACGCGGTCTGAGCACTCGAATCTTCTCCGATACCGTAGCTGTGTACGCTCAGGATCTATTTGAGCATAAGCAACGCTACGGAAAATTTCCGAATCTAGAGACACTACGTCTACAGAATGCTCGGTTAGCAGAATTCCTATCCGCGGTTCCTGCGTACAACGTCAGTCCGCACGAACTATACGATTTGGCAGTAACGGCTCGTGTCAAAGCAGATGTTAGAAAGTCTATAGGAGACATTAGCGCTGCTATAGAGGACGCGAACGCTATCGATGCTCTTCGACTCGTAGAGCAGCGTATAACGCAGCTTACGACGCGGTATTCAAAATTCCGAACTAACGCAAAGACCTTTTCCGAACTAGCCGACGATCTAGCAGCTGACTATGAGCAGCTCAAGAATCCAATACTTAGCGGGCATCCATTACCTGTAGGTTGCCTGAGAGACGCCATGCGTGTCTTAGAGCCGGCACAGATCACTACTATCGTCGCGAAATCCGGCGTAGGTAAGAGCTGGCTTGAAATCATGCTCTCGGATGCCATAATTCACGGTGATCCGTATAGAATGGATTTCCCGGTCGGAGGCGAGCCGTATACGTTAGAGCAGAAAGCTAAAAGTCAGGGTAAGGTTCTGTTCGTTACCATCGAAATGTCAGTTCTAGATATGGCGCGTCGTCACGCCGCTATATCAGGCAAGCTTAGCTTCAATAGACTTCGAGCCGGTAAATTGTCGGAACAAGAAGAGTATCTATATGCAGAGTTCCTGGAGTCGTTAAAAGCTGAGCCGGAAGACTTATCGAACGTAAACTTTCTATCTCAGAAAGATAACACGAGAACCGAACCGCTGAACATCGGTAATCTCCTGAAATTTGTCGGCGCCGATACCGCTAGTACGCCAGCTGAAATTCATGCGCTAGCGGAGGAATTTGGCGCTAGTGTCGTCATCATAGACGGCTTCTATATGATGCACGGCGCCGGTGAAAAGAGGTGGGAAAAGGTACAGGATAATATGGGTCAGATCAGAATGAATTCCCTTAGGTCTTCAGACCACTACATTCTGACGTCCCAGTTAGACCGGCAATCAAGCGGAGCCAACGCCGGACTTGATAATCTAGCATTTTCTGCTAGCATTGGTCACGATACAAACAACTTGGTTGTGCTTTCTCAGAGCAAGGCGCAGAGAGCCGCCAAACAAATTCAATTCCATCTAGCTAAGGCTCGTGACGCGGAGATAAAAGAACCGTGCCTAGTTAATTGGGATTTCATTAATATGAACTTTACTGAAGTTGGCTACCTAATTGAGAACAGCGGTAACAACTTCACTACACCGTCAACTCCATCCATATTTTCAACTCTATGAGTTATCCCAAACTATCCGAAGACTTCTTACAGTCTTACAAAAATGTTCCAGTCCCTTTTGGTCCTATTGGTGAATTGGTTTATTATCGAACCTATGCTAGAGATCTTCCTAATGGAAAGAAGGAGACGTATTCCCAGAACATTGTCCGCTGTATCAATGCGCTTAGCGAGATGTCGAAAGGCGCATTCACGATGCAAGAGCTAGAAGAGCTATACGATTTGCATCATCGACTCAAAGGTAGTGTCAGTGGCCGTGCCAGATGGCAATTAGGTACAGAGACTGTTACTAGATACGGACAAGCGTCTCTTAATAACTGTTGGTTCGTTGTGTTAGACTCAGCTAAGGCTTTCTGCTTCCTTTTCGACATGCTTATGCTGGGCGGCGGCGTAGGCTATTCGGTTCGTAAAGAGGATGTATATCAACTTCCACAGATAACTCGCAAGCGAGTTAAGATTGAGAATATCAACGACGCAGGAGCGGACTTCATCGTTCCAGATACAAGAGAAGGATGGATAACGCTACTTCACCGAGTACTTAATACGTACTTTGGCACGATCGAAGATCCGATAAGCGGATTCAAAGGTAAGTCCGGTTTTACATATAGCACACAGCTCATCCGACACGCCGGCCAGCCTATTAAAGGTTTTGGTGGTGTAGCCTCCGGCCCAGAAGTATTGGTTGAAGGAATTCAAAAGATCTGCGGTGTTCTAGATGCCAGGCGCGGCAAGAGACTTCGGCCTATCGACTGCTTGGATATCGCCACTATTATTGGGTCGATCGTAGTGGCTGGTAATGTTCGTCGCTCAGCGGAACTAGCGCTCGGAGACGCGGACGACTTCCAGTTCCTCGAAGCAAAGCGTTGGGACTTGGGAACTATTCCTGCGCACAGAGCAATGTCGAATAACACTGTGGCGTGCACCAATATCGATCACCTACCCGATGCGTTCTGGCTCGGGTATGAAGGGCGCGGGGAGCCTTACGGCCTGTTCAATCCGACACTGGTTCGTTCTAGAGGTATGTTGTCTGACCCTCGAGAAAATCTTGATATGGAGGCTTGCGGTACAAACCCTTGCGGAGAAATTTCGCTAGAGTCGTACGAAGCTTGCAATCTGAATGAGACGTTCGCTCCTAATCTAACGTCACCTGAGGAGTTACAGAGAGTCACGGAGCTACTCTTCATGGCGTCTAAAGTCATCTCCACAGCTCCCTGCCACTGGGAAGAAGCGGACGCGGTCATCAGAAAGAATCACCGAGTCGGAAGCAGCATAACCGGCTGTATGCAGCGCCCTGCGTGGATGACCGGAGAAGTCGTTTACAAGGCCGCGAAAAATATCGAGAAAGTCGATATAGAGTTTAGTGAGCGCCTATCAAAGGCTCTTGGTACCAACATAGCTCCGTCTATTAAAACCAGGACCATAAAGCCCTCTGGTACGCTCAGCCTACTAGCCGGCGTGTCTCCGGGCGTGCATCCCGAATTTCATAAGCACTACGTTCGACGTGTCTCCATATCTTCCTCAAACCCTCTAGTGTCCGCGGTAAAAGCGGCTGGGTATCCTACCGAGTACCGTATTCAGATTGATGGAAGTACTGACTATTCGACCGTCGTCGCTAGTTTCCCGATCAAGGCGCGCCCAGGCGCAACCGCAGACGAAGTAGATGCTATCTCTCAACTACAAGAGGTAGAATTTTGGCAGACTTACTGGTCGGACAACCAGGTGTCTTGCACTGTTTATTTCTCACCTGAAGAACTACCAGAAATTAAAGAATACCTACGGAAGAATTACGCGACCAAAGTTAAATCCGTCTCTTTCCTAAGAAAAGTGGACCATGGGTTTCTACAAGCCCCTATTTCACCGATCACAGAGAAAGAGTACAACGAGATGGTTAAGAACATAAAGCCTATTGACTACTCAGTAGATACCGACGACCTATACCTAGCTGAATGCGCTGGAGCTTGCCCAGTAAAATGACCTATAAAACCAACATCAACCCGGAGCTACTAAATGTGGCTCTTAGCACCGCAATCAAATGGCATAGCGGTCAAAAAGATATGGGCGGCTATGATTACCTCTTCCATCTAATGGAAGTGGCTAATAGCTGCGAAACCGATCAACAACGCGCGGTAGCCTTTCTACACGACATACTGGAAGACACGGAACTGAAAGAAGAAGAGCTTCGAACCATAGTTCCAGATGTCATTGCTGATGCTGTAGTAGCTATGACGCGAAGAGATGGCGAAGACTATTTGACCCAGTACATCCCCAGATTGGCCCAGAATCCTCTTGCGAGGTACGTTAAGATTCGAGACCTAAAACACAACACATCTATTCGTAGATTCACGTTGGTTGATGAAAAGTTTGTCGTAAAACAGATCAAACGGTACAGATCCGCCTACGACTACCTGATGAATTTTCAGTGATAAAAGTCTTATGATTTACGGCATAAGATTAATGTACCTGTAATTACGTCCAACTTTCGAGTTGGACACTCCTGTCCACTTTTCTTACTACACATGGCTCCCGGATATAGCGACGAGTTGATCGATATCGACCCTATTGACGACGAAGAAGATTACGATCAAGAAGTTGATGCAAGATTTCAAGACAGTCTCTCTACGTTAGTCGAAGATGATGTCGATGAAGTAGACGAAGAAGATCTAGATTTCGACTCTGAGTCTGAAACGAAGTATAGAAACAGAGAAGTAATCGAACGGATCATCCGCGATCCGTCTATTATCGAGTTCGTCAAAAACACCATCCTAGATATGGAGCTCGTCGTGGACGAGACCGACGGAATTATGCGCCTGGACCCTAGCGAAGTTGAACTATTGGTTCTAAATTTTCTTCGCGCACAAGGACATTTGAACCAGGAGCAAGTCGAATATGAGTCCGAAATGATCTTTGATGTGGACGATAACGGACTACTTCAATCAGTAGCCGTAATCTAACTGACGCATAGGCCGTTTCAGTAAGTACAAGGGGAGGCCTATATGGCCTCTCCTTGTTCGTTTGATTAAATTTTATGTATCAACAAAACTTAGAGAAGATTTTGGCAAAGATCCCCGGATACCGCGCGAACCTATCTTCTGCTGGTCCGGATAACGTAAACATCTCATGCCTGTTCGCGCGAGTTCGACATAAACGAGGAACCGACAATCGTCCTTCAATGTCGATATCGGTTGGTCCAGAAGCGTCAATTGTATATTGCCACACCTGCGGATACAAAGGGACTCTAGATAAAGCGCTGCTAGATATTCATCTATGGCGGGTGTATAAAGATGTGGCCACCTTAAGCTTAGAAGCTGTAGTAGCTGAAAAGCACGACATTAAAAATCCATCCGCAGCACCTAATAGGAAGACCAATGTACTTGATTATAGGTACACGCAGGACTACAAGACAATCACTGACCATCCGTGGCCCTTACAAGCGATCGATTTTCTAAGCAAGAAGGGATGCACTATGAAAACCGCGCGTCAGTTTGGGTGCAAATTCCTACCGAAAGGGTATAGCCACAAGTCGTTCGTAGATAAGAATGGCAATTTAATTGAGATTCGAGCGGATAGCATATTGTTTCCCGTCTTCGTAAAAATAAAAAACATCAACGAGTGCGTAGGAGCATCAATACGTGCGGTGGAAGACGGAGCGTCTGTGAACAAATATGTCAACATTCTGCGATTTCAATCGTCGCACTATATGTTCGGTCAGCACCTAGAAAACAAAATCCGAGGGAAGCCTGTAGTTCTTACTGAGGGATACTTAGATACGATGCATATGTGGCAAATCGGTATCCCAGCGTTGGGACTAAACGGCCTAAGCCTCAGAGATTCTCGATTAGATCTCTTGACAAGCATAATGCCATCTGCTATAATCTTGCTTCTAGACCCAGATGGTGCAGGTGATGATGCAGCAACTTCGTTGGTGTCTAGAATAAGAAAGTCCGGCGGACCAGATATCATCAATATCCGACCCCCAAAAGATCCGCGAGCCCTAACCGCCGAGGAAGCTCGCTTACTTCATCCTTTACTATCACAAATAACATGACAGAAGATAATCTACTACAAGGCAGCTCAAGACCCTCTGGTCGTCTAGCTGCGTATACACAAGCTAAGAATGATACCAGATTTCAGCAATCCTCAGGTGAGGGCCCTTGGTCAAAAATCATAACGGCTCGTCACTCCACTTACGAGTTCTACATTCGTAAGGGTGAAAATCGTCGAGTTGTGTTTCTAACGGACGCTACACCGTTACCTCTGTATAAAGTAGCTCGGTCTAAGCCTGCTCAGCGCAGCTTCCCTTCATATGACTACGTCAGATCTCCATCCGTCGAATGGGACGAAAAGTCCGGTTCCTGGGTTAACAATGGAAAGCTGGACCCGTTTGGTTTGGTTCTACAGACAGAGCCTAGCCTTTGTGTCGCGGCTTACATTCTTGATTTAACGCCGGTTAAGAATAAAGACGACGTTGTAATTGCTTATTCATCGCTACGCCTGCTAGTGGTTGATCGGGCTCAGATCAGCGCGCAACTCGTCGAAGCTTCTAGCATCGCCGGCGAACCGCTTGATATGAGCCTGTTCCGAGTTAGCAGATCGAATCAAGAAAAGTCGATCAACATCGGCGATGCGTGGGTGAGAGAAAAGAAGGTCAGTCTAGAATCTCTTCTAAATGCTAAAGTTCCTGAGACGAAGGAGCCGGCTATTGATCCGAAACTAGCGAAGCTTATTCCGACTCTTGATATCATGTCAGCTTTTCCGATCTGCACGAACGAGGAAGCTTACCGTATCTTGGCCAACCACGCCAGAATCATAAACACAATGGACGGTGGATCGAGATTCAGAATAGATTCTGATGCGCTAGAAAAGCTTCGAGAAGGTAAGCTAGTGTCTCCTGGTGATGATCTCGGATCTATCCTACTGGATAGCGCGCCGACAGAAGAAACACGCCCGGCAAGAAAGAGCGGGCCGTCGCTATTAGCGTCTCTTGGAGATGACGAGGGCGACGACGACTTCAAGGTTTGATCTGAACATCGCGGACTGGATTAGGTTCCGCTTACGTTCGTAACATGGTGCGAACGACTAACCAATTCGGTAGAAAGACCGAACAAATGGGAGCATAGCCCATGCATGGCTACATCTGACAGAAACGCCAAAAAAATATGAATTCTATACCCGAACTACGTAAAGACGTAGCCAAGACTAAGGTATTCGCATTCGACTTTGAAACCACATCAGAAACCGGGGACGCTAAAGGGGCGAAGAACCCGTGGACAGCATCACCTTATTTATTATCGATTTCGACTAAAAACAAAAGCGGCTGTTTTCATATAACAGAAGAAGTTACCGCATTCTTCAGAGAGCTGATGTACTGCGACGAATACATCGGCATGGCACATAACCTACCGTATGACGCGGTTGTGGCCCATAGATCGAAGATGATCGATTTTTTCAATGTCAAAGCTACATTGATCGACACTTTAGTTCTATGGTGGATGGTGGATGAAAATATATCACACGGACTTAAGGATCTTTCTCGCACTCAGTTAAAGTCGGAAATGCGATCCTATGATGACGTAGTGAATTCAGAGAATGCTCAGGTTATAGCTACATTAGAGTATCGTTTAAAACTATACGAACAAACCTACGAGCAATGGGACTCTGTCAATAAAAAAGGTAAGGTTCCGTTTCCTAAGTTGACATCTGATCCGCTATCTTGGACTAAGATACGCCGACAGCTAATAACAGAAAACGGCATAAACGAACCCAAAAGCAAGGCCGCTCGCCAGTTCCTAATACAAAAAAGAGACGAGCTTTACGCTGAGTCTAGGCGAGAGCTGTACGGTACTAAGCTCGCCGAATTTGCGCCTAAAGCTCGAAGAGAGATAGAGAGCCGCAGATTAGTAATTGATAAAGAGCTTAAAGAATACGCGATGGATGACACTAAAAAGTTGTTTCCATTAGCTAGAAAGGCGCGTAACATCTTAGAAGCAGAAGGCACTCTAGAGTGGGCTCTTAAAGTAGAGATGCCGGTTCGTCTAGAATGCATTCGAGCGGAGTTACGAGGGTTCACGATAGACTACGCAGGCCTACTGGAAGATAGAGAGCAAATCGTTCCTCTCATCGAGACATTCGAGAAAGAGATATATACGCTGGCGGGCCGGGACGATATAGACCTAAATAGCTCGCAGCAGTTATCCTCTGTGATATTCAAAGAGTTGTGGTGTGATCCTCCTCCGAACTCATATCACATATACAACAATGTTCGGTATGCAGTGCCGTCGCTAACATCTGTCGGCGAGCAGATACTGCGGACATTGGGCCTAGCTGTCACTGTTCCCATTTACAACGGACGAAAGACAGAAGAGCGGTTTCTAATCAACTGGGATAATATTCCAGATGAGTTAAGAAACGGAGGATTAGCCGTTGATCAGAATGTTATCAAAAGTCTGGCGCACCCGATCGGCCAGGCGCTTCTGAATTACAGAACAGCACAAAAACTCTATTCGACGTATATAGAAGGATTTCTCGAGTCGATGACTCCAGAGCGTCCTGTTATTCACGGTAAATTCAATTCCGTCGGTACAGAGACTGGCCGATACGCAAGTAGCGGCCCTAACCTTCAAAATATTCCGTCGAGATCGAAAGGAAAAGAGTTTGATAAGCGTATTGCTTCGTTCGGTAAACACCTGCGCCGCAGATTCATTCCTCCGCCTCCAGATGAGCTAGCCCCTAACGGCTATGCAATGATCGTTGCCGACCAGAGTCAGATTGAACTGCGCCTAGCGGCGCACTTCACTCAGGATCCGGGATTGATCAAGGCGTACACCGATAGTATCGTCATAGACGGCACGAAGTACTACACAGGGGATATTCACCAACAAACTGCAGAAAGTCTGAATATTCCTAGAAGCCCGGCGAAGAACGTTAACTTCGGATTCTTATACGGCATGGGTGCTAATAAATACGCCCGCATGAACCGTGTATTCCTCCCAGGTACGTTCATACACGACATAAATACTGCGGCTAAATGGAAGGAAGGTTATTTACAGACCTACTCCAACATTAGACGCGCCCACAGAGAACTGAAGAACATGTGGGACCAAGGCATAAAGAGTTTCCAGACTCTATGCGGCCGGTCCAGACACTTTACGTATGTTGTGGATTCGGATGATGAGCCGTCAGCAGGTACTATTCTTAATTCGATCATTCAGGGCTCAGGCGCTGATATGATCAAGATGAGTAAGCGGCTGATAGAAAAACACCTGTATCCTCTGTATCCTGGGTTGAGATTCTATTTCACCGTACACGATGAATTAGGTTACGTATGTCCTGTAGAACAAGCTGAGGAAATCGCCGTATTGATCAAGTACATCATGGAATATCCCATGTTTGATATGGAAATCCCGGTCCTTGTAGGCTGTAAAGTTTGTACGTCTTGGGCAGACAAGGATAACGACGACGTACCCGAGATTGGCTCTAAGTTCGTGCAATACGAAGACGGAGAGCTTATGATAGTTACCCGCGACAACTGGGAAGAGTACCTTGCAAAGAAAGACAAAAAGGTATCCTCGGAAAGTTCTGTCGCAGTGCTAACGCCGCAACAGATAGCTTTTTGTAAGAGCAGGGTTAAATTACCAGTCAAACAATCTAATGTCGTAACAGTTAGTAGAGACGAATTACTCGCCAATAGAACATGACAATTAAGAAATCCACAAATCCGTATTATGCTACTCCGCCGAAGGCGTGCCCTGTCAGCGCATCTGATGCAGAAGTATTGATTCTAAAAGAAGTACTTAGACAGTCCTTGTTAGCGTCGCTTACCCTGGGCTATAAGGATAGGCTCGTAGCTTGGATCACAAACTTGGATGATGATGACGACCGCAAGTGCTTAAGAATTGTCCAGCCAGCTATACCTGACGTTTCTGAAGATATTCTGCTGAACAATGGCGCGCGGGCTGTAGATAGGTTCGTAGATAAATTCATTCAACAGTCAGATCTGAATCTAAATGACGTAACTATAAGCCCGGATCCAGAGCAGTCGACACGCAGATCGTGGGCGGCTCTAAAAAGACTATGCACTATTCAAGACTTGCTTGCGGGGTCTTGGATAAACTCCATATTTGCACAAAGCTCTTAAAAACAGATGGCACTTTCCGCAGAGCAGCTTACCGCTATAAACCACGAGTCAGGAAACTGTAGAGTAATCTCTACCGCCGGATCTGGTAAAACAACGGTCATAACATCCAGGGCGCGCCGTCTTGTAAAAGACAAAAAGAAGTCAGTGTTGTGTCTCACATTTAGCCGCAATGCCGCGGAGAACATGTCGGCCAGAGCGGATCTACCTAAGACATCAGCGCGATTTCAGACGTTCCACAGCCTTTGCTATCACTTAGCTTTAAGGTATGAAGCTCCTCTTACGGCTGGTCGTGAGCTTCTGTTAGAAAAAGATACGTGGAGATTAAACGCTATAGCTGAGGCGATCGCTAAGGATACAGGTGTTACTCCTCTAGCTATCATTACAGCCTACAACTATGCATCTAGTTTCGGTTATCCACTCAAATCATGGGAGACTAAGTTACGGCATGTAGAACATATAAAACACGCTACCGCACTTGGTACTACTCTACATGAGGGCGGAAGGTATACCTTTTCAGATCTCGTCTCAGAAACTATTCAACTATTGAAAGTTAATGAAGAGTTACGTAATCAGTTCAAAAATACGATCGACCATGTAATGGTAGATGAATTTCAAGATACGGATTACGGACAAGTTCAGCTTTTGCAGTTGATTACAAACGGTTCAAATCTTTTCGTCGTCGGTGACCCGGACCAAAGCATATACGGATTTAGGGGATCGTCAAACACATACCTAACTGATTTCGAGACGCATTTTGGACCGGTCACGACACTAACGTTGAGTAAAAACTATAGATGCCTGCCAAATATCGTTGCGGCTGCTTCTTCGCTAATGAAAGATGTACCGTTCAGGGATGATAGGGAGATCGTGGCCGACCGAAGTGGTAAAGCTGTAACGAAGGCTCTCCAGTTCGACTCTCCAGCAGATGAGGCGTCAGAGATCGCCGCATCGATCGCAGATTTTGTGGCTAGAGGCGCTGAGTATTCACAGTTTTCTATTCTATCTAGAACGAATTCGTACTTGGGCGCCATAGAAGCTGAACTAGTCACACGAAAAATCCCATTTGCGGGCGTAGGTGATAGAGAAGGTTTTTTTGGTCTAGCCGAAGTAAAGCCGCTTGTAGAATACGCTCGACTTGCGCTTGATATGACGGCCATGACGAGTCTACAGTATATACTTAACAGACCTAACAGGTTCCTGTCTGGTAGTCTCGTCTCAAGCGGAATTACGAGTCACGACATCAACGCCGTCAAGTTGCTCAGCAATGTAAGTAAGCAGGCTAGTGTTAAACCACAGGCTCGTAAAGCTGCTGCTGACCTAGCAAGTAAGTTGGTAGCAGTGGCTGCTGCCAAGGATAAACCGACCAGACAATTCCTTCTAGAAGTAGCTCGTATAGTTGATTACGACGCGTATATACGAGAGCTGGCCACCCGAAAGGTGCACAAATCTCTAGTAGATATGCGCATGAGCCTAGACACGCTTTTGAATTCTGTAGCTACGAAATTCACCAAGCTTAAGAAGTTCTTAGATATGGTAGACATGTCCATCGCGCAGTATAAAAAGAATACGCAAGATACTATGGACGCTGTAACATTAACAACGATACATAAAGCGAAAGGTCTGGAATGGCCCGCTGTGTATGTAGTCGGGTGCAGTGAAGGACATATACCTCACGAAAACGCTACAGATCTAGAGGAAGAACGTCGTTTGATGTTTGTGGCTATGACAAGAGCAGAGGATATCCTAACTCTCTCGTGTACACAACCATCACCACTCATAGCAGATACTGGGATACCGCTAGCGCAGATGAGCGTAACAAATTCAGCCGGAGCAGTCGATGGCTAAATTAAGAGGTTTATTAGAGGTAACAGACCAGGAGCTCGAGATACTTGAGTCCATGGATCCGTTATTGAGAACAAAGCTAGTCGCAAACACTAGAGATGAGTCGCTGTTTACTGTGTACAAGCAACTTAGTAACACAACACTTATACCAAGGTTTCTCTGCACGGATAAAATGGCGGATGCGCTACAGTACAAAAAACGCAGTGAGTTAATCCCTAAGATTCACTGTACATTCGGCGGTACTTTACGCGATTACCAAGTCAAAGCGGTATCCGAGAGTGTACGATTACTTAAGAACCATTCAGGCATGCTACTGCAAGCCGGTTGCGGTACTGGTAAGACCGTAATGGCTCTTAAGATCGCTGAGCAGATTGGTCGAAAAACGTGCGTACTTGTAGACCAGATTGATATAGCTAAACAGTGGCAAGAACGAATTCAACAGTTCCTTCCTGGTGCGACTGTAGAGATCATAGGTAACGGAAAGGGTGATGCTGAAACCGTTATTCTTTCCGCTGACTTCACAATAATTATTGCACAGAGCCTTTGGCGTGTAAGTCGGCAAGATAATCCTATAAAGACAGGCTTGCTGATCGTGGATGAGGCGCACGTATTTTCAGCGCCGAAGTTTTTTGAGGCTATAACGAATATCGACTTCATATACTCGCTCGCACTTACAGCCACACCGAAAAGAAAGGACGGCCTGGAGTGGGTATTTCAGATCACGCTTGGTAACGTCACCCTAGATGTAGAGGGGACGTACATGAAAAGTGTCGTTAAGATGATCCGCAGCCGACATTTTACCGAGGCTTCTCAAGAGGACTTTAAGACCGCGTGGTGTAACTACGACCGACGCATGACGTGGTTTGATAGATGTCGACAATGTCCGCTATTCGACTTGTATCCGTCTCATTGTGGCGGGCGCCTGCCTCTGACTCAACAATCCCCGCCGCAAGTAAAGTGGGATAATCAATCCATAATGTTCGCTAGCCTTATACAGGCGGCGTGCGGAGACCCAACCTACATAAACTGGATCGTGTCTCAGATAGACGTTCTCATCTCTAAAGGTAGGCAGATCTTAGTCTTAGGCGCGTCCGCTGAAATTCTTAAGACACTCTACAAATTATGTCTTGACAAACACGGCTCTAACGTGGTAGGTTTGTTTATAGGCGCTCAGCATAACGTCGTGAAGAAAGCAGACCGCAAAAATGAACTAAACAAGCAGTTGACGTTTGCTACGAACGGGGTGGCCGAAAAAGCTATCGACGTGCCGCACAAAGATTGCTTGGTTTTAACTACACCAATGAGTGATATAACGCAAGCCAAGGGACGAGTAGAGCGTATAAAAGATGGAAAGAAAACACCCATAATTATTGACCTAGTTCACGAAAACATCCCCATGTTTAAGGCACTAGCCGCAAAGAGAAGAAAACAGTACCTAGCGTCAGGAAGCAGAGTAGATGAAATTACACTCGACTAAAAACACAGACATCTTAATAACAACGACCGATAAAAACACAAACCGAACAAACACTTTAATCATGGCAAAGAAATCAGAAGCAGCAACTCCCAGTACTCGCAAAGTCTCCATCGCTAACCGACTTACCGTACCCGGTGTGTACGGTCAGTTCTCATCTCACTCGATAGAAGTCGTAATCGACGCTCCGGCTCCCGAAGAAGCGTTCGCATCTGCAGAAGCCTTTAAGCAGTTCGCAGATAACCTAGTTGACCTAGAAATCTCATACGCTAAAGATGTCATCAATCAGGTTTGCGAAGCCAACGGATTGCCTCTAGCGTTTGAACATGTCGATCATGTAGATGGGCACGCCACGCAAACCGCGGTGAAAGCAACCAAAGCTGCGGTGGCACAGGTGAGCGCAGAAAGCATCGCAGATCAACTCTAATATGGCACAACGTAGAAAAGCGCAAGACCCCGTATCATTAGCCGACGGGCTAAAGGCCGGGGCAGAGAAAGTTGAGGATCGCTATAACGAACAGATCAGAGCCACATCAGCCGCTAAGGAATTCTCCAAGGCGCTACTTTTCATCGGAGATGTGGAGCTAGATCTAAATTTACGGCCGTCTGTTGGAAGTCGTATTTCAATACTAGGCGAACAGCATATGGGCAAGACTGCCACGGCGTATCGCCTTATGGCGGCTCAGCAAAGACTGTGTCGTCAATGTATGACGCCAATCCTGCCGTTCGTGAACTTCACAACCGGCGAGACCGCTACAACCTGTCGTTGCGGCCAGAAGGATCCGTGCCGGGTTGTTTATTTCGACATGCAGACGGAGTTCGATCCAGGCTGGGCTAAAACGTTAGGGCTGGATATTGGCGCTGAGACTACCGAAGGCTTCGTCGAAACAGTTCCCGGCCTATTAGTTGGACCGGACGCTAAGTTCGCCATTTGTCGAGCATCCACAGCGGAGCAAGTCTCTACGGTCGCAGAAACACTCATCGAGATGGGTGCAGCGGATATGATCGTCATCGATTCGATCGCCAGTCTAGTACCTACCGAGCAGAAACAAGGTAAGGCGCAGCCTGCGGCTCGTGCGCGCGCTGTAAGCACGATGGTGGGTAAACTCATGAGCGCACAAGGCGCCGCGCTTATACGCGAAGGTATCGCGCCTACGGTGGTCTTCACTAACGAGTTCCGAACCAACATCCAGATGATGAATCCTAAGGCCGATAATAGAGAGGCGGCCGGAGGAAAGGCGGCTAAGTACTTCACTATGCAAGAGTGGCGGCTGTATTCGAGCTATAACGAGGGACTCACAGATCGAACGATCGAGCATAAGTATGCCGACATGCGTTTCACCTTGACAAAAGATAAACTAGGGGGCATGACAAACCGGCAGGCTAATATGCGGCTATTCTTAAAGAATACAGAGAAAAACCGCCTCACGTATATAGCCGGAGAGACCGACAATCCGGAACGCCTTCTAGAGATTATGAAGGATATTTCGGATAAGACAGGTGACTTACGGTGGTTCGAGAAGAAGTCAGGGTACGTTAATCTACTGGGCCAAAGATTCAAAACGGCCCAGGCTATAAAAGAATACTTAAGACAGCCGGGTATTTCTTATAGACTGCTGCTTCCCATATTCGTGCAGCTGTTGCCTCCGTCTACGCTCCACCACCTTGATATAGATAACTTCTTATACGGACCTTTTGATCAGAATGATGTACTCTCTCAGCTAATATATGAAACGAAAGAAAGGATTGGACTCGCTGCTCTTCGGAATGTGGGGAGGAGGTCGTGGATGGAGCAACCCGACGCAGAAGGAGGTGACGGACAACCACACGCCAATGACCCCGAAGCAGTTGAAGGAGCAGAAGACCCGGAAGACGAAGGCTGATAGACACGAATCTGAGGTCGCGTCAAAACTCGGAGCTCGAAAGACAGCGGGCTCCGGTTGCGGTCCGTTTCAGTACGGTGACATGTTCGGAGACGGCTGGCATTTTGAAGCTAAGTCCAGTAGCAAGCAGAGCATACAGGTTCGAGAAAAATGGTTAGGTAAGCTTCGTCGCCAGTCAAAAATTCATAACCGGGCGCACATTGCTCTTTTGTTACGCTTCTATACCGACACACGCACCTATGATTTTGTTGCTACGCCAGCGACAGTGTCGAATCCAGACAGTAAGACGAAGATACTAACATTGTCTTCGCTCCTGTATCATCTTACAACTAACAGCTATTTCTATTTCGAAACAAATCAAGGTATATGGAAAATAACAACGCTCGATCACTTTATCGCACATGGAAAAAAGTTCGATGAACGCCTTAACGATAGCATGTGACTTAACGAGAATCTTGAAAGACTCCAAGTTCGTGCTACATAAGGTGGCAATAAGTGGAAAAGACAGAACCTGCTCAATTGAGGTAGAGCAAGTTGAAAGTATGCTCGATGTTGAAATCACTATAGGTTTAGATGAAATCTCGACACTGGAGGCCGGACTACTCGATATTCTTACTAAAGCCGCTGAATTAGAAAAGATTCGAGAGGATGAAGCTTTCAATGAAGATGATGATGACGATGATGACGCCGACGACAAGGAGGATTGGCGATGAGCATGTACACTCTTCTTCGGAACGCGGCTAAGTCTTTAGGTAATGTTACTGTCTACAAGACACACAAAGATCTACCCACTAAGATAACGAACGCGATCTTATCGCAGGCGCGGCCAGAAGTATCTAAGAGGTTCACACCCTCGAGCATCATACGTGAATGCCCGCTTCAACGCGCACATAGAATCAGAGAGCAGCGGTGGGACGTGTTCGAGCCGTTCGATGAAAGTATGCGGCGACACGGCATAGCTGGCGACGCGCTGCACGAAGCGTATCAAAATACGGTACTTCCTCAGCTCGGATTGTTTGGTCAGTGGGAATGCAATCAGTGCCGTACGCAGACGTTCGGTTTTCGACCGGAAAGTAAATGCAGCTGTAACAAACGGGCCGAGTACGAGTACACGGAGTTCGCGATCAAGTTTAACCCAAGTCGTTCTGGCAACCCAAATTACGAGCTATCTGGAAAGATTGACGGTATTATTGTTGACAAAACGTCGAACACGTGGTATATAGTTGAACTAAAGACAGTCCTAGCAGACGTATTCGACGGAGTCTACCGTCGTAAATCAAAGACTGTGCCGGACGGCTATGAGATAGTGCCTACTAAGACGAACTCATTGCCGCTCCCTAATCAAGTCGAGCAGGCGCAGATATACGCAGGTTTGGCGCTTTTAGCGTTAGACCCGACTCTCGGTGATAAAGTAAGTTCAGAACCGAAAATGCGCGTACCTGCCGAAAAGTTCGGTGGCATACTTGTAGTAAACATAAATCGAAACACGGTCACAGAGCAAGTTCACCACATATCATACAACGCATCTAAATTCACTAATTACATAGAGTCTATTCTTAGAGTAGAGCAGGCGGTACTAGGTACGGCGCCACTAGAAACAATGCTACCTAAGAAATGTAAAGACTCTTCCTCACCTCACGCCAAACATTGTCCCTGGAAAAATGACTGCTTCACACCCCGAATCACCAAATCAGCAAAAAAAGGCCGCTGAGCTAGATATTCAGCTTCGCATCGAAGGAACTAAGATGCTTAAGGAAGCTAGCAAAAAGTCAGCTACTATTCCGACTAAGATCGACGAGCTGGAGGCGGCTGCATCGACGATCGTGCGGCAGCGAGAAAACGCAGACTCGCATTTGGCCGCTATTCTGTCTAAGCTTCTTGATAACAGCCGGCACCTAGACCGAGGCTATGATCGATTCGAATCATACGTCGAGCAAGAGCTCGGGTATAGCGCCGATAAGGCGAGAATCCTTATCGCCGGATGGCGAGATTGGGAATTCTTAGGATTGCCTGTCTCGCTTATATCTACCGTCAGCTGGTCTAAGTTCCGCGCTTTGGCGCCGCTCATTAAGAACGGAACCATTACGGAGCAGAACATTGTTGAGTGGTTACCAAAGATCACTTTGAATGGGTCCGGCGCTCTTCGATTGACGGACTTATCCACACAAGTTAAGCGACTACTGGCCGACACTCGAGCCACCCAGCCGGATACTCCTGACGGTATGGCTGTTGTTAAGTTGCAGGTTCCGGCGGCGCAGCTACCAGAAGTACAAAGGAACCTAGAGATCATACAGGAAAAATTCGTCGGAGCGGGTACAACTCCGGCAGCTAACCTTCTTGCTTTCGGCGCAGCAACGGCTGTGGACGGTGACGTTGCGACAAAAACGGCGCAAGGGCTGGTAAGCCTCAAAAATACGGCTGAGCGTCTAGCACCTGGTCTTACCGTTTTGTTCGTACCTCCTGCAAATACAGAAGAGTTTAGCTACGAATCCTTGGGTGTTCTTCCCGCGTTGTACGTGTTCGAATCAGTGGAGGATAATCCGAGATTCATCATCGCGCTAGACGAGGAGGAAGCTAAAGAAGAGCTAAAGGTAAAAGAAGTCTTGCGACACACCTTAGTAGCGTCTAAGTCGTTCCGTGGCGCGCCTGGACACGCAGCAGCCAAGCCGGAGGCTACTAAGACTAAACAAAAAGAAATCGAGAACGATTATCCTTCTCCGGACGACTTCGAGCCTGAAGATATGCCGAAGGTCTTGAAGGCGTTTTCGAAAATCCTGGCTCAAAAAGACTCCAAAATCAAGGCCAGATTTTCAGAGTTCACTAAAACTCTAAAGAGCGTCGGTGATGAGCAGGAGCAGTGGCGCGCGGCTTATGCGTGGATGGTGTCACAAGCGCTGCAGCATGGTATGAAGTACGCTGATACAAACGGAGCTTTCTGATGACAGTATCCAACCAGTTTTGGACATTCATTCCTACAAACATCTCAATCTCGCCAAGAAAACTTGTGCAAGGCTCGGAGATTCACGTGACTGGTTGGTTCGCGTTCTGCCGAAACCATCAAGAAATTGTTGCGGGAGTAGGCAGTAACTATCTTCAAACCGAAGTCATCAGCAAGACACCCGCGGAGCTGCGTCTTCCGTCGTCATTCTTTAATAAGCCGGCGACGGAGGTCTCTGTAAAAGATGTCGTATCAGTCCTCACTGATGTTGTCTTCTCCTCTCCATTTCAGCAGATCCCATCGGAGCCGACAGATACCGAGTTAGCTCTGCAGGCGGTACCGGAGAATCGACGCGCGCAGTTAAAAGCATTGTTACAACAAACAGACGATCATGCTGGTAATTGGAATTGATGCCGCTAGCCGCCAATTTGGTCTGGCCTGCTTGGAGATTGGTTCTCGTGAACCAAAGTTGATATCTGCGAAACTGGTCAAACTAGATATAGATGATGACTTTATAAGTCGCTTGGCGGAGGTTTACCGAGAAGTGCTGGGCTATCTAACCTCGTTAAAACCTGACGTGGTAGCAGTGGAAGATGTCAAATTTTCTCCTTACACCAAAAATATAGGCATGATCACTAAGACAGCCTACGCTGTTGGTACGGCAATGGCTGCTGTTGGAGAATACAAACGTTTCGAACCCCATGTGCGCACAATGACGCTAAACGCACATGAGGTTCGATCAGCTCTCGGTATATCTCGATCCGCCGGCAAGGAAGGTACGCGCAGGTTGATCAACACTCGTTTTCACGACGACTTGATAGCGTGCGGACTCGCATCTGGTGTTAAGAAGACCGGCCAAGACGTATCTGATGCTATAGCTTTAGCGTGGGTGACCGCGGCTAAAATAAATGCATCATGACGCTCACGAAATACGGAACCGAATTTTGCCATAATTGCGACACTGCGTTGGTATCAGACGATGGAATTTGCCAAGTATGTAAGAAGAGTGTTCGATCACAACTTCAGCGAACGCAGCACGGGGAACCTGCACCGAGTCTACATATCCAAGAAGTTAAAGAAAACGCTTCGGTCGATCACAAAATACGCTAAAAGAAATCCGCAGTCATTCTATCTATTCCTTATAGAAGACGCGTTAACACCAGATTTCTTAAGATCGGTTCCGTTCGATTCTAAGTCTCCTAGAGAATTCGAGCTCCGTATACAGGTTACGCCTTTCTGGTGGAAGCGGCTAGAAGACGCGGCCGCAGAGTTCAATATCGCTAATGGTTCTCCGTGCCATTTAGCTGGGTTGGCGATGGCCCACACGCTGTCTAAAAAGACAGTTTCGGAGTGGGGTCGTTTTTTTTACAACGGAGAAGATCTTGTACTTCGCTCCCTACGCTACTTAGAACATTATGGACACCAACTCGATATCGAAAATCATTACAAACAGCTCCGAAACGATCGCGCCTCTAAGGTTCACCAAAAAGACGATACCAAGAAGTAGATATGTTCTTGAGTACGAATACGCTATTCAACAAACTAATGAACACGAAGCTAAGATCATATTTCACTTTACTAAAGCTTCTAGAAACGACTTAGCCATAATCGCAGAGCGGCTCGCGAAATGCGTAATGCGCTCGAACCTATCTACGAGCAGAGCTGTAAGCGGATTCAATCCTCTGTTCAAAGGGAATTGGGATTTTATTCTCTATAACATACCGATGCTTCGAACAGTAGATATGCTGGACACCTTACTAAAAGAAATTGACAAACTATGAGTGAACTAGATACAAAAGCATTAAACGAGTTAACGACTCACCCGCTACTATCGACAGATGAGCAATTGTCTCTGGTTCGAAAAGTTAAATTCGGTACACCGGAGGAAGCTAAAGAGGCCAGGGACCGATTAATTGTCGAGAACATGCGTCTCGTTGTGTCGAGCGTCCGCCTATTCTGTTCAGACGCTAAGGATCCCAGATTTACAGATCTTGTTAATGCGGGTATTGTTGGGTACTTAATCGGTATTGATAAGTTCGAAATAGATAGAGGGCACGCGCTGTCGACGTACGTAGTGTGGTGGATTAGAGCCAAGATTCGAGAAGAACTGAAGCGTCACGGTACGCGAGTCGTAAAAAATAAATCACTACAAGATGCGTACGTCAAGAGTAGGAACAGACTTACTAAAGAACTTGGCTATACTCCGAACGACGAGGATGTGTTTCAAGATCTTGAATGGGATGCTGATAGGATCCGCCAGTTTCAATCCTCTTCGGACTTGCAGATGATTCCGATCGATCAGCTAGACGCAGCGACATTACACGACCAGGCATCCTCCCTCGTATGTAACGATGATGACGAGGATCATGTATTGGAGAAGATGCTAAACTCCGAGCAAGTGGCCAACCTTTACGGAGCTTTACAAGATCTAGATCCTATTACCCGTGAAGTACTGCAAAGACACTACGGAATGGGATATCCGTCACAGACGTACGATGTGATCGCAGTTGAGATGGGATTAACAAGAGAAAGAGTGCGCGCCCTAGAGAACTCCGGACTGCGCACTCTCTATCTATCGTTTACTGAAGACGATACTGATTAATTTCCTGATGTGGTTATTAACTGGATCGGATTCACTCGGCCGAACTGACCACTCACGCTTTCGGCTAGAATTACGTTGTTTGCGTCTCCACCCATACGGTGTACTTCGAGCATGCAATCTTCTAGGTAGAAGGCGCCGTACGGACGATCGCGAGCATCTTTCATGACGAAGCACAGACCGAACGGCACTCGGAACAGTTCAGACTGTAAGTTGATGAATAGATCTCGGTTCTCTACTTCATCAGTCGTAGCTCCGTAGCCCGGAACACTTTGGAGCGTCTTCTGAGGGAACAATGCGTTGTACTCCGGAATGCTGGCGACCGTAGCCCCATCTGAATCAGGGTCTGTGTTAAGAGGCGTTCCAAAGGCTCCGAGTTGTTCTTCATTAAGCGGGGCTAGTGCGTACAGTTTTCTCAGAAGACTCGGACCGTACATCATTACCCGGCTCATAGAGAATCCGCCGATCATGCGACCAGGAATGAAGTAGGCTCGAGCAGAGCCAATTTCAAAGATACGGCTCAGACCTTGCTGCTGCGATACGTCCCAGTTCTGAACAAGTCCGATCGGAAGCAGGGCGTTCGTAGTGTTTAGCCCGCCCTGATCAAGGGATAACATGTTTAGTCGAGAAGGTCCAGCTAGTAAGAGAGTGCTTTCCGTTGAAAGGTGCTCCCCGTTTTTTATTTCGGACTGAACGTTTTCGCCTGCCCAGTTCCAGTTAAGAAATGAACTCATTGTTGTTTAAGCTCCTTAGCCTATAACGAGTGTAACCTCGCCCTTAGCGCCAGAGAAGAACGGACGCATATTGAATACCATCTGGAAGGAGTCGGGCGCGTTAGGATCTTGTGTCAGACTCTTCATATTGACGAAAGCAATCTCCCTGTTAGAGATAGCCCGGTCACGCACACCTTGCTGCACAGCAGATAGTAGATCGAAGAAGCGCGCATCTAGGATGTTCGGGCCAAGAATCGGCTTAACAGCTGCCCGTAGGTTTCGAGCAAACGAGTCGATCTGAACCGTCACAGACTCTTCGTAGAAGAACGCGTCGCTTGTGTCGGTAGATAGGGCTCTGATTGCACTTACAGGGCCGTTATCACCGCCTGTCTGCTCCACGTATGTTGAACCGCCGTCGATAACGATGTCTTGAAGAGACTGCTTGCCTTTCAGAGGGTCTAGGAGCTTCTTGAAGCCGGTAAGCGCTTGCTTAGTCAGCGGCGTAGCTACAGTGACGGCCGTACGTCTTGCGGCTAGGGCGACGGCGACGTATAGCGCGGAAAGTGTTTGCTCAGTGGTAGCGCCATAGAATCCCCCGGTCGTATCATTGAATGTAATGACGACTTGGTCAGGGAATACGTTGCGAATCCGACGATTAGAGATTGCGGTTGTGAACGCGGCCACGGCCTCTGCCTTCTTAGCCTGGGTTTTCGGCGCCTCTTTGATTGTGCAGGTATTGACAATCAAGTTAGTCACCGACAGCGGAATAGCGTTTGATGCTATCATCGTAGCTACCGTCGATGAGCCGAGCGTAACAAGTTTCGTCACCTTGCCAGAGAAGGTAATCTCACTTGTCCCGTCATAGACCGAAGCCGTGATAATATCTCCGATTACCACGCCAGCTGCTTCGATGTCGTCAGTAAAGGTAATCGTTTGCTTACCCTGTGCGGTTTTGGTCAGTAACGAGCCGTTAGAGCTTGTAAAGCTGTACTTAACCGCTTCATCGGTGAAGCGCTGAGACTGCCACATTATGCGCTCTCTCTTAAGCGTAGGAGCGGATTGCGCTATAACGTGCGCACGCACGATCCCTAAAATCTCTGAGTCTGAAGTTAGAGGAACGATTTGATACACTGTATCAGTTTCCGTAGCAGCTAACGCTTCAGTCCACGCCTCTACCGTGTCGTCGGCGACATTAAGGACGTACAAAGGAGCGGTCGCATTGCTGAACGCGATTGATGCAGCCAACCCTAACGGGTTGTCCGGAACTGCCGGACCTGCCACGGTCGTGTATGTAGACGCAGTCACCAGAGTTGGTTCGACTAAGTCAGTCGCGTTTTCCGTGTACGAAAGGAGTAGGTCACCCTCTAACTGCGCTCCAGATAGGGTCTTGTCAATTGAGTACTTTAGATTCGCCAAGCTATCAGCACATACTATAGTGCCGATATCGGCGCCATATTGAGTGACGTTACCGGAACCATCTACTGACGGGGCAGTCTGAAAGTGTATGAAGCCAGCGACAGTTGTCGAGTTCGGAATAGTGTTCGGCGTTGATAACACTTCTCGAATTAGAAGCGTGCTGTCGTTAGACACTGTCGTCACGGCGAATACGGCCGGTAGATTATCACGTACTGAGTAATAAAACGAACCTGAACCGTTTAGGAACAGAGACGGAGTCGCGCCAGCATTAGGATGTGCTTTCAGTGAGAGTGTGTTTGAGGCCCCGTCAGGCGCAACCACGGAAACGATAAACAATAACGCGCCGCCGGTTGAGAACACTAAGTCGCCGACAGCAACCGCGTTATCGGAATTAAACACCTTACCTGAGTGCACAAGCGTGTACGTATCTGTAATCGCGTTATACGAAAGATTCGCACCGACACCTTCAGTGGCGCTCTTGTTCGCGCCGGTCGCATCTAAGATCACGAAAGTAATGTTAGAGCCGGCGGTAAGACCTGACGGGAAACTCGTCAGTTGTTTTACAGTAGCAGCTAAATATGATGTAGCTGTGATCTCGAAGATAGGCTTATATATACCATCTGTACCGGCGATAGCGATATGATCGCCCACAGCCATGCCGCCCGAGGTCCAGTCGACACCAGCAGCTGTGAACGTCCGAGTATTGTTTTCGTTCAGTATCGTGAAGGCACCGCCGGTACGTACACCGCCGATTCTCGTGTAATTAAACCAGCGGCCAGTGACATCGCTTTGCGCCAAAGATTCGGAGATGAATGTGTCTCCATAATCTCGGACAGCGAAAGTATTATCTCCACCACCCGGAGCGGTATATGTGCTCTTGGCGTAGAAAGCAGGCTCAAATTGCCCATCACCGCGCTGCAAGAACCACACACCGCCTGTACCAGCGGTATTATCCCAGGCGGGAACAGCTGCTGTGCCGACGCCGGCACCATCCGCATCCTTATACGTGGAGTTAGTGGCAACAGTCAGCAGTCTATCATTCGCAGTTAATGTGTAACCACCTACGATGTCGCCGATCTCTGCGCCGACGGAAGTAAAGCTGATACCGTTAGTAACTGAATGAAGTGTCTTCCAGTAGTTGATAGTTACGTTGTCTCCAGGTGTGACTCCAAACTCTGAGAAACCTCCATCGGCGACATAACCAGC
The DNA here is from genome assembly GCA_964499865.1 of uncultured Rhodobacterales bacterium. GTDB lineage: Bacteria > Pseudomonadota > Alphaproteobacteria > Rhodobacterales > Rhodobacteraceae > JANOGU01. The sequence goes on along the minus strand of CAZCPY010000001.1, from coordinate 49,701 downwards.
ACTGGTTACAACTAATGACCGTAAACCGTTAGAGTCTTCAGCAGAGAGGAAATAAGCAGCGGCTTGCGAGGCGCCAGCTTTCGAAGCACCCTTATCGATTCGCTTTACTAACAACTCAGTCTCAGAAGCCAAACCTTCGTCAGCAACCTCAAAAAGAACACTCGTTCCAACTTTTATCTTGTCACCGGCTGACACACCAGCAAGTACGAAGTCAGACTTGTCATCACTGAACTTGCTTAGAAGCGGCGTTAAGGCCTCTAACGAGAACGCCCCCGTAGTCCCGCTCGCGACGGTGAAGGTGGCGCTGGCGCCGGCTGCGATCGATACGGTAGGCTGCGCCGCGAGGTTAGCGAACGTCACACCTGAAGTAAGTTCTGCAATCCCGAAATCGCTCGAAACTTCTACTCTCGGACGAAGAATGTTGCCGCTTAGAACGCCGTTAACGGACCCGCCTTTCCATGCAGGGAAGTCCTCGGCAACTACTGGACTAGACCCGTTCCAACCGGAAACAGGTAATGGCTGACGATACGCAAAATTTCTTTGCACGCCCATCAATAGGACGGGAACGCCAGTTGTAACAGAAGCGGGAGCCGGATTAGCGAACTCTTGCTTGATTATCAGATCGGGTCGAAGATTCTTAGCCGCCATATATGTGTTATTCCTCTGCGTTCAAAGTTACGTTGAGGTCCGAGCCGGTGGTGGGCCAGGGCGAGTTCGATAAATTCTCTATGCCGGCGACGATTTCATCGTACGTTACGGCATACTTAGTCGTCCAGCTCAGAGTCTGGTATATTAAAAGTGTAATCGTACAGGCGTATAATTTAATTTCTGAGGACACCTGAACGGGTGTGACAGCGCTAATAATCGGCGACCCGATTTTATTAAATTTTGCGCCTGCTCTTATGTTGGAGCGGAAAACTCTCAGGAAGAAGGCGATAATCCACGCAATCTGTTCGCACTCGAGCATCGATCGCGAGTAGACGTGGATACTGATAGGTACCTCAGTGAAGTCAGCAAACTCCGTAAACGTTTTGTTTGGATTATTAGCTGACGTCGGGGCGCCGCCGAATCGGCTACCAAGAGATAGGGATTTGATCTCTAACGGACCGCGCTCCACGATTACGTGAGGGCGCGCATCTTTTATCACGTCGTCTTCGGTGTAGATGTCCGAAATAACGATACGCGTCTGTTTCTCATCGATTTCTCCGTTGCTCTTCTTCACTAATCTGAAAGGATTAGGCGAAGGAGCGCCGTCTGTATCGAAACCGTAAATAGATTGTTGAGAAAACAGCGACTCAAATACCTGTATCAGTATCCGTCTTGGATAGATTAGCGGATTAAACGGAGGAAGCAGTTCTCCGAAATCCGGCGTTCCTAAGGCATTAACCATCGATCAGGACATACCTTTCTTTAGCGCGTCGATAGCGTTCATGGTGTTCATCACACCGGTCACAAGCTTACGGCCTTTCTTGCGGGCAGCTCTTTCACGCATGAACGCAAGCGAAGAGATCGGTCTACGAATGCTCCACCGCTCCTTTTCTCCAGAGACGCCTAAATCAGACAGGCCTGTTGCGATGTCTCCGATAAGGTTGCTCTTACCGCGGTTCTTTCTAACGAACTCCGAAGCAGCTAATCTAGCGTTACGCAGGCCCGCCCCTGCTTCTTCGCCTATGACGCTCACTGCTTCGGTAAGGCTTTTTTTGAGGCGGCGGCCTTGTCGATGGTTAGATCTCCGTACAAGCTCTTAAGTAGGCTTAGCTCGAATCCGTCAGCAGCTAGCTTCTGCATAATAGCGCCCATGGCGACTTCAGCAAAAGTGGTATAATCCATTCCTGCCACTTTAACAGTTGATTGTTCAATGCCTGCTTCTTGGACCGGAGCCTTACCTTCTTCCGGCTCAAGCGCCTCTTCTTGTGTTTCGTCCTCATCAGTCTCTTCATCCTCCTCGTCGGTCGGATCTTCGACTCGCTCGTCCAGTTGGGTCGAGGCTAACTTAGAGAAAGAAAGAAAGGCACTAGACGGAGCTTCTTTCTGAGCAAGTAGTTGCTCTAGACGTTCTTGTAGGCGCTGTTCTGCTGTTTTTTCCATATGGGTACGCGAAATTACGCTACGTATATGATAAGCCGTTTATATGTTTTTCCGAACGACCTGCGGATCCTCTCCGTCATTAGCTTTAATCATATTTCGCCCGCCGTACGGTGCTTGTACTCTCTTCAATATAGGAACGAGCGTCGTTAAATCAGGCACGGGTATCTTATGCTCAATGTCCGTAGGATTCAACATGTCGCAAACTACAGCTTGATTGATAGTCATGAACTGATATGATGTCGGTTCCACCGTCGTTATCGCTCCGCGCCAGCCAGTATTCACTATATAGACCATATCTCTGGGTGCGACTATAGGTTTATCGGCTAATAGCATCCTTGTAGCCCCTTCCTGTCTTAATGTGTCGCCTGGAGCGTTAGCTTTAACCCATGGAGTTATGTTCGCTAGCGTTAGGACAGGCGGATAGTAGCCTCCGGTATATGATGTTCCATAACATAGCACGCAGTTTTTATTTATTGTTTTGCGTAATGTTGTGTCGTAGCACGAACATCTAGAGCCAGATACTATACGTTGGTAGATTAGCACTGGATCGCCGCCGCCAATTCTTAGGGCCGCGTGCACGTCACGTCTAAGCAACTTTACTGGTCCGTATATACCTATTTCGTTAAGACGGATATTGTCGTATACTCCTGTAGCGCCGCCCGGCTCGGTTAGAACTATTCGATAGATTACCGTGCGCCAGCGATCGGCTAAGTTGACATCTGTTATGACAGCCAAACGATCCGCCAGCGTCCCTGTGAACACCAGGAACTCTGGGGCTTTCTCAGCATACCTAGCATAGATCAGTAGGGACACATCTTCGGCGTCCATACCGGAAGCCGGCGCGGGTACCCAACCAACGATCTGTGCGTTCGATGTCTGCTGATAGACGCAGATCTCTAGTAATCTAGATTCAGGTAGCATCACATTGGGGCGTAAACGGAATCAACCAGAAGGCCGCCATACATTTCAGTAAGCATTGAACGGAACGCCGATCCGCTGGGAATACCGAGCTGCGCGTTCAACGCATTCGCGCCGCCACCGCCCCAACCACCGACTACGTTTGCTGCTATCTTGAGTTCTCTTGTTCTAGCGTCAAACTCTCTCTTAAGCTCCTGCGCAATTTGAATCAAATTGCGCCAGACAGCGTTACGTTGAATCGTGACGTTGTTAGATGTGTACGGCGCGTCATTTCTGGCGAGTTTAATACTGACTTTTTGAAGTATACGTGCGGTTGCGCCGATCATAACGATGGAACGCAAGGGAGCAGCAGACGGTACTATCAATGCCAGAATATCTACAGGTTGCGTGAAGATAGGCGGAGTTCCATTGAAGTCGGCTAACGTTTGAACCAAGTACTTGGCCAGTACGGCGTCGGAGTTCTCTTCTCCCTCGAAGAGCTCATTCGTATCCGCATAGTCAGAAATCTGAGAACGCAAATCTCTCACTAATGACATCGGGACAGCAACTCTATTTTCCTGTCCTATGTTTACGTTCTTCTTCTGCTCTGTCATTGACTGTGCTCCGAGTCAAACTTAATCTCGCCGAGTTCCATTAACGCCATAATCAAGTCAGCCTTCTTACGCAAATTTCTCGTTTCTAGGCCGTTGGCTTGTGCCAATGCGACCAGCTGATTCTTATTAAGATTTTCGAGCTTACGTAGATCGCTCTCGGCCTCTTCCTCTAGGCGTTCAACTACAGAACCGACAACCGGCATAGCGATTTTCGCTATTCTGGCGTCTTGCGGAGACACCTTTGATCCGATATGTATTACAGCGTCGGTGCGCTTATCTTTGATTACCATCCAATCCCCATAATTCGACATAGTATCGGGATCTAGGCGCCTCTCGTGGTATGTGTTAACCTGCTGCGGCGCTAGCGATAGCTTTCGAATAAGTTCCGGTCCGAAATAGTAAACTTTCTTCATAACAACGATATTGTAGACCAGAAACGCAAGAACCTCGGGATTACCGAGGTTCTTGCCTAGCTTTTAGCTAGAGACTGTGATCGCTAGGATCAGGCTTGTGATCCAGCTACAGGAGTAGTAGTAGCTACGAGCGAGTTCGTCAGAGTGAAGCTTCCGGGCGTACCGATATTTCCGTCGGCGTTGTCTTGCCAGATGGTCGGGAGCTTCACGCTCGCGCCAGTTAGCAGATTCAAGCCGATACCGCGGATGTTGCCGAAACCCATACCCAGTTGTTCCCAAGCTTGCATGGTAAGGAAACGACCGCGCTTGTCGATATAGAACTGAATACCGTCAAGCATCAGGAAGCGACCAAGCATCTCGGGAGCCGGGAAGGTATAGATCTGACCTCTACGGACCAGATCTTGATTATCCCGAACCGTGGTTACGAACACGACACCGCCGACCGTAGCGTACTTGTAACCGTCACGGACGATCTCAGACGTCAGTTCAAGACCGGCCTCAGTATCAACCCACGCCAGAACATCGGCCCAATCGTACTCGTGAATCAGGAAGCAGCGAGCCTTCAGTTCACGAGCCGGTTGTACTTTGAGCGTCTCGACGAGAACGTCTCGGTCGAAAGTAGACTTAGTTGAGCACAACACGTTAGAGAAATAACCTGTAGCGCGAGTCTTACCGGCAGCATCGCTGATGTCGAAGACAGCGCTAGCTCTGTTTGCGTTTTCAGTTAAGGCACCACCTAGGGCGGCTTGGGCCATGTTGCTGGTGAACACATATGACGCAAAGCCGTGTGCGCTGGGGAAGTTCTTGCCGCCTACGGTGGGAACGTTAGTCGCATCCGGAACAACATTAGTCTCACCGCGAGCCGAAAGCTCGTTCATGCGGTGACGGGTACCGAGAATAACAGCTGTGCGGACGTGATCCATGAAGATCAAGTCCTCTTGCTCTTGAATATCCTTGATCGTGTTTTGTTCGATGATCTTGGTCAAGGGCATGCGGTAGGTACGTAGCTCATCGACAGCCTTGGTGAATTCCTTTGAGGAAATCATACCGAACTTAATCGAGTAGCGCTTGCCTTGGAAATATTCCTTGTCCGGCTCGCCGCGCATGTTGATTCGCATGGCGATTGAATCAGGCTCTAGGTCGTCGATGTACTTCCAACCCTCGTCGTCTTCACTGCGAGTTAGTTCGGCCGTAGTGACTACTTGCGGAGCAAGAATCTTACGGGCGAAACCGTTCTCACGGAGACGCTCTTGGATGTAAGTACCGGTAACTTCCGCCACCTTCTCGAGTGAGTCACCACCACGAGTAAGGCTGTCGGAGAACAAAGCGTTGAATTCGTTTGCGTTAAATTGCATATTATTGTTCTCCTATATCAGGCAGCGGGGGTTGTGTCGACGACAAACGGAACGGAATGGAAAATAAACCACGCGCGGCCGTCCTTGATTTGGTGAACGACGCCGTAAGCTTTAGTGCCTTGGCCGTTTGCGGCGGCGACAGCGATAGCTCGAAATTTACCCGTGGTATCGTCAATACTCACAGCAGTTCCGAGAGCCGGCAAGGCGTTATTGTGCCAAGCTTCCGGTAAAAGCCCGATCTCTACAGGACCCTGGATACCAGTTAGACCGCCACTCTGAATCCAAACTTTGGGGGCGGTGGAGTCAAAACCGTCAGTTTGTGTAAAAGACACGTCAGTTCGTCCGGAGTCTACGAAGTTGACCCAGACTACCGGAGCATTATCGGCAGTCGGCGCGGCCGCCTTAGCAGCCTTACCGTTAGCATCTAGTGCGATAGGTTGTCCCTCAATGAAAGAAGTCGAGCCGTTAGCTAGTTCGATAGACTTTAGCTGTACCGACTGAATCTTCGCATTAAGGCCGACCTTTGTTGAAGCATTTCTGGCCATAGCAAGAATTTAGTTAGTTGTGTTGAAGAATGTCTTTCAGTTGAGAGTAGAACCAAGCGTCGTCGACGGTTGTAGAGGCTACCTCGTCTGAATCATCAGATACTTCTCCCAGTTTGCTGGGAACCGCGTACCCGATCCGGGCGGCTTGCTTTACTAACGCAAACGACGACGGGTCGGCTGCATAGTGTTCGAAGTGATCTCGTGCGTCGTGCGGATCGATCTGTCCCTCCTTAAGCATAGAAAAGACTTCTAACGCGATAGCGAGCTTGGCCTCTAGAGCTGCAAATTTCTGCATTAACAGCTCGTTCTCTGACCGTTGCTGACTAATCGCGTCATTCGCCTGTTTGATTACTTCTCTCGGGACGAGGACGTGATCCATCTGTATTAACGCGCGAGTGTACCTAAAAGAGCTAGTAGTTTGCGACCAGCCAGCGCAGCTTGCTTAACCTGTTCGGACGGCGCCTCAAGCGCCTCTTGAAGGTCAGCTTGTACAGCCGCAGCGTCTATAGTGGCAGTCTCTTCTTGACGCGCGTCTTCGGCGGTCTTCTCGAGAATAGCATCAACTAACTGATCTACGGCTGTACGTCCAATCATATATCACTGAGCCTTATTTTCGGACTCTAGGCGACGCTGTAGTTCGGCTGTGGCAAGGTTAGCGAGTTGCTCTTGCTCTTCGGCAGTTAGAACCTCGATATCTTCCAAGGTGAAGCCGGCTTCCTTGACGATTTCGCCGAGAGCTTCGCCGAACGCGATTTCGTCTTCGGCAGCTAGCTTGGTCTGTTCAGCTTCGCTCTGCGCGTGCTTAGCAATGTAGTCTTCGACTAGGGTCACGGCCGCAGTGAACGTGTCGGCGGCGTCGAAAGCGGGTAGAATACCGGCTTCTTTCGCTAGCTCTACGATCTCACTGGCTTCTGTTAGAAGGTTAGCGCGCACAGCGTCGTTAGCCCAAGCTTCGGACACAGCGGCCACCTTCGTCTGGAATTCAGCCTCACGAGCCTCAGCCCAAAGCTGAGAAAAGGATTTCTGGTTTGTCATATGTATCAGCCTCTGTAGTTAGCCGGGTTGACGTTGCCCATGGCGCCGGAGATGGCGCCAGCTTGCTCAGCGCGGATGCTGGTATCATCGCCGATCATACCGACAGCACCCTTACCCTTCATTTGGTGGATGCGGTCAGCAATCATTTCGATCACGCTACGCGGATCGGTGCCGGCGCCGGCAGCGGGGATTAGACCTTCCATAGCTTGCTTCTGAAGCAGTCTATCGAAGAAGCCTTCAGCGATGAAAGCGCCCATGGCACGAGCGTCGCTAGCTAGCTTGGTAACGTCAGCGCTGGCGGCCGGAGCCGGAGCAGCGGTAGGAGCGGGAGCGGAAGGAGCTTGAGCGGCTGCGGTCTTTTCTACGCCACCGCTTTGACCCGCACCCAGGGACTCGAACAACATTTTAAGGGTTTGGTTTGTCATAGTTAGCTGAGGGTGGCTACAACGAAAGGAAGCCACATTTGTTGAGGTTTTGGAGTAACCAGCCGCGAGAAAGCTGCTTCTTTTTCGAGCGCAAAGGCGACTGCCCCGCTGGACTCGACAAAGCTAGTTAACAAATTCATTGTATTAAGGTCAAATAGCTTCGCAAATCTACACGACTGGATGGTTTTATCCGTTGATGCCAACTTGGTCACGCGAGCACTGAAATAAGGCTCAAACATTGACCGATTTTTCACATCGTCAGATAGTATGTCTAATACGTGCCGATCTAGCTTGTCGAACGACAATGTAGCTGATTTTATGAGCTCATCAGACATACCTAGCGCCACGGCTTCTTTATTCGTTAATAAGATACCAACCGCAGCGCAATGCTGTACCGCAGATAAGAATCCAAGTTTAGTAAGTGCCGCCATGGATCGGGTTGACAGCGGAACAACAGCGCTACGATCGGCGGCCACCTTACTAAGTAGCGCGGCGTCGATAGTATTGACCGTACTCGGTAACTCCTGATCATATTTCTTCTCAGGGGGTACTGGGCGACTACGGCTCAAAGACGCGACTTTGCGGAGTGTCCAAGCGCTGTTATCCGCCGGCCTGGTCACCGCAGATATATCAAAAAATTTAGGGAAAAAGTTGAACGCGAAGACTTTACGCCCATCCGGCAATGTGTGTCCCATTGCGGTGCGCAAATGTGAACAGTATTCCGCTCTGTTTCTGGCTAAGTTCGCGCATAGGCTGCAATGGTCAGCAGGCAGTCTGCTACCCATAGACCAGGGAACCGGCACATCATTCTCCAGGTTTCTAACAACTTCCGGAGCCCTATCTCTAAGAATGAATACCACTAACTCGGCCCGATGCATCTTAGGGTTATATGCCGACGCTATAACATCACCTATCTTTTTCTCCGGGTCTTTATTAGCGTGGTTTGGGTATGCCTTTGCATCTGTAACGAACGTCTCATGTCCGTATCGTTCGGGTGTTTTCCAATCTATCTTTCGCTCTTTAGCCTTCTGTACAATGTTGTCTATAACCACCGACGGAGGCGGCGCGCCAATCAAACTCCACGAAGGGAACGCGTCTCCGTTTCTGTTAACTCCCCAGTACTCATAAGCACCGAGCGCGTTTATGAGAGCATACACTCCACGACTGTCTGGTTGTAGTCGAGCTATAACTTCTAGCAATGAATCAGGAGTGAAGGTTTCTTGCGCAATTTTCTCGAACCGACCAGGGAGTATTAGCTGGCTAGATGGTCCCCAATTAGGAAGATCATCAAATCCAGCGATTGTTTTAGAGAAACCGAAGGTCGTATCAGACATACTCAAAGGCGATTACGAATGTATTGTATAAACGCAGCTAATTTAGTCTGTCCGGAGCTTGGACGCAAAGCATTACGGCGTGCTCTATTGCGAATGTGCGCCGCTTGCAGGGGGAAATCATCGCTGGGCTCCTCTTGACGTCTAGGATCTTGCTCTTCGACTATCCTATGCGGCTGCGACAGCTGCTTATATTCGATGCTTATATCCATCACTTAAGGCCAGGAACCACACCGCGCATCTTTTGGACTACATCCAGACTGTCTCTAGCAGCTGTCAGCGGGCTAGCGCCTGCGTTGATCTTCTGATGCTTCTCTCCTATGTCCACAAGTTCTTTAACCATTCCCGTGCTGAGTGCGGTCGGCCCTAATGTGTGCACGTGGTTGAGAATGTTCTGTAGGAGTACGGGATCTTGAGCAATATGCGGCGCGAAGTTGGCGATTGTGTTGTGGTAAAGTAGGATGTTCGGATCGTTTCTCAAATGCTGATTGGTGCGTAGAACGGTGTGAAGAGTTTGTTGCGCTCGTTCGTGGTTCTGGCGCTTCTGGTAAGCACCCACTAATACAGGACCAACGACCGAAGCTAAAGCTGCGCCTCCTAATAACCAAGGCGTCACGGATGATTTTTGCTCTTTTTTCTGTGATCCCGATTCTTGTACCTGCCTAGTCAACTCAGATATGCGTTCATCTTGTTTTTGTAGTATCGAGTCGATGCGTGCCGATACTCCTGAGACTTTCTCCATTACTGTACCAGGGCCTGCAGCAGCTAAAACCTCAGCAGCCATTTTCTCTACTTGGGAACCGATCGCGGCGATATTATCTAATACTGCGTATAGCCGGTCAACGACGGCTTCGTCACCAGCCGCCAACACGGTCAGTTCTGCAGCTGTTTTCTGCACCCACTCAGTATCGTTATCTGCAATACGTAGGGCGCACTCCGCAGCAAATTTCTCTACTTCGTTTTCGTCAGTATTAGGAAAAGCAAAAGAGTACCGGTCGTATATAGCATTAATCATAGCGGGATGGTGGGGCTGGTCATACGCTCTTTATGCGCATTGAGTGTTTGAGTGAGCCAACTCTTCATATCTTGCCCGGGCGTGAATTGACGCCGAAGAGCTTCATTTTTAAGATTGTATTGCCGAAGCATGGGCGGATTCACTGACGCTTGCTTAAGCAGTTCTTGGGCGCACTTCATAAGCCCACTGGTCAGTCTCGAAATCTCCATGTCTGTCGACGCATTGTCTACCAAGACCCGCTGATTTGTGCGCATAGAACTTGCCAAAGAATCAAACTCATTCTTCCAGTGATTAAGCGCATCTACTATTGACACTTTAGTACGGATAGGTTCTAGAGTAGCATACAGCGGAGATGCTCCGTTAACCCTAGTGATAGGCCCAGTGAGCGGTACAGGTCCGGAGGACGGCGCGCCCGTATCTTTGCGCAGCTCTACGTCTGTAGATAATTCTCCTCTGTAAGGATGGCCAAGTTTCTCTAGATTAGCGCGAACATGTTCGAATACGTGCTGCCAGCCGTTGAAGTCAGGCATAGCAGCTTGCGCGTACTTCTTAAGCTCGCTTAATTTTCCTTTTTCGATCGTGATGAAGTACATCGCGTCTTGAGCTAACTTATCCAAGGCCTTCCCGAGATCCTGCTTTTCCACGAGAAGAGCAGCGTCTACACGACTCTTGAGTGATTCAGCAATCTTGATCGTCTGCTCGATAGCCGCCTCCGTGGCTCGGAGTCTAGCCTTCCTTAGTTCCGCGTCTTCCGGAATAGACGCAGAAAATTCTGCTGCTCGTTTCTCTAGTTCGGCAGTCTTATTGTGCTTAATCGCGGTCAACGCTTCCGCGAGCTTTGTAACAGGCACGCGATCCTCTTGCGGACCGGCCAGTGCTTCACGCACTCCGGCATAACTAGCGACCTTAAACGTGTATGTTTTATCCTGAGACTTATCTCGAAGGACATCATTTACTTGGTGATTGGCGATCTCAATAACACGTTGAATCTGCGCCGGATTCAGACTTTCTTCGGCCGCTACCTTGGATATAGCCTCGTCTAGGCTCGTAGCTTTTTGAAGAAAATCGTCGGCAGCTCTCCGAGCCGTTAAGTGAAGTTTAAATGTATCCATGATAGTCGACTACCTGGTATTGTAACAATCATACTTTCGGAAGGCCTGTGGGTGTCAGTACGCCACGGAATTGGCGGCAGGCACTGTATGCATAGTTTACAGCGTGGAAGGCATCGTCTGGGTAGCTGTGATCGTATGTCATAGTATTCGTTCTATCATCGTATTCCACATATATCGATGTGAAGTCTGCCAGATACGGAGACATATCCTCAGTTCTAAAGAACCTGGTTTTTTGCCGCCTAATAGCGTCGATTAACGTACCCATACTTTTTGTTCGGTCGAGCATGTATTTAGCGGTAGACGGAGATAGATCGTTCCCCTCACCTAATCCCTTCCATACAGCCTCTACATTCTGTCGCGTGTATTGAAACTCTAGTAGAACGTCTCGGCTGCCTGTCTTTCTCCACCCGAACTCGCTTATAAGCCGGGCGTTTTTATCGGCGCCAAAGCCCCAGTCGCACCCGAGTGCAAACACACCCGCGTCTCGACAGATACGATTTATTAGTGCCGGTTGTCCTGATAGCTCTGCTTCAGGTCCAACAAACTTTTTCATGTACAAAACTTCGAAAAAGTCTCTCGGATTCCAGTAGCCGATAGCTAACACAGTGAATGACGGATTAACACCGAGTCCTGTACCGTAGTCTACTCCCGCGTATAATTTGTGACCGGCCGCCGCCAATTTGCGCATCTGTTCGAAAGATGACATCGGCGATGTGAGGGACGCCTCCGCCATGACCCTCGGGGTCAGCACCAGGGAACCTTCGTCGTATGGAAGACCTAGGATTTCGTTATAGAATTTCTGGCGCGTTATATTTGGATCGGTTTGTAGCCTACGGACATCGGCGTGATCCAGGTACGGCACAAATAGCTGAGAGATTCTGAAGCCCCACGATTCATCGAGCTTGGACGTATTCTGAGGGACCCACGCCCCGTTTAACATATTGAGCTTCTTTCTACACTTCGCAGCTGTACATCTATAAGCGTCTTCAGCAATAATCGACTCATCCGGGAAGTTCCAAGTATTACACCCGTCACACTTTATCAACCATTCAAATTGACAAGTATTCTGCCATAGACGGTTGATAACGTTGCTAGTAGTTTTATGCGTACCGGCGTAACAACGAAACCGAGTTTTTGGAAAGCGTGATTGACACGCTTCGATAACGGATATACCGTCTGAAATAATATCCTGAATCTCGTCTATAGCTAGCATCTGGGCCGTAATACCCCGGATCGGGTCGGCACTTAAATAGCATGACCGGAATGTGAACGTCGATCCGTTTTTGAAGGATCGGTTAAACACTTGCCACAAGGTGTTATTAGGATCGACCCACGGGCTCATATTAGGAGAATCTTCGCATATAGTGCGAAAGCGCTGCGAGGAGAATAAAGATACTTGCTCACCCCGCGGCGCCACATACAGAGCTTTGAAAGCTGGCGTCGCAGCACCCAACACAGCAAGCTTCGCCGCCTGGGAAGTGCTCTTACCTATCTGTCTAGAAGTGGCCCATAACTGATTTCGACTTCCTATTGGGTACTCTTCTGATAGATCTAGGAGCCCTCGAATAAACGGCTGCGAGTCTATCTCGAAAGGTCGGCCGTCGACTTCTATCAGAGACCGGACCATATCTGTTACGGTCGCCTCGGACTCAAAATTATAGTCAAACGACTCTGCCGCCTGTTCGGCGTTTGCTTCGTAGTGCGCCTCAATCTCTGTATTTAACGCACCCCAATCCGTCTCCTGCTCGAATCGGTTTGCCTCCTCTTCCATCAAAGAGACGGCCTGCTCTAACCGATCGAGCTCGTTAGTCTTAATCAGTCCTGAATTAATTTGAGGAAGCTTTCGCATCTGCGGTATCGACAGCTACGGGTAATCGAAAGATACTACTTTCCGTGGTCTTCACCGACTGAACTTTAATCGCCGGGAATAAAGGCGGTAATGTAGTCTTGGTATCTAACGTATGGCCCGTCCGTTCTCTGTCTTCACGGTCAACGAACAGCATAAATGATTTCAAGGACGCGTGGAAGCGCTGCATGCCTTCTACAGACGTATCATCCAGCGACGCCAGCATGTGCTTGATAGTTTCGCGCTTGGCAATATCGTAAGCTTCTTCTCGCGTAATATCGTTTATGAATCCGAGATGGGCCTTCAAGGTAGATACCGGCTTATTCATGCATCGGACTAAAACTGCTTTTTGCGCCTTAGAGACGTGCCCGAGATAATTGTTTATATCTTCGGTGTCCATGGCATTGAAATCGCTAAATAGCCATTGATAGAGCAAGACCGCTTCGGGCGGGAAGTCCGTGCGGAACATATCAGCCAGGAAGCTCGCCACTTCACCGGTAGATGATGATGTGGCACAAGCCACTTGTATCAAATCCTTCACGCCTGGATCTTGAAGCAATTCAAAAGATTGTTCGAGATGTGGATTGTTGTAGACGTGATCCACGCGACCAATTCTTAGCAGCGTATCGAAAAGGGGTCGTTCCTTTTCTGTAGGCTCCCTCTTCTCCATGATGCACTTCTTGAGCGCGGACGGTACTTGTTCAGTATAGACACCGAACCTGTCCTCGATGAACGACTCAGGTAGTTTTTTCGGATTAATGAATCCTCGATCAACTAACTCTGAGTATAGGTCACCAGCATCCATCTGAAAGAACCGTAAGAACATGAACCGCTCAAATGGGTATACCTTGAACGACGATCGGTCCAGCTTCATGGACGGCGCGTCTATGCGCGCGCACTCGAGTAACATCTCGTTATCAGGTGTTATCTCGGCGCGTAACAGACCGTTAACTGCTACCCAATTAAATTGCACGAGCTTAGATTCTTCCAAAGCTCGGAGAGTCCTGTCCGCTATCTTATAGGTTCTGCATATTTGCGGCCTAGTCAGCAGAACCGGCTTCTTGCTCATACATCATCTAGTATGGGAGACGGTCACGTTTCGCAGCTCTCTTAGAGAATTTAGAATCGAATCCACTGAAAACATAGCTCCGCGCACCGGCGACGGGTCTATAGGTAGCCCGAGTCGCGCAGCCATAAGAAGCTGCGCTAGTACTTGCTGCGCGTCCTCTAGCTGAGGAATCATATCTACGAACTTATACATGTTCTCCTGCGTCAGGAAATTAACACCCAGGATTGAGTCTACCGTATCTTGCGGAACCAAGACAGACGCCGTCTTGAGCAGATCGACATTATCAATCAGAAAATCAAGAGCTGTGAGTAGGTTTTCTCGCTCAGCCGCGCTAAGAACCTGCTCTGCCGCCTGCTTGGTCATAGACGGATCAACAGTAAAAAAGACTGACTTACCCTCTGCCAGCTTAGATAGGGCCGTGATCATATCGTCGTTCGACATTCTAGGAGAGACGCTGCTCAACCAATCCTCGAGCAAAATACCAGAAGTACTTGCTACTTTACCTAGACGCGTATCACCATTAACAACGATGCGTGTGTCAGAGATCTTACGGACCTCGATATCTCCGTACGCTAGTTCGGCTCCAGAATGAGCCAACTTACTGAGATCTAGGCCGTCTGTTACCGGAACTAGCGCCCAACTCTTATCAGCATATACAGTGTTCGGCGTTACTACGAGTGCCCCCGGTGTAGACGACGTAAACACGATGTCTTTTTCAAGATGCGCGGTCTTTACATGTAGCCCTTTCTTTGTCTCGCCCAGTATCTGGAACGGCTCCGTGGCTACTAAGCCGTCGGCGCCTCTATGAATAAGCACGCCAGCTACCTTCTTTATCGGATTGGCCGCTAGCTTAAACATTCCGTCCACATTCGTACGCTGCCCGTAGAGCTTAGCGCCGGATGCCATCTTAACCTGACCAGAGTTAAGAGACACCACTAGAGGTGCTGTAATGGACTTAGTTCCGTCATCGAGAGATAGAACGTTATGTGCTACGTAAACAACATCGCCGTCGCTCGCCTGGTACTTTCCATCTGATACGATTTTATCAGAGGCCTGCTTTGTCGTGACCAACGAGAGGCGATCCTCTGGAATAGCGACGTGCGCCGCGAACCGTTGCCCAGCTGCCTTGATCATAGGACGGGCAATCCGAGTATCGGTGAAGACCGCTAAAAAATGATCTGGAGCGATATCTAGTTTGGCGGATGCGTAAGAGTACTTACCGTCATATGGAGCCATGACCATACCAGTCATAGCAGTATCGGTTTGCGCTCCTGTCTCGCCGGGTTTCACCGGCGCGCCAAGATAAGGAGTCTGAAGCGCAGTCTCCAGGGATGTTCTAGTGAGGGCCTGGAGTTGGCCGCTCTTATCGATGAACACGTCTAAGGGCTGGAGTCTATTAGAATTTACGATTACCGGTAATTTGACCACTTCTCCGATTTTGATAGAACCTAACCCCACACCAGCATCTTCATCCGCCTTGCGCATTTCGACCGAGATCGGATAGTCGGCCAAATATGGAAACTGCAGATGCAGCGCGTCCATTATCTCCTGTTCCCACGAATTCGTGTCTTTAGATAACTTAGTAGCGTTCTTTTCGAACACCGGCTCGGCAGGCTGTATGAATAGCGGCTGGCCTTTAAACAAGGGGCTGGTCATTATTTAGGTCCTCTTTGTTATTCTATTGTCGAAAAATTATAATGTCGCCGGTATAAGATTCGTCTTAAGCGCTATACCGTCAAGCTTTAGATGGGTTATCGTATGATTAGCGGTACCTGGATCAGACGATAGCGTCCTTGTAACGTGCTGCCATACCTCCTGTGCTATTTCACTTGCGGTCGGGCCAGAACCGCCGGATACTGATATACCCTGCGCCTGAACCGGAACCGTGTATTGTACAGATACTGTATACGCGCCTAAGGTAGGAACAACCGGTACGCCACCACCATCTACGATCAGATTACCCTCGATTGTCAACGTGTGATTACCTTCGTACGGCCGGACTCGCCAGCCATTGATCAGGAAGAAATAGCTAGCTACAAAAAGGCCGCCGCCGATAGGGTCACCACCTACGACCCGGAAGGCGGGCGCATACTGTGAGTTCAGTATCGCCCATTCCTTCCAGTCGCTATACAAATCGATAGCCGAGAAACTGGTAACGCCGTTATCGACTATGATCCGCTTGTTAGTGGGATCGAAAGTAAACATTCTATCACGCGTTCACGTAGTTACGCTCTAGAGCGGACGTTACAGCGATCGTTTGACCCGTTGACCTAGTAATCGTAGCTGCTGTACTGGCATATTGGCCTGTGGTCAATCCGATGGCGACCACGGTTACAGCGGCATCAGTTCCTGCGGTTCTGCCGCCCTGTACGTTACTGTCATAATTAAACGACCACGGTATAGTAGCGCCTGTAACTGTGCCCGATATATCCACGTTGCTACTATTTTGTACGATAACCGCACCGGATTCTCCAAAGTCGTTTCCGGCGCCAGGTAGTGTCGTGAAATACATTCTATAGACTGCGGCCGGGTCGTTTACGAGGTTCGCGTTAAATTGAAGCGTTCCTGACGCTACATACGGGAAGGTTACCTGCGAACCCTCGAACGTCGTGAATGTGATTCGGTTCGCATCAGCGGAACTGAAGTTATCGATGTATACGCCTTGAGATGTAATTAGCGTGTCACCTACGAAACGGAGCAAACTGTCGGCAGTATCGCCTCGAACTGTGCCGGCGCCCTGGTCGATGTCAGTGCTTTGTCTTAACAGGTACTGAACTTTGGTATATATTTGTTCAGCGGTCTTATTATCTCCGTCTATGATGATGCGGAAGTTATAGTCCACCCCGCCGATATTCCGAACTTGGTTTGTACCGAAGTACGTTACGTCAATATTAGCGTAGACACCGCCAGCGGCAACTGTTGCGTCGTTAGAAAGAACTTTTAGATCGGTAGCGTTGCTTAGCGGGAATCGATACACGATTGACGTCATCGCCGTAACACCGATGTCCGACAACGTCGCAGAGGCGTAGACCTTCTGCTCTTCACGCGCGAACAGTTTACAGTACGTTCTGTAATCGAATCCGTCCGCATACGACCCGTCGCCGTTCGGATCACTAAGGACCTGAATCGCCTCGTTTACGGCGCCCGGGAACGCGAAGTCTGTCGGCAACCCACCAGCACTTTGTTGGTAGTACGGCTGATCGGATGCGCCTACCGTACCTAGTGAAATCACACCAGAATACATAGCTGTCACGTTACCGGACGCATTTTTCTCTACCCACCCCGCAGTCCTGATAGCTTTTCGAGTCGTATTGTTAGCTGGAAGCCAACCGTTAATAAATTCGAACTGCTCAGGCGTAATCGCCTCCATCGGGAACGGGAATTTAATGTACGTCGAACTATTCTTCCAAAGAATCTTGAGGGCCGAGTACAGAGCCTGTCCGGTCGCGCCGGATGAGCTCAGCGTTAAGTCACCTGAGCCCGGAACTAACGCGATAGTCTTGGCGCCGGTGTCGATCGTCATTTCGGCGCCGGGAGTGGTAGCGGAGTCGCTATTACCAGCTAACAGCAGTGTGGGGTCAGTTATTAGGGTCATACGGGATTATCGAAATTTCTATCGATAGTTGGTTGAACCGGAATGGATACGGCATTGGCGCTATACGTTATGTTCAGACGTACAGGCTGATACCCTAGTGTAAAAATCACAATAAAGCCGCTCGATCCAGTATTGTTGTGAGTGAAACTGAACGTAGATCCGGTTGTCGACTCTATTCCAGCTAACTCGGTAGCAGTGGCCGGATCAGTGCCTAAATAAGCTCTGACCTCTGATCCGGTGATGAGGCCAGTCAACTCGACAGGAATGCCTGGTAGCGGGTACTGAGTTTGTTGAGCAAGCGACGTGCTGACCGTATCGATTCGTATATAACTGATCGCATTCGTGCTAGACGTCACCGCACATACAGCACGGAGTTTTATTTTTATACCTATAGCCGGATCGATAGTCGTTACTGTAGCTAGATTAGTCTGATTAAAATCGAGCCACGCGCCGTTGTAACCGCTACCGATATCGTACTGGAAGAATAGATCGTGGTTACCCCATCGCGCATTTGAGCTGAATGTTACGTTCGTGCCGGTAACAGTGGGGGCAGCGTTAGCTAGAGCTGTATGTCCTAGAGCGAGGTAGGGCATCTCCCATATAATCTCATCGCCTACGGTCGTAAGGCGGCATATGCCGGTAGACGTGAATGTCGGTGTCCCTGAGATAATCTGTAGTTGCGACGTTGATAATGCTGTAGGCTCGTTAGCTATGAATACTATACGGCCAGTCGTTGCAGCGGTGAACGTGTCGTAGCAATGGCTCCCATATACAGCTGTTTGTCCGGTCGTAGTGTTAGTTCCGGCCAGGCCCTTAGCTACGACGTTGTTTGAGCCGATGATAAGTGTATCGGCGCCGTCTCCTCGAAAATCGACGAACGTCAATTTAGTATCAGCGTTGTTCATCGAGACGAGATTTGTGAGTAGCTGTGTGAAGTAACATCTGCGTACCACGTGATCTGATCCGTTACCGCCATACAACGCCGCGCGCACCATCGTTGCTGTGCCGCCGCCATCGAACGGTGCCGTAGGCGAACCTATGTTCTGCATAGTGATTCGCTTACAGGTGTTAGCTGATAAGATACCGAGGTTCGGATGGACGCTATTTAGTCCCGTTCGTATGAACCCGTCGATCGTTATATCAGAAGAACCGCTACCAATTAAAAAAGCATATACGCCGTTGGAGGTGGACGTTCGTCGTCCTTCTATCGCGTCGTAGTACACAGTGTTAGTGAAAGTAAGATTCTGGCACGTGACAAAGTTTGCGCCGGCTCCGCCTAAGAAACAGCCAGAGAACGTACCGTTAGAACACCGCGATAGTGTGATGGCGTAGGCTGTAGTCGCGCCTCTAGTTAAAGTAGCAGCTGTGTTATCTCCAAACGTATAAAATCTCGTATTAGAGACGGTTATGTTATCGACATCTGTTAGAACTACACCGGTGTCGTTAGCCTCGGCTTCGTATTTCAAAAAGAAGCTGTCTGTTATTGTTGTACCGCCGAAGCCGGTTATTATGGATAAGGGCGGTAAATCAACGGCTGCTGACAAGCCAACACCTACGTTATTCAACGTACATGTAGACGCACATTCGGTTATATTTATCTGGTCCAACGTACCTACGAACGATAGATCCACTTTAAACGGTTGAGTAAGGCTCAAGTACCAGTTTCCGTTCACTTTATCCAGGTCGATATCACCGGCCGACGTAGTGGTGAAGTCCCATCTCGTCGCCGGAGTTGTTGACACCGTGTTTGCACCCCAGGTTGAAACTGAACTGCTTATGTGTATATTAGGAACACGCACTTTAGCGCCGGCCGGGAGCAGAACACCTCCGGTAATACTGCTAGCCGTTCTGGCAAATGTCAGCAACCCTGCCGAAGAACACCCGAATATCTTACCTCTTACGTCGTTAGATACGCGGTTATCCTGCCCCCAACGCGTCGTTCCGGCGTGAACCCACACTTCATACACCCCGGAACCTGCAGATGTCTCGACCCATACAGCCGGACAGAAGTCGGCCACGTAGTACTGCATAGTCTCATCATTCGTGCCCGCTGCAGTACCTAGCTCGAACCAATCTCCGAGCACCTCGAACTTACCTAATCGAGGTACGGTTATAGTGGTAGCTTCGGCGCCGACGATATGTAACCACCCTCTCTCGCCGCCTGTAGCTGAGTTTACTGTTATCGTCGCGCCGTTAGAGAACGTCAGAACGTCGTTATCAACTAGTGTGGCCGTGGTACGCCGGAACTTAGCAAATCCGGTGGTTGGCATGGCGGCTGGGTTCACGGTTGGCGCTACTCCACGGGCCGTAAATATGCCGAGGAACTCGGCGACGCCTACACCAGAACGCGTCACATCCAATACACCAACTGTCCCCAGCGCAGGTACTGTACCTGTTCCACCGTCATACGGGACCCACCAGACATCGCGGCCGTCGATAAGTACTGACCCGCCCGTGGCTGAAGCAATTGTTATTGCCCCTATAACAGCGGCTTGCTGCCCCCATCGAGAATCTGAATTTAATGTAAGTTTAGCTCCCGAGTCAATCAGATATGATTCAGCATTAGCCAAACCATTGATGGCGGCCTCGTCTCCGTTTCTATCAACTGATATAGTTTGGTTTGCCATGCGCTACCTCAGAGCTCGTATTCTATTATCTCTTGTAATTGGTCGCCGGCGTAAACAAAATCCTTTCTAGTTGTTCCGTTCTCACGGATCCAGTCGATACGAACAAGTTTATCACCCGTATAACTAAATTCCTTGACGGATCCGTCGTCGTACTCGATAAAGTCGATCTTTCCACTACCGTCGTAGAAAATCTGAGGACCGGTAGGTTGAGGCTGCGCTCCGCTACCAGCCACTGGAGTTAATTCTAAATTAAGTTTCAGGACTGTCGGAGGCGCGCCCGGAATAACAGGTATAGGCTGACAGAAACGAACGTCGAGAGATTGCTGCACGAATAGCTCAGCGACGTCAAAAGTACCAATTTGTAGAACGAACCAATCAGTTATTAAGCTAGCTGAGGAAAGCTGGACTAAAAAGGAATGCTCCCCGGTGTTAGTCAATCTTATTGCATAACTTGCGGACGGCGTAACCGGGATGGTCCTTAATATGGGTGCTGTTATAGGCACAGCCGAGAACGTCGTAACTTCTAAAGTAGTACTCATCCGACCCTCACACTGGCGGCTCCGCCTAACGCTGTCTCCTGTATAACTATTAATCCGTTACTGTGCGGTGCGTATTTATCTCCTGCACGCACCACCGGCTTTCCATTCACGAATACCGATGCAGAACCTTCAATAGCTGGACTCGGCGCGAATCCGTTCTGACCCGTCGAAAGCGACCCTAAAGTCACAACAGGTACTCCATTCACAAGCACCGTGTGAGACTCCGGACCAGACGAATCGCCGGCGGATAATAATGCGCCAACTACCTGTACATTCATACCGTGTTTAAGTTAATAGTCGAGCCGTTAATTGTGACAGCAGCCGTTGCTGCCAAGTTGATCTTACCTGTAGAGACGATATCCACGTCAGGCGCGACCATAGAAATTCCTGTGGGTCCCATCACAAATTTAACGGCGCCGACTTCCACCGTAGCTCCAGTATTCGTAATACCGATCTTAGTATCGTTGTTAAATAGCACTATGGCCGGATCTACAACAGGAGCATTGTTAATGGTGACAGGCGCGTCAGCTACAGGTTTACTCGTATTAACTACTGCTTGCTGCCCGACGCGTACGCCGCACGCGCCCGTATCGATACGCACAGCTCCGCGATGATCTATCTCTACGCGAGTACCACCCGTCTGGATTACATACCCGTGCTCTGTCGTAAAGGCTGTTCCGACTATGTCGCCTATTTCGACGTCCGTAACTTTTACAGACAAATCCTTTTGCGGGGCAACTATGCGTAAAATACGCCGTGTTCTGGTGACCGCGCCTGTAGAGATTGCTTCTGTGATCTCCCTGAACCGGTAAGGAATCTGCCACGTTATCTTTTTAACTGATGCGAAGAACTCACCAGTGGTTTTAGTGAGGTACAGATAAGCGTTAACTCCGGCTCTCAGTATGACGGCCCCGAAACGCTTAAGAACGACGGCAGCCCTGTCATTTACCGAAACTGTCCCCTTACTCGTCATAACCGTGTCACCAGGTTCGATGACATCAGCTAAGAAACCATCCTCGTCTGCTTCTGCAAAACTAAGCAGTTGCGAGCCGTCTCGAGTAATCAGTCTGTTAATTCGGTCTGTCTCTACGTCCCACGGGAGATTTTGTGCTGGTGCCGCATTAGGCGTGAAGGTCGGGACCTTTCCGATGATTAGCGGTAGAGAACCGACCACAAACAGGATTACGACTTTATCACCGTAGTCATAGCCCAGCTGAGAGCCAGTCACTAGTGCAGAAACAGTTAGCGACCTACCACTCTCCGTTACAACACCGTACGTAGCGTTCTCGGGAGTGGTAGTTAACACTTGAGCCACCTCTAGGCGGCCGCCCATCGAAGGGTCAGTAAAACTAAAGGCGTGCTTAATCACTAGGTTCTACCGCTCTTCTTTACTGTGTCAACGGATCGGAAGTTCTTGAAAGTCAACTCAGTCAACGGGTGCCCGCCCTTTAGCCTGGCTTTCAGGCCAACTGCCGGAGCCGCCATGAGCGTCTTCTTCAAACTCTCGTGCGCAAGCGCACCGACGAAGTCGTCACTATGCAGGGGTGCCTGCTTGATACCGTATAGTTGATGCTCAAAACGCACTCTTGGAAGACCTTTAGCCTCTAATTGCTTGTTAATGTCGTTAACATGATTCACGTTAACAACATCTCCGGGAGATAGGCCGGAACTCACGGCTTGTGCCGGGACGTCTGTAACTTTAACTTTCTCTGTTAGCGGCTTTAACACCGTTTCAAATATACGGTGCTTGATCGCGCCAGAGTAGTTCTTATCCAGTTCTTGGAGCAGGTAGTCTTGAGTTCTACGGATGTCTCCAGTGATCTCTAAAAGCTCTTGGGGCTTAATGATGTGCGTACCGCTACTATCGACCGGCGACGTGATCGGGTCTCCAGCTGATACGCGCTGACCTCGAGAGACATTCACGCCCATTTCCTGTGGCACGAAATGCCGTGTTTGGTTAATTGTTACGTAGAAACCGCCGGCGGGCGCCGGGACTACTGATGTAACGGTACCGCTTACGGAGGCAAGTACTGCCTTTCCCTTAAGGTTCTGCGGTAGCTGAATTAGCTCTTTGATGCGGTCGAAGCCGACCTTCGCACTACCGACGGCCCCTCCGGAGTGGAACGCGCGAAGCGTCAACTGAGTGGCGCGCTCACCGACCGTCTGGCCGGCCAATACGCCGATGTGGAAGCCAATGCGCGGAAGGCGCCCGTTCTCATCCAGGCCGAAGCATTTCTGGCAGACACCGCCTGATGCTTTGCACGTTAGCGGAGACCGTACTTTAACTTCTTTCTCGCCAGCTGCTATCCACTGCCGGCGCGCCACGTCCGAGACAACTTCTCCCTTGTGCGGGCCGTCGGCCACATAACGGTCTGCACAGTTTCTATCAGTCAGCGCGTATATACGCCCGTCCGTTGTGCCGCAGTCTGGAATAGTAATTCGCTGTTCGATGTTACTGTTAACAATCAAACGGCTTCCGTATCCGGTATCAGCTACACTTAGGCCTTTATCAATCAAACCCTTTCTGGCGCCCGGAGTCGTATTAAGGTAAGATGCGATATCGTGGCCCTCTGCGTAAGACTTAGGAATGGCTACCGGCACGGTTTCTCCGGTATGGTCTGAAACTGCTACGGGAGATAGGATTAGCTGCCGCAACTGACCCGCCTTACCAAGCGCGCCAGAACCGACTGCAGCCAGAGCAAATCGGTTAGTCTCGGTCAGAGTCTTTAAATGATCATCTAGCTGCTTGCCGACGTGCTGCGCGACCTCCGCAAACTTCTTCTTGTCCTTCACACCGACGAACGACTTGAATAGATTGTCTCGGAAATTCTTATCGATCTCTAGGTCTTTCAACGATACAGAGAATCCACCCGTTTCAGCCGTTATGAAGTGATTACCAAGATCCTTGATCTTAGTTACGGTGTCGGCAGTGACCGCAGGACTGTTGTTCTTACCTACGTGTGTATAAATACTGTTCAGGACATTATTCGTGACCGTTCCGCCATCGTACGGTGTACCAGGCGGCAGAACGTTCTTAAACAATATGCGTCCGACGCAGGTCGCCTTTCCGGCAACTTCGATAGGTGAGTTAACCTTGATCTTAGTTAGTTTATACGCAGTCAAGGCGTCAGCTTCACTAGAGAACTTTTGCGGCTCGCCGGCGAGCGGCTTAGTCATTAGGTACACGCCGTGAATAGTCTCCTTACCAGGTGTATGCATAGGAGAGTTGTCTCGCACGGAGAAGAAGTTCTGACTCGGTAGCAACTTCTCAAGTGCTTCGGCGCGCGCGCCCTCAGTTACCGGCACGTGCAGGCCTACTGTGTTGGATAGGACCACACCATCTATAGACATAAATGTCTCGTATCCCGGTACCGACAAGTCGTAGCCGGTCTCCATGATACCGGTCTTTTCGACCTTGGTCACTAAGCCCCAACGAACAGACTCGTTGTTGACGATGGCGGCCCATCTCTTGAGCAGATCGGTCGCCGCGTCCATATCGATAGCCGCCAAGAGCTGTTTAGCGATAGCTCTGGATACCGAGTTGTGGCCGCCTTTAGCTCTTGAGATGATGGTTTGCAGAGATTCCTTATTAGTAAGGTCGCGGCCCTTAACGGCCGCCTGAATCTCCGCCGCCACGACCATAGGGAACGGCACTGCGTCGTATCTAGCAGATACTGCTGATTTTTCAAAATGCGCGGTGGCTAGGCGCGTCCGTCGCTCGGTATGCTTCATATACGTATGCAATCCTAGCTCCTGTAGACGACCGGTTTCTAAAGATACTGCCCACGCAGCTCTTCCGGACGGTGTCTTAGTCGGAGTCACCCCTGCGCGTACTCCTATAGTCTTGCATAGCATTTGTATCTCTCGCGCCAACCTTAGACTGGTTGTAGAGTAGTTAACAGACGTCTGTACTTTAGCTTTACTCCTAGCTTTACTTAAAGCTACGCAACCATCTGTATCGATTAGACCGGCTAATAGACTCAGGCGCGCCTCAGTCGGCAATTTAAAAGCAAACTCGGGAAGATGCTTATTCTCTGCGCCTTGGCCTATGAGCGCCGCTACCGTACGACCTAGGCCAGCATGTAAGAGCGACACAGCGCGATTCTCACCTTTGGGCGTGTGTATGCCGGTACTGACAGGTTTCTCGTATACTGCAATCTCTCGATCTACTACCGATTCTAATCCATACACCACAGCGTCAATAACGTTTTGATCGATATTTGCAAGGTACGTACCCCCGGCCGAATCTATCCATCCATCTCCGATCATCGCTCCAACAGCATAACAAAATTCGTTTGTTACTTTGCGCCGGTCAGTGACATAGCGGCTGCGCGATTTTACAGCTTCTACATCTATGTAAACTTCTTCAGCTTTTGTAGCGAACTCCGTGCTGTACGGGACGGAGGCGCCCGCAGCTTTGGCCTCTACAGGAGTAAATCTACGCGGAACAAGATCGACGCTGTCAGCACTGATGCCGTAGACTGCGCGCGGATCATCGTCGGTAAATATTGTTTGCCCTGATGACAAGTCTACCGTATAGATTTCGCAGTTATCGTGTACGGTGTACCAGGTAGCAGGTTTCCATTTCATGTCGCCAGTCGCCTGGTCAAATGAGAGCACCTCTATGCCTTCGGGAACTTTGTGCCACCTAATCAAATTACCCTGTCGACCAACACTAATCTCGGTAGCGTCAGGATGATGGGGGAACTCAGAAAGATCGCACACAATGATGCGATCGTCGTGCTTAATTGCAGTCGCTACTTTAAATCTTGCAGTCACGTCTCTATCGTCTATAAATTGATCAACTAGATCATCTAGATCTGCGTCTACTATACCAAATAGAGGGTGGTCATGCAAGAACTGTTTCTCAGAATTTAGTGCCGTTTTTAACGCTCTAATGCCGATTTCGCTAAGCTTTATCACGACTCTGCCATTTTGACAGTCACCGTCAAGATCTGCATTAAGACCCGCCATTACCATCGGATTTAACGTGATTGCCTTGCCGTCGATCAGGCGGCCCTTCTGGGCAATCATTGAATATTTATGTAGAGACGGGGCGCGATTGAGTAGAACAGGACGAGACTGCATCTCGAGCTCTAGGACCTTATCAAGGTACGGATCGTTCGCGTCTAACATCTCCTTTGCCTTGATCGGAGACAGTCCTAGCATCGTAGACGCGCGGCTGATGATGAACGGTCTGTAGATTCGGCGCGCGATCTCTTTAGGGATGCCGACTTCATCCATGTGGAGCTTCGGGTTGACCGTAATGGTCGAGCGCGCAGATAGGTCTTGCGGGCGTGCGAGCACGTTGTTCTGGAAGAACCCTTGCTTGTTATCCGTTACACCTTTGATTCGATCTACGAAGCCGCGGAAATGATCGGGCCGCGACAATGGCGGTGTGATACCAACCATGCCACTAACCGCTTTATTCAGATCAACTTCGAGAGGCCGGATAAGCTCCGGCTTAACCTTTAGATTTCTGAGCTCTTCTATTTGCTTATTGATCAGAAGAATCTCTCTGTATCCGTGGTTTGCGTCGTCTACAGATAGCGTGCCGTCATCGAGCGCGCCTAGCTGACGGAACTTAGGCGGGATTACAGGAATAGCTGTTTGGATGTATGCCGCAGCCGGCGAGAGGTCGGTCTCCTTCAGCGCCTTTAGATACCGAAGACGCTTGAACGCCTTATTTCGTTCAGTACCCTTCTTATTCTTTATCTCTAGTTCCGATAACGCTATCTCTCGGTTAACGTCTACAGACTCGAGAATCTTACGAACTCCTTCTACGCCTGTGTACTTTCCGTTTTTGACCACATTCCCTGAATCATCTACAGCCAGAGAGCCTTCCAGTAGTTGATTCAATTGCTTTTCAGTCTTAAAGCGCCCGACAGACGCTACAGCCGGAAGTAGTAAAGGGTTCACTACCGGGCTGGCCAGCTCAATATGCGCCCAGCGGTTACCGACCGGGCCGCCTGTGACTTGCGGGTCGAACAGGCCGCCGCGCTCGGGACTTAAATCATTGGCGCGCACACCGAGCGGTTCCTTTATGGCTCCGTGTGATAGGCGACGAACTTCCGCATCGGTCATGGGCATAGCCCGCAGCTCATTATTCTTTTGATTTAGGTCAATGCCGGCACCAAGTAGCATCGCCACAAACTTCTCTGAGACGAATGGAGTCTTAGGCGGAGTGGGCTGCTTTCCGGATTGAATGGCTAGCCAGTAGTCGTGGTTCTTTTGAGATTTAATACCGAAAGCGTCACCAAGGAAGTTCGTGGCATCCCCTGAAAGAAGAGAGAATGTGTCTAGCGCGCCGATCCGCTGGGCAGACGCGTCGCCGCCTTTCGTAGGTTGTTCGTTCAGTGAGTATGAGTCACCGATCGTATTACGGCTACTGATCTTTCCGCTAACCATGTGCTTTAGCTTCATGACTAGTGGGTAACCCGTAAGGACGTTATTCAACTTGTCGCCGGTTCTCGGAATTGTTAGCGTTTCGTGGTCGCTTATTCCGTGGGCCGCCAAATCTGACTTAACTTTGTCTAACGTACTCTCGTGCTTCGAGTTGAAATTGTCTGCCCAGTAGGTGTTTCCAGTTTTTAGGGCTACCTTACTTGCAGCAGTCTCTAACATCTGCCCGGCATTCATTCTACCCGGTACGCCGGCCGGATTTAACAAGACTTCTATGCTCTTACCATCTTCGCCGCGCGGCATCTCAGAATCCGGCAGGATTCTAGTCACGATTCCTTTCGCGCCGTGTTTAACAGAATTACCAGACCAGTGTGGTTTTCCGTCGCGTCTCGTATAAACAAGATTGTTAGGTACCTCTATACAGAAGACCTCGCCAGAATAAACCTCAGTCCTAGCTTTCGTAGCTGATGTATGCACGATGACTAGGGACTGGCCGCGCTCATTAGGGTGGTCAACTCTAAACCAAGCGTCTCTTCCTAAAACATTTCTTGCCGGAAGTAGGGTGAAATCCTGCGCCGCCGGAGCCGGGCCGAATGCGACGTACAACTTATGGTCGAGTGTGACGCGCATCGAAAGCTGTTGCATATCTAGAGAGTAGAGCTGCTCGTCTTCGATGACGTACCTGTCTAAGCGAATAGGGTGTTGATATTCCAGTTCGTGAGTGGTAGGATTTAAAGTCGCCACTTCATCATCAAAAGTAACATCAGCTACCACCTTCCAACCAGCGCGCGTAAGAAGTTCGTGCTCTGGCGCGAAGCATAGCTTATCTCCTTCCACCATCGGTTCTTTGGTCTTTACGAAGACTTTTACGAACCCACCGGTATTTACTACCTCGACAACTTCACCAGGTACATCGAGGTCCCATACTTCAGACATATTGGACCAGCGCACACCAGACGATTTCTTAATAGCGTGTAAGTCCAGTTCGGGGTGATACTCGGCCTTACGAATGGCGGGGATTATCACCTGGTTCTTCTTTAATTTGGTACCTTTTTTGATGATACCTGACTCATCATAGTCCGTGACGGGGTTAACGGCTGCAAGCTCTTTCGGGAACGCCGCTATGAACGGGCGCACACCGATTTGAATATTGTCTTTCTTCTCTACCCGGAACTCGTACTTATGCTCTGAAGTCAACTTCTTAGCGGCTGTTTCAGATATAACTATGCCGTCTTCGTGGTTATATCCGTGCCACGCGGTATACGCAACCTTAAGGTTCTTCCCCAGAGCTAATGACTTACCGGAGGTGAAGTTGTTCTGTGTTAGAGGCTGCCCCTGCTTAACCTTTGTACCGATCTTTAAGTCAGGTAGTGGTGCTTCGGTCAGGAACAGTTTGGAGTTAAGAGGATAGTCCTTGTATAACGGAATCTTCTCCGCCTTACCTTTAGATGGCTTGACGAAAATAGCTTCGTTAGTGATCTTTGTTACTTTACCGTTGATTGGTGAGTGGGCGAGGAACTGCGACCCGAGCACTTCGTCGAAACCCTTACCGTAAACACGGTGCTGCACTAGAGGCGCTTCACCACCCACCAACGGGACGGCTTGCGTCATATGCTTGTCACCCATCAACACACGGTTCGGGTGGTTGTTAGGCAGAAACGGAACAAGCATCGACGTGAATGAGAAGAATGAGTGCGGATCGACGAAGATATAGTCGACCATCTTCGGTTGTACTTCACGCACACCTTCCGCAGTTCTAGCTTTGACTAAAGTGGTTTTCGGCTTAGGGGCGGCTCTTAGCGACGGCGCTGGGGTTTCGGGCAGGTTCGAGTATTGATCAGGGAATGCTACGACTTTGTTGACGAGGTCTTCGATAAGTTTTGATTCTTTCTTTCGGGTCTTAGCATCGTAAACGTCGATAGCCAATCGATTCTTTACCTTTTTCACACCCATCGTCAGGTGGTTCGTCAATCCGATACCCTGGCCCTCGGGCGTTTCAAGCGGGTCGATCGCGCCTAGATATGTCGGGTGGAAGGCGCGCACGTCATCTGTTACGGCGTGAATGCTCTTGATACCGCCTTCGCCCATAGGAGTGATTAGGTCCGACGTCGCGGCTATATCTACCAGGTTATTCTGTTCAGAATACCGGCTTAGCTCTGATGTGCCGAAGAATGACTCTATCGGGCTCGAGAATACGTGCGGCGGCATAACGAATTTGATTTCGGGCCGCTTACCAGACTTAATCGTTTTATTGAGCGCCTGCTGAACATACCGCACCAGAGTCGGCAAGCTCCTCTTGTACTTCTCTAAAATGAAATCGTCGATACCGTGAATAGATTTGAACGCTAGCGACTCGGTGTCGTCTTCGTCGACGCTTCCTTTGGATAGACGAATAGCTTTATCCGTTGCTGCCAACAGCGCGCGCTTGTCAATCTTATCAATACCGTTTTGGCCGGTCGTAATCGCGTTGACTTGGGCGTCCAGCGGCTTAGATGCCATGAACTTAGTTATGATCTTGCGCTGCTCGTCAAGATCTGCCGGTATCGATTCGTAAGGCCGAAGCTTAACAAACATCTTGTGCGTATCGTCTGCTACCGACGCTTCCCGCACGTTGATAGCGAACAGTTCAGGCCCAAGAACCGCCTTAATCTCTGCATCAGTAGCGCCAACGGCTCTCAGTGCAGAGTAGATCGGAATGTTAGTATGACTTAGCGCCAGTCTGCACATACCTGAAGCGCGGTCTAGCAGAACCTTATAAGTTCCGGCCGCGGAGGTGTTGATCATAGTGCGTACCGTGCCGTCAGGCGCTACAGTAGAGTACAACCCAGGCCGTAGACGCATCTGCCGCACAATCTGACGATCTTTGCCACCAACAATGTAACCGCCAAGTCTTGTTAGGTGTGGAAAGTCTAATACGTAATAATTCTTCAGTGAATCGACCGTCTTCCCATCCGCGATCGACTTTAGTTCGAAATCTGCGACCAAGCGCGCAGCATAGGTCTGCTCTTTTAGCTTCGCCTGCTTCTGCTTAGCTACGTCGTTGATATACGCATCACCTAAATTTAGCCAGCGCCAGTTAGAGGCGGTGAGCTCATACTGACGACTTCTTATCGGAAAGGCCGCCTTAACGACGTTTTCAACTCCACTAACTGCGCTTATGAAGTCAGATTTTTGATGCTCGTAAAACATGCGATTAGGCTGTCGTCCGCCTAAGAGCCTGTTTCTACTCTTCGGCGCGGCTACTGGTTATAGGGACGTCGTCTCCGATCTCGTAATATTGTATGATACAGATGGCGTCACCTTTTACCGTGGTATTTATTTTCTGTTCTATCACCTCATAATGCTCTTTGTCATTATGAATAGTCTCCCATATACCAAGGTCTGTTGCGTCGGTTAGACAAAGCGCAGCTATTCTACGGCGCTTTACGGCATTGTGCGCACCCTGCATAGCAATAACCGCTTGCTTAACCTTATCTAGCATCGGACTGTCAGCTATACGAGAACGCATAGCTGTCTGAACTTTTTCAGATAACTCCTTGTTAGTGCGGGCTGCGCCGCTATTGAATCCGGGCGGGACGGTCATATCGGGCTATTCTTTCTTCTAGGCGGCTTCTGTTCAGGAAGCGGTTTTGCATCAGACACTTGCTGACTTATCATCTGTTGCCGCTGCTTAATAGCTTGCAGCAGGCCTGGATTAGATTTTTGCATCGCAGCCATGGCGACCTGTTGCTGCTGCGGGTCGTATGTCTTAAGGAAATGATCGGCGGCTGTAGATAATACGGACGGATCCACGGTGCTAATAGTCTGTCCGGTCTGAGCCGCCGCTTGACCCGAAGGCGCGTTCTGCGCAGCTACGCCGCCAGTGGGATCAACCACTGCTGCCACGTGACCGAGCGCGACGGATCTAGCCTGCTCAATCTCTTGATACCGAACGGCCTCGGCCTGCGCCATGGACTGGTAGCGAGCCTGCACAACCATAGATTGACCTTGTATTTCTGCGGCTCTAAGCTGCTGCCGCTCCATAAGATCGAGGCGTTCCTTTTCTTCTTTCGCGCGACGCTTAAGCTCTTTCTCATAATCAAAGCCGAGCTCTTCGATAGTTGTCTGATCGGATATTGTGTTGGTCTGACGAAGGCCCAGCGCTATCTGCTTCTGAGTAGCATCATCCGCCATCTTGAAGTCGGCGTGCTTTATAGTCACTACTGGTAGGGAGCAGTAAGCACGAAGCTTAGGCACCAGGAATTCTTGTAAGAATAAATTCAGGAATGATTGCTGTGACAGGAACAAATTCTCTAGCACACGTAGCGAGACAGATGAACCTGAGTTATGAACTATCGTGCCGTCGATTAGGTAGCTGTGAGTGTCTCTTACCGTTAGGTCACCCATAGGCATATAGCCGGCTTCCTGTATCTCGCAGATAGTCGTCCAAATTACCTGTGGGTCCTTTAACTCCTCTAGATTCGCAGCTAATTCTGCATCATACGTATGTACCCATGCCAGGTCGACAAAATCAAGGTCTTTTTTCGTAGCACAGTATTGCGGTACTTGAGTTTTAACGCGCCGACGGAGCCCATGACTGGTTACATATGTTCTGAAATTATCAGCTGTAATTACATAACCATTTGGAGACATCTCAGCGATCAACTTTCCCGACCTGATCCAAAGACGTATGGATGATACATCTAATTGGAGAACAGCGGCCAGTTCGCGCACTGTATAAGTGTCCTGCTTAAGTTCAGGACACGTATTAGACACGGTCCAAGTCTTTCCTATACGATGCTTGTCAACAAAGTTCCGTAGAACGTCCGAAACGTATGGAAGGCGCTCACGGTCGGGATTACGGAACAATTTAGCCTCACGGGTTGAGACCGCGTTCTGTAATTTAGTACACTTGGTGTGACTCAAAAATCCAATCGTTTCCTGGAATAGCCGGATATCGTCTCCAAAAATCTGCAAACTCGCCACGTTGGACGACCGAGGATAATTATATAATCTAGTCACGATCCCGAAATTCAGAAGAATAGCCTGAACTTCGCGCAACAACCTTAACGATGTCGAAGCGTAGGAAACGCAATCCTTGCTAATACAACCGTCACCCTCGAACAGTGCTCGAAGGAACATAGATACAACATGACGAGGGGCAGTGCGAATGCAGCGAGGAACGGACTTATCTTTTGCATAGCCGGTTCCCATTAACTCTTGAATAAATCGGCCAGCCGCCTTACGGTTAATATCGCAAACATATTTCGGATTTCTTCCGAAGCGTGTTCCGTGTTTAGGAGTCTGAACTGAAATCGTCGGCTCATATCCAAAGGACTGCTGAACAGCGTCCCTGAACTTTTCAACAACCTCTAGGTTATCCATAGAGAAACAAGCGCGGTCCCTCTTGCCGGTAACCGCACCCTCAGAGACTAAAAGCCCCAGAATTAGAGCGAGGTTATCGTCCAGATTTGGCTGCGCGACGACGGTTTCAGTCTTTCGTACTTCGACACTTGGAAGTGGTTCTCCAGACCCCCAAACATCGCTCCCGACACGCACACCGATATTGTCACCTACAGACAACTCTTCAGCACGAACCCATTCTCCTCTAAGGGTATCAGGGTTCAATCGCCAGTATCTGTGGTCTTTAGACGGATAAGCTATCTGGCCGAGCGCATTAGTTAGTTTTAGCGCTTCTTTGTTACCGGTATTAACTGCTACCGCCAACTCGCCTTCTTCGGCGGAATGACCAGGGGCATACACACCCTTTCCCTCCATAGAGAATTCGCCCAGCACTTCCGGCACCATCTCTCCCAGATACAAGAGACCATTATCGGAAGTTACTAGACCGTTGTCTAGACTGTGGCACCAATTGAGTCCGCCGTATATGAATTCTTGCGGCACGTCCAAACCGCCGGCGATCATTTGCTTTAAGTGCTCCATGTCGTTATGCACTGACAGGGCGTTAGCATCACCACGAATATTCTCTACCTGAGCAGGGAACGGCAGAGTGAATATACCGTTCTGGTCTCTTCTCCACTGCTTGATTATTCTTTGTACTTTAGATGTCCAATCGCCTAGGTCCATCTCCATGTGGGGAGACAGGCCGCCCATCGGGGCCGGCGTAATCAACGTAAGCGGCAGAATATGGTCTATGGCGATAGCTTCTTGCGCCTTCCGCAGTGTCTGATACAGCCACGCGTCTTTAAATACCGGCAGTAGGGGCGGCATACCAAAAGACGGATCATCAGTCGAGATGGTGATGTTCTTAAAGTGGTATATGTTATCTGCGGCGATTCGAAGATTCTTCTTTTCCTTGACGGCGTCTAGAATCTCTAGGGGCGTATCCGTGACGATCGCCTTATTCCTACCGTGCATGTGATCAGAGATCTTGGCTCGGATCGCCTTTGGAATGCGGTATATATAGGTTGATCGATCAGAGAATGGGTTGTAATCTATATCAATAAACTTTGGATTCCACCGTAGAACTTTGATACGTGACCGATTTTTGACTGGCCGGTCTTCCGCTTTCATAGGCTTCAACGCATTGCACGTCTTGCATGCTCCGTAGAAACGCCCTTCTCTATACTGCCACTGAATAAGCTTAGGGGAATATTTTTCCTCACACTTCGTGCAGGTTAGCGTACGCTCAAACGGATAGTAGATAGAAGCAAACGCATTACCGTAGACGTGGTAATCCAGAAGCATCTGAAACTCCACTTGCTGGACTTTGATATACCGCTCTAGCAGCTCGCGCCACGCCTCTGTGTGTACTGGATTATCAGTTTCGTATATCAGGTCGGTAATGACATAAGAACACTTCTTGTTGATGATCGGCGCGATTTCGGAGTGCGTCAAATACAGATAAGATGTCCACCGGAACATCTCCTTATATGACGGAGGTAGGTACGCTGAGCTGGGATCAAAGAACGGAGACGGGTAAGTCGATAGACGCGTGTCTACCGAATTCCTACCTTCTAGCCCGGTTTGGAGTCCGTTAATATACGGCATTATTTACCTTTCAGGATAAGATCTACGTACTGTTCGATCGCAAACAACTTGTACCTCTGTATCTTAGCAGGCATTTCCATATCTGCTTCGGATATACCCTCATCTGGGATGGGCAACGGTTCAGGCACCGGCCCAACAAGGGTCGGATCAGCAAATCTAAGCTCTTCCGGCAGCTCATAAAGGCCGTCCATATCACAGCAAACCATTACGTAAACACCGACTTCAGAAGAGAATGGTTTAGTCTTCGGTCTAATCTGCTTCGCTACACGAATACCGACAACTAACTCCTCAGGTAGGCAAAACTGAACCGTTTCGGGGTCTACGTCACGGTAATTGAAGGCGAGGCAGATATTTTCGAAAGCGTGCGCGTCCGTGAAAAACGCGTTATTCTTCAGAAGACATTGTGCAGCCAGTAGAGCCTCTAGAACCTCTGACGGTAGGTCACCGATAAGATCGACAGCTTCTAGCTGTACAGCCTCAGGTAACCAAGACAGCCACGCCTTTCCGTGCTTCTCAGTCAGCTTCCCGACATACTCAACTAAAGGGTGTTCCGTATGTGTAAACATGTTATCTACTGGTATCGAACATACCTGCTAGACGCAATCTATATAGTACGTCAGACGATCCCCGTACTGCGTTTCGGAGTTGTTTTTTCGCCATCGTGTCCTGGGCACCAATATTTTTCGACAAATTTCGTAACGATTCTGGGTTACTCAATCTGCGCGACGCGGCTCCGTGATGGTGCGCCAGCATCGGTAATCGACTGTTTACGAATAGTTTATTAGTCCGATCTGTTTTGATACCGGCATTTCGGTACGCCTTTTCATCTACCCAATCTTGCTTGGAGACGGCGGAGCCTTGTAGTATCACTCTGTTCGGCGCTAGCGGACGCTTACTTTTATTCTCCGCCAATTCAAGAGCCTTCTTAAACCCAGTAGCTGTAGCCACATGTTCTTTATCTAGAACCTTTCGAGCCGCCGGGTAGTCATACGCAGAAAATGACGGGGCTCCTTTAGCTGGCGCTAGGTCATTCCATTTCTGCAGCGGGTGTACTATATGCTCTACTGTGTTATGTTGCTTTGGAAAGTTCTTTTTTCTTTGTGCGCTGTATACCGCAGATACCATATTTCTAAGAGCAGCGCGAGAATTCTCGTCGTTCTCAGAATAGAACCTAGACGGTATGTCTTGGGCGTATTCTTCGGGCGTGTGAATATAAGTAGTCCGACGACCAGGTATTAGACCTAGCGCCTTTCTTCCTGTAACAATATCGCTCTGTACTAGATGCGTGATGCGTCCAAGAGGGCGTGTCTTTGGCTGAGCCCCGGTCGCTCGATCGATGTCGTAATTTTCTACATCCGAAAAGTACTTGTCCGCAGCACCTAGCGCCTTAAGAGCCTTTCCAGTGTATACGACTGTTTCTTTATTCTGCAAGAACGGAAGTAAGCGTTTACGTGTGTAGGCCTTAGCCTGTGCCGGATTGTATTGCAGATCTTCTTCTACTACCGTTTTGCCCGCTCCAGGAGCCTTAGACTGAGCCTTCCATTTTCGCATATCGCCGTCTAGTTTGGCTTGATCATATACAACATTATCGCTAGATTTAGCTTTAGCTGCAAGTTTTGCGTGTGCAGTAGCGGACGCAGCAACTTTTTCAGTAAGCAACGGATAGGCTGCACGGAATGTTTTAGGATTCAACAGGCCGTAGTCTTTTAAGACCTTACCTGTGCGCCCAACAGTGTTTCGAGTGTACTTAGCCCTTAAGTAGTTCAAAGCGGCGGGCGCGGCGATTAAAGCCGCTGCAGTAGGCGCGGCCAAACCATCAGGATGCAGTTGATGAATCAACGCGGCCGCGCCTGCCCCGCCAGCGCCAGCCCCAGCCGCCATAAGTGCGGGATTAGGGGCAATGGACCTTAGATTGTACGAGTCTTTACCGGCCTTGCGGTATATACGGTCGATACCATCCTGGAATCGCTCTCTAGATAGACCATGCGACTCTAGCAGCTTATCGTCTGGGCGAACCGTCGCTTTGAGCTGCCCCAATGTTTTGAGCGCAGCCTCGATATGTTCAGGTCCAGGGATACCGCTTTTTACCTGAGCTCCGGTAAAGCGCGCTAGCTTTACCGGCCTAGACTTTTTTTTAACAGCCTCTGCTTTGGTTTCTTCCGTACGTGGGTGTACGCGCTGTCTTCTAGCGGCCTCTGCGTTATCAGCTTCTGCGTCGTTAAGCGGCGCATCTACAGACTCTTCTTGGGCCTGCTTTCTCAGCATATTAGGCGCCTCAAAGTATAGAACCATAGCGTGTCGCGCGTCGGGTGTGAACTCGGCGACCTTCTCTGCAGGTATTTGTCTAATAGCTTCAGCAATAGGTCCGAAGTTCGGATTAGACCGAGGAAGTGCCCGCTCTAGAGCTTGTAGATAATCTAAGTGCGTAAACTGATCATCTGTTAAGTCCGGCACTCCCGGAATAGACGGAGCGGCAGTCTTTTTGACTGTATACGGCACATCCCCATACACAGTCACGCTCGGATCATTAAGCGTTACGCCGTACGAGTAGTGCAGATTAGCGGCTTTATCAAGAACTTCTATACGACGGACTAGCTCTTTCGGCTCGCGGGTCGCTAGCTCGTTCTTAAATTGATCTAACATTCCTTGAGCAAGGCCGGCGCGCTTAGCCAACGTCAAACGATCCTTGATAGCGGCGTCTATGTTAGGACTCACGCTATTCTTTTCAGCATACTTCCAGATGCTCGGATGCGTTTTCTCAGCACCGAACAAACGCACAATCTCAGTAGCAGCTGCCGTCTTTTCTTGATAGCTCAAATGCTGGAAGTTACGTAACAGCGAAGCCTGACTGAATTCAGCAACTTTCTCGGTAGGAAGCGTTATTTCTCGTTCGACATGTTTGACTTTAGCGGCTCGTACCAACTCAGCCTGTTTCTCAAGACCGTACTCTGCGCACTTAGCCAAAAGATGCTCTGCGGCCCGATCACGAATGTCTTGCGGAAGATACTCGGCCGAGCCAGAGAAGTAGTGCGCGGATAAGGCCGTAGCCATCTTACTGTGCGTCGGATAGCGACGGAGTCTCTCGGGAGAATCCGTTACCATCGCAAAGTGTTTGTCTCGAAGACTCGCAAGCTTGTCGTGAGACAGCAACTCACCCTTTTCGATTAGATCATGAGCTACAGGATCAGTGTAGAAGTCCGGATCGTCGTAGTAGTCTAGTACGTGAGCAGAAAGTTTGTTCATAGCTTGACGTCACTTCTTTTTTGTTGCGTCCTTCTTTTTCTCGGACTTTTTGTCGTCTTTCTTACTCTTCTCTTCCAGTTGCTTCTTTTTCTTTTTAAGTCGGGCCTGCGCCTCAAGCAATTTGAGTCGAGCTTGAATGTTCTTGATCTTTGTCTCCATCTGAGATGTATCCTGCTCAGTCGGTGAAGGAGCCGGACCCTGCTCAGCTGCCGCCGCCTCGTCCTGAAGCTGCGCTTGTTGTTGATACACAGGACCCAGAACCCGAGATAGGTTTGGTTTTGACGGCGGTTGCTTACCAGGGAGCGTCTGCTTTAGCAGCGGATCCCAAAGTAGCTCGGCCCATTTTTGCATCCAGTGTGTACGCATACCTATATTCTATTAGAAATTTATACCTGAGCCGCCGGTTCCCCAGTTCGCGCCGCCCAGGAGAGCGGACGCGATAACGACCCCGTTAGCGAATCGTAACGACGGACGGACGGGCGTGGTAGTAACGAAACTTACACCAGGGTACGAGTTATTAACGCCAGGAGTCGGAACTTTACCGGTGATGATGATTCTAAACGGGCTAGCGTCCTTTTGAACGA
Source organism: uncultured Rhodobacterales bacterium (assembly GCA_964499865.1). Lineage (GTDB taxonomy): Bacteria > Pseudomonadota > Alphaproteobacteria > Rhodobacterales > Rhodobacteraceae > JANOGU01. The sequence goes on along the minus strand of CAZCPY010000001.1, from coordinate 11,976 downwards.
CGATGTTCTCGAACTGTACACCGTATACCGGATCAGGTACAGCAACGACTACAGGCGGCTTCGACCCTGTGTAAGCTTCACCCATTCGCACGGTAATAGAGAAGTTGTCGCCTTCAGTACCGGCGCCACATTGCGCCTGAAGACTTTGCGTTACAGTTAGCTGCGTTTCGGCGCCGACGGTGGGGTTGACGTTCATCGTGGGCGGTCTGCCGTTAGTCCCGAACACAGCAGTAATCCCTGGGTTCAGAAGACCTAGGCTTGTGGATACACCAGTAGCGTCGATTTCTATAGGCGTCCACTCAGTAGCGCCGGAGGGGTGACTGGCCGGCCGCTTCAACACGACTCTCACGCGAGTGTTAGCCCACATCGACGAGGCGTCTACGCGCGCGATCAGCTCTACATCAGACTGCTTGATTAGTTCTAGTACAGGAATACGAAGCGCAGAGAGTTCTGAGCCTAGCCCCAAACCAGACGATATGTCTCGAACTGAACTATTCTCGCCTACAACTTCTAGGAAAACGCCGGGAATGCTCGGAGGCGCGCCAAGTCCGCCCGGATCTACGTTATACGCGCCAAGACCTGTGCCGGTTATGCGCAGTCTCGCTGTGCGGCCTGTCGCAGTAATCGCAGGTACAGGATTAAGGAGCGGGTTAGCATTCTCGGCGTAAATCTGTACTGTTTCTACTTGCGGATTACCACCAGCCGCCGCAGCAATCGTACCAAGAGAACTGAATACCGCGACGTTACCGCCCAGATAGTCGATAGTGATACCGAAACTCTTTGTGGCGGCGTCTGCGGCGATGTTTGCTGTAAACGTGAGTTGAGTATCTGTTCTAGGACCCGCAACAATAGACGTAAACACCGGAGTAGTACCGCTACTCGTGAGTGTGTAGCCGTAAGAGAGCGCAGCTTGGCCGCCAGGAGACGACGGAGGAACAAGATTTTTTCCATAGATTTTTATAGTAGCTCCGCTAGATCCTGCAGTACCGTCAATAGTCATAGACGTTACTCTCGGCGCCGGCGGTTTCGCCACTGTTACATACGACGGATTGACAACCGTTTTAGACAGGGTATTGTTAACCACTTTGGCAGATAGCAATTTACCTGCGGACCCCGCCTTCATCAACGCGCTACCGCTTATCAATGATGATGTTGCACTATTGATAATGACGTTGTCGACCTGTGATACCCCGGCCGAGTCCACTAGACTCACCGTAAGGTTTGTGCCAGTCGGGTTCGCTGGACTGAACTGTCCGGCGAAGGTGAATTCAGTAAATCTACCCTCTTCTGGGCGCCGCGCAAAGCTTATTCCAGAGTTACCTGAGAATACCGGAGAGTTGTTGGATGTTCTGACTAGGTTGTTACCGGCCGGTAATCCTTTAGAGGCGATTAGCGGGATTGCTCCTGCATTCTTCGTGCCGACAGCTGATTGCTGTGTATATGTAGAACCACCGTTGAAGGAGAAAGCAACTATCTGAGATAGTGTCAACCATCCAGCGCCTGTGTTAGCCGCTATTTCTTCATTAAGAGGCTTAGTCTTTTTAGTGATTTTGAATGTAGGCTCGACGCCATCTATACCGACGTTAGTATTCTGAATGTACTCCCCGTACCAGATATTAGTCGCCGGAACTTGAGTCAGTTGGCCTGTACCATTCGTAGGTATTACTCCTGGCCCGACGCCATTCTGCCACATTATCGGCGGCTCATTAACTTCGTTCAGTGGGTTAGCTAATTGCACATAAATCCGGCGTCTAGGGAACGGTTCAGTAGCAGATACTGAGAATACAGCATCAGTACCGATAGCACCAACATCCTCGACAGAGATACCTGTAACAGATATACCTGGGTCTGTGACCACGGTGCCGGCGAGCGTTACTGCGGCTACGCCAGGGTTTTTGAGATAAAGTGTAGGTGTAGGTATTGCAGGCGCGCCCGGTTTAATGGCATACGCTACTAGTGTGAACGAGCCTGAAGAGCCAACACCCGTGGTCCCGACATACTCACTGGACACGATTTTGAAATTGGGGTGCTCTGTGCCGGCTTCGGTGAACGATAGCGTGCCGCCAGGAAGTAGATCTGTGACATCTAGCTCGATAGTCGTGTTGATATTCTGCTGTATCTCAAACGAAGAGCCGACCGCAAACGCCGGGGCTTGACCCGACCCTCCTGCTGAGGCTGCTGTTGTACCGAGAGTTACTGGGAACACGTGCCCCGCATTGATGTAAGCGCTCGCGGCAGCATCGTTTCTAAATCGAAGCGACAACGCCTGGCCCGCCACGGCACCGATAGTCAACCCGTTAACACGCACAGAGTGGCGGTTCGGAGAAATTTGTGTTATGACAATCGATGAGCTTGGAACTTCAGATAAGACAGACCACCCGCCAGTACGGATAACCTTCACGTCGTGTAGCGTAGCGATCCCACCTTCTACAGTGAAGACGTCTAAATTCTCAAACTCAGCGACTACATCAACTACATCATTTACAACTAGTTGCCCAGCCGTAAGCACGTTTGCTGTACCGGCCTCGTACACGATAGGGGTGCCGACAGCCTGTATAGGCGCGGGGCGTATTTTAGTGCCGGACAATGCGAATACCGTCCCAAATAAGGCGCCGGTAAGGGGGTTGTAAATTTGAACGTTAACGTCCGGCGCAGGCGAACCCGCGCTCCAGTGGAGGTAAGATAGCTTACTTACGATACCTAGTGATATACCGGCAGGTACGTTAGGGCTGAACGGGTTAGATGACGTATCTGTTATTGTCGCTGTAGTCGGATTACCGCTGACTGAAACAGTCTGCCCATTCAAAACCCCGGTAAAGAATTTACTGCTTAGCGTAGTAATTCCGGGATCCGACTGTAACTGAGAAGAAGGGGTTATAACATACGGCGGAGCAACGTGTCCTGCGTTGTAGGGCGCGGCCGCGTTTGCGTTTGTCAGATCCCACGTGGGCACATCCGCAACGTTCGCAGCTGCCCAATAACCAGAGCCCAATGGAAGACCTACACCTGACAGGCCGATAAATATGTACGCACCTTCAGGCACCGTAGTTAATGTACTTTCCGGTACCCAGGTCGAAGTCGCCGCATCAAACACTAACGTCTTCTGTGATAATTGCACCCCAGGCACAACGAACGGATTTGTAGGCGCGATCGTTATAGCGTCCGGCACGGTAATAGAGAAGTCAGGATCCGCGCCAGCGAACTTAGGCGTCAACTTCACATCTAGTGTCTGGCCCCACGGCAACGGAACTCCATAGGTCCCGACTTGCAGAGAGTAAGAAGACTTACCGTTACTCTTGAAGTAATCAGCGCCGTTAACATACCCACTACCCGCAGCAATATAAACTATGCCAGCCCCGACGACCTCTCCCGGTGTAAAGTACCCCGAAATTGCGGTCGGGTAAGCCGGCGCCTTCGGAAACCCGGACGACCCGAACAGTAGTTGCGCTGTTACTTCACCGGCGGTTGCCACACCGAACTGCGTATCAGCGATACCGGTCGGCAGATTAGTTCCGTCGATAGTCACATTGACGAGAGACAAGTCGCTCGGCAGCTGTGCTGACCCACCAGCAGCTGTCACAGTGGCGGCGGACGGCGGGTCGCACCATACCACTCGGCTCTTTGTAGAATCTGCGCTGGTCACAATGAAACCGGCATCATTCTCGGACCCTTGAACACCCGCCGCGAATCCGCCTAGTACGGTCCAGTCTGAAGTGGCGGCACCGGGCCCGTCGAAGTCGAAAGAATCGCCGACACCAACACCTAAGAAAGTATCATTAAATCCTCCGCCTGCGCAGACATCCGGAACAACCGTAGGTACTTGTGTCGGATACTCCGTTAACTTCAATACGGCTAGATCTTCTTGCGAGGATAAGCACACGCGTCGAATCTTCAACGAGAATAAGCTGCTCGCACCTATGCTGTAGCCTACTCCAAAACCTTGTCTACCGTAAGCCGGCTTAGTCGAACTAATCTCCGAGTACGAGGATACTAAATCGAAAACAGCGTCAGCAAAATTTCGCTCTTGCTGATTCAGACTGTTCAAATCAAACAGCTTTCTAAAAACTAAGCCGCCGTTGTAGTAGTAATTAAGGAAGAATGCTGTATCTATGAATTCATCCCGCTGAAGAGAAAACTCGTGCGTACCCTCAAAGAATGACGGCGGAAGATTCTGAAACGATCCGTAGGTGGTAGCGAACGGTCCGTAGAACGAACCAGAGAAATCAGAGAAGACGACTTCAGAGCCGCTATCTCCAGGCTGCACAACAACAGAGTAGGATATAGCGTTGGTACCCGCGGCTTTAAGCATTAATAGGGATAGACCCTTAACCGTAGGCTTGGTAGCTCCGCCTGGAGTCGAATCAGCTAACAAATCCAAAGATAGTGATACAGTATCTGACGTCGCAACGAAGCCGTCTGAAGCTGAACCGCTAGCGTCTACCACTTCCACTACCACGCGCTGCGCCAGCCCTTTAGGGACGACCGTGTTAAAATGGCTCGTGACCGCGCCAGATAGGCCTGTAACACCTTGACCAACATACGAAAATATGATTCCAGAACCGGTCTGGCCGGCATCGCCAGCGATCAGCGGCAGAGGCTCTAGTGCGGCCGAAGTTGTGACGAGCCAGCCATAAGAGCCTAAGTCCGTCGCAGCTGGATATGTAAAGTTATCTGTGTAGGATACTGGCGCGCTCGCCACTTTCGCGAACTTAGGTATAAGCTCTTCAGAACCCGCTGCCGGAGTAATTCGAACAATACCGCTACCAATGCTTTCAACGAGGCAGTTATCAAACTGCAACTCAGACACATTATTTACTGTTACTCCGGTACCAGCATTAATCGGTTTTACCGTACCAACCTTAGTATCGGAGTGAATGGCGGCATTAGCAATGTGCGCATCTATCTGCGCGTGCGTATTCGTACCTTTGTTGTTTAGGTTGGCGTGATCTATCTTCGGGCCTTCTCCAGCGACGCCCGAGTGCGTATGCCCAGCAGTACCGGAGAACTTGCCGTCAATTGTTTGGAAATTATCATTCAGCGGCTGGTCCCAAGCATTCGGGAAATCGCCGTTTGACGGTAAGTTAAGTCCGAGGTTCTGTGTCGGGTCTGCCATTATTCGCCTCGCCGCAATTCAATCGGCAAAGTCTCTAGCTGAGAGAAATCTACCTGTAGTGTAGACGGGACTACCGCTTTATACGCAACTCCAGAAGCCGGAAACTCTAGAGTTACCACAGAGCCTTGCATAGCCGGAAACGCGAAACTACCGTCCGGCGCCACGTCGATCGAGCGCTCGCCATAGGCGCTCATCCATGTTGCCTGAACCGGTGATGCGATGTCTTGGTAGTGCGTGAACACGTTCAACTTAGTATGTGGCCGGCCAACACCGAACACATCGGCTAAGCGCCCGGTTATGAGACACATTTTCCTAGTCGTTCTTATGATCTCAAGATCTTCTGTAGCTACTGTGCTCAGAACGGCAAGATTACCGTTGCTGTTCGGTGTCTGAGTCGTCGAATACGCAGAAACGGAGTAAGACCCTAGCATACCAGTCACGATTCCGGAACCTAATGGGGAGGATACTAACGTGCCGTTATCTTGAACTGATATTGAAAACATTCCGTGACTATTACCGAGCACTACAGAGCTCGGCGAGCCGGTAGCGATAGATGTGGTGACCAAGGTCGGTCCGACTGGGTTAACTCGAACAGACCATAGGCCGCCGCCCGGCGCCTCTAGCACGAGCTCATCTACGTCTTCTATAGCCGCGGTAGATTGCTTAACGACACGAGTTCCTTGACTGTCTAGCACAAATAGCTCCCACACCGTATTATTAGTACCTAACAACTTAACACTAGTGCGCTTGGCTACAGTGTCTAAGAATACTGTGTGCCGTGTATAGCCGATTATTCCACCGATACTCGAAGTTACGGAATAAAGATTCGCGCCGGTTACGGCAGGCCACGACAAAATTACACACTTAGTTGTGTCAACAGGAAACACGTATGTTCTCTCGACCAGTACATTCTCCTCAAAGCACGGGTCGCTAACGTCCCACACAACCCTTAAAAAGCCATCCGGAACTAACGTGGAATTCTTAACCGGTAGGTTTACTATCTCATACCGGGCACCAAGAACATCCTGTGTTTCGATAATTTCAGAACCCCACTGGTCAGGTGCCGCGGCCGGCGTATACGTTCCAAATGTTACTGTTGTCAGTAAGTCCCCGGAGATCGTATAACACCGCGCACGAAGCCCGGCTACCGGCGCGCCGACGTTGCAATCGTTGTACGTATCTAAGAAGACTGGCGGTACGCTAGATCCGTCGTTTGCTAATACGCACGGAGTATTACAGACAGGCGGCGTCACCGGCGCGGCCGGTGTCGCAGATACCTGCGCGGAGTCCGCGCTCTCATTAAGAGCTATATCTATGGAGCTTACGACGTAATAGTACGTAGTCCCGTTTATCGCGGTAGTATCGACATAAGAGTTCTGTGTCAGCGCTACACCAAATAAGGCGGTGTACGGGCCGCCAGAAACTGTAGCGCGCGAGACGAAATACCCTCGCAAATCAGTAGCGACTACGGGGTTCCATGTTAAGGACACTGCGCCGTTCTGCGCCGTCGCTGCGAGTCCTGTCGGCACCGGCGGGGCGGTTGTATCCGCTGATGATCCGAGAGCCGACGCAACTCCAACCACCTGACTTGAGTTAGCGCTTTGATTCGCGGCGTCGTCTTCAGCGCGAACAACGTAATAATATATCGTTCCTACGACAGGAGTAGTATCGACATAGGCAGAACTCGTAACGAGAGCCGGAGTGATTAGCGTATACGGCCCACCACTTACGGTTCCTCTGTAAACTCGATAACCGGCTAGATCGCTTTCCTGGTTATCAGTCCAATCTAATGTGATTTTAGCTGTCCCGCCGGTGGCGACGAGCCCCTGAGGAACGCCCGGCGGAGTTGTGTCCGGAATCGGCTCATCTGTGAGGTCTAAATCGGGCTGCTGTATTAAGTTGAGAGACCAATTTAATACCTCAGTGGCCAGTGCTGTGTCGTCTGATACAGTTTGGTAGCGAACAGATCCCCAATTGCGCGTTTTACCGACCTTAGCGAAAAACTTAGAGTTGACATTATGAAAACCGCCCGTATAGAGAGCGTCTAAATATGCTGCGTACGCTGATAACAACGCGGTGTTGTAGCCGTCATCCTGGAACGCTAACTGTGATAATACGGGTGCTATTGGCTGTACGGTCGCTCCGGATGCGTCGACGCCAAGTGTGAAATCAACTGCCGTTATAGCCGGTACACCTTCGGCAACCTCCCTATCCGAATAGGCCAGTATAGGGATGCTAGCGTTCTTTTTTCTGATGCCTGGGAATAAGGATTCGTTGGATCCTACAGTCAGTGCGGATAGTTGTGGCAGATAGGCCGAAAACGTATCTTCCATAGTCGCGGCCGCGACACCGGCGTCTAACACATCAGGCAGCGAGTTGGCAGCAACGGATCCTGCCACGGACTGTAAGAACACTCCATGTGGCTTTGTAACGATAATCGCGTCCGGTCTCGTCTTCATTCCAGCAGCGAACGATGCTTTTCCTAACGTACCCCATGCAGGCCCAAAAGCATTCATAAGAACCGCCCAAGCCGCCGGCCCGTCTCCATATGCGATTACCGCACCGTTTAGCCCGTACAGCAGCATGTTGTTCGGGCGCTTAAGCCAGTCGATAGCGTAGGCGACGTCTTTTATCGCCATGTCTCGATCGACTCTGCCCCAATTAGCCGAGGCTTGATCCTGCGGCCCGTTAATAGCTAACTCTGGCGGATGCCATATGTTACCGCCTGCCTCGAGTTCATTCGGGACCGACACTGAAATAGAAACAACTACAAACTGTCCGGAATTAAGAAGACGCCACGGAATTTCAGTTATAGAAGAATATTGCGTGTCACGTGCTGAAGTAGATCCGGTATATTTAACTACTAATAGAACCGGCTTAGCGACAGCCGTTACCGCCGGAGGATAGAAGATGTTTAGTCTACGAGCCGGTGACGACAAAAGTCCGGCTATGGCTGGATCGTAGGGCACGTTTACGTGTGTAGCATTAAACTGACTTGCCATCGTCGCGCCCCTTTACGGTAGATAGGCTAGAGGGACTGCGGCTAGGCCTCGGCTTTATCACCTCAGCCGGTTGACCGCCGACAACAGACGGTAGAGTTGGAGAAGGTGTGCGAGCTGTCTGCGGGCGCAGCGCGACACTTCGGCCAAGAGCCGCAATCTTATGTAAATTCTGCCGGGCGGTTTCAATTAGTTTCTGCATGTGCGCCAGATATCAGTTTCTGAAGGAGTACAGCCAGCTGACCGCCTATAAGAAGGTACGGTTCTTTATACCCTAGTGTACCGGCTGGTAAATATAAAGCGGGAATACCGGTAAGCTTTGCACGCTCAGAAGCGTACGGCATTCTGGCTATAAATGTAAGACCGTTATCTAATAAAACTTTAGTTATCTGTTCTAGTGCTACTGGACAGTGCTTGCAAAAAGGCGAGTAGAAGAACGTTATTTCCTGGCCCACTGATTACCTCCGCGTCTTTAAGCTAGCGAATGCCTTATCTAACTGCCTATCGGCCTTACGCTGCAGCCTTGGCCCAGCGAGTCTGGCGTATTCCGCACCTGCAGCGGCTCCGCCAAGCGCGCCGCCGAAACCTCCGAGCGCGCCGCCGATAGTTCCTAAAGCAAGTACCGGGCTTTCGATCGCCGCTGCGCCGGCTACTCCTGCCGCCGTACCCACCAATCCGCCAACAGTCGCGCCGGCATAGGATCCGAACGCAGGATATTTAGCAGCGTTATATTGCCGCATAACTTCGTGATAGTCGCGTCTGTCGGCAGTAGGCTTGTTTGATAGCGCGAATCCAGATTGGTATGCCTTACGACCCTTTCTCCACGCATTAAACTCCTTGACTAATGTAGGCTTAATAGCGTTTCTAATCACTAGAGACCAGTTTCCCTGGTCCTTCTTCGGATTTAGATCGATTGCATGACCTAATTCATGAATCAATGTACCGCGGTGTCTATCCTGTTGGAATACCGTATCCGCTATAGGCATGTACGCTGCGGGTGTCTGCTCGATCGACTCTGGTGTCATATGAGAAACTGCCTGCGCCATAAAGTCCCTGTGCCCGGTGAGCCGGTCAATAACCGTATCTCTATTCCGAAGCTTATGAATCTGTTTTATGAGCTCGGATGATCTAACGCCGCCAGTAAAAACCGCCGTGTCTTTTAATTTGTGCGGCTCAGCTTTAGCCATGTAGGTGGCTACCTGCTTCAACTTCGCTATGTCTTTAGCCTTGGGCGGCTCTAACAAAGAGCGATCCTTAACAACCAGTCTGTCTATAACTCCGTGAATCGCCGGCGTCTTTCTCGGCGCGGTAATAAATTTTAAGGCTAGCTTATCCATAGGCTACTCATAGGAGCTAACCTATTCTAGTGAGAAAACTCGATGATTATGCGGCATAAGTTTAATGTAGTCAACATTACAAACAGGACTACAAATTTTAATCATGACCCGTTCATCCAAATATTCATCGTTTCTTTCTCAGAAGATGGCTGGGGTCGACCCTATCTCCGCGGTCGCGGAGCGTGTAGGTACGTCGACTGCTAATGTCTACGAAGTTCTTGTGGAGACAGCCCTGTCTGAAGACAGAAACTGGTTGATCGCTAGCAACGAAGATCTCGCTGAGGCAGTAGGCTGCCATCCGCGTACGATCCGTCGCGCGATTTCCAAGCTTCGAGACGCAGGCCTAGTTCGTACGGTTGCTACCTACGACATGACTGGCGCGCGCGGCCCGAACAAAATCACAATCAACAAGCTACGCAGCGAACACCTCGCCGCTTTAGCTTGATCTAATGCCTTTGGCCATGAGGCAGAATCATGGCCTCCCATTCTTTCTTTTTGTTAGAAAGTCCTTACCAGCCAATGAACAGCACAGAAAAACTTACGGTCGATCGGTTCCCTAGGACGCCCTTCTATATCACCATTCAGGAGATTCAGAACCCGAAGCCATACTGGTCGACTCAGCGTATCGAAGTGTTCGATCGCAGGACCAGCAAAAACATCGGCGGATATGATCGAGGATATCCGTCGCTGGCGGATAAAACGTTCTTCCCGTTCTTAGGTCCAGATGGTTGGTATGCGTTGTATTCTGGACGGTACACATGTACCCAACTAGCTAGACTTGGCGACACTTTCGAGCCGCTATGCACTGTTGAAAACAATTTTTGTCCGGTGGAGTTCTTGGTGCCTGCACTAGCGACCACTAAAGAATTTTACGGAACAATGTTGGACTACGAAGGCTCGCAGGAAAAGCTAGAACCTGGTTACAGCCACCGTTTCGGGTGGTACAGAACATTCGACATTAAAAACCTGGAACCGATGGTACGAGCTGACCTGTTTCTAGAGTTCGCCTTCGTTGCCGGTTGTATGTGGGGAGATGATCACACGGACAAGCTTCGTGTCGTAAATCTGACAAAGGTCGCAGAAGGGATCATCACAGTAGAAGAGCCATTCGGATATTTAGAGCTAGCGGCGCCGCTCTCTGAAGCGATCTTAGATATCCATGAAAATGGGTACATTGAAGTAGCCACACTGAAATATCTGAAATACCCTTTGGAACAAGGTCTTAACAACGAAACCTCTGATGCACCCGTACGAGCGCGCCCAAGTCTCCGCTAAACGTTACGGCGGTAAGTGGGAAGACTACATAAAGATTCACTCATGGTTTGATGCTTCAAAAGAGCACTACGCTAACTTCAGACACAGAGCGTTGCGCCACCACGCGGAGGGAATCTTTGAGTGTGAGCGAGAATTCGGCACTGTCATGACTAACTCCGATGGAAAGACAGTCCCGGTCCGCTCTATCGGCGAAGACCACGTCCGAGAGGATCTTCGATGGCTACCAACCGTAAAAGACTGGCTATCTCTGATTCAGCCGGCCGATTGGATGCTGCGCAACGTATCATCCACGGAGAAAGAGCTAGAAAAGCTAAATAGACAGTCGGACAATACCCAAGAACAGAATCAAGCGCATCGACCCACCACCTGAACACACGCGCCCATTCAACAAATGAAGCACGGAATCACACTCAATAACGCTCTCAAAAAGCTCCTGGACGAAATCCAATCCCAATGCGCGATGCTGCTAGCCAGCCAAGATCCGGACGCCCCGGATAGAGGTACTGGTGTAGAAATTGTTATCGAGTACTCCGGATACGGAGACAGCATGGACGGGTACGAAGCGATGGTTTCCATACAACCAAAAAAGCAGACCATCAATGATCCGCTGCTCCTCGGTACGATCGAGGAGTTTTTTGAGAAGTGGGATTGGCGTGGTCACAACGGTTGGTGGAATAACGAGGGAGGGTCTGGAACAATCACCATCTCTATCGAACTACCGTCAGAGACTCTACCGGCGGGTTCAAATACCAGAATCGAGTGGATTCATCACGATAACGTGATCGAAACCATTACCAACACCTACGCCGTTACGCTAGAAGAGGACTAGGGCGGCGATCTTCCCGCCAGTGACACGCAGACACGGCCCGGTGAGAAAAATAGCCGGTTTTGTGTCACAAGATAATTGACGGCTACTTATAGCTGTCGATTCCGACATCGACCAGAGAAGCGCTGAATCCTCTAACTCCTATCCCATATAATCAATTGTGGAAGGGGCGAAGTAGGTGAGCACGGCGCTTCTCTTTTTCGATAAACAATTCAGCAGAGTCGATCCTTTTGTTTAAAAAGGGTTAAGACTGATCCCTGGTCAGTCAGCGAATACAGTCTATCCAAAAGATAGGTCTACGACGTAAATTATTTATACATCCACTCCGTAGCTACGCACACTGCGTTCCGTATATATAATTTACCGTAGAGCAGAGCCTGAAGGATACCTTCAGCATGTACTGAATTGTCCGAACTCGCCGCAGTC